>JAAKDF010000001.1 GCA_011754105.1 Serratia symbiotica
ACGCTCGCCGGTATGCCATAAAGTGTACGTTTTGCATGAAAGATGCCTATTCAGGTGACTCTTTATTATTCCAAATCTGATTTATTTAACAACGCCCAATAATTAGGAAAGAATGTTGCTTTTCAACCTTCATTTTTGTTTGAATGGAGAAAAATTTTCTCTAGATTAGCGATATGCTAGATAAAATAGACCGTAATCTGCTATGTATGTTGCAGCAAGACTGCAAACAATCGCTACAGGCGCTGGCCGAAGCGGTTAATTTAACCTCCACTCCATGCTGGAAACGGCTAAAGCGGCTAAAAAATAAAGGCTATATCCGTGGCCGAGGGGCGCTGCTGGACAACGAAAAGTTAAATCTAGGGCTGACGTCCTTTGTGCTGATTAAAACCCAGCAGTACAGCAGCGAGTGGTATCGGACGTTTGTTCAACGGATTGCAAAAATTCCCGATGTGTTGGTGTTCTACCGCATCTCGGGTGAATACGACTACTTTATGCAATTGGAAGTGGCGTATATGAAGAGCTGCGACATCTTTAACAAGCGGCTAGTCAACGGCGTGCTAGGCCTGGTCGACGTCACTTCCAGCTTCGCCATGGAAAATAAAATATACCACCGCGCTACTCGTGCCAGAGTGAAAAGTTCACCAAACTGACGCTGCATAGGTGGTATCCTGCTCTATTGGAGCAGAGCAAAAGATAAAACCTATTCAATCCTGGAATCAAACTGCGTGAGATTATTTGCTCAAATCGGTTGGTATTTTCGCCGAGAATGGCACCGCTACCTGGGGGCAGCGGTGCTGCTGTTTGTTATCGCTATTCTGCAACTGTTACCGCCCAAACTGGTAGGTATGATCGTGGATGGTGTCACCGAAAAACAGATGTCGACTGGAGTGCTGATGGCATGGCTTGGGCTGATGCTTGGCTCCGCGATTATTGTTTACCTACTGCGCTACCTGTGGCGGGTATTGCTGTTTGGCGCGTCTTATCAGTTGGCCGGCGAACTACGCGAGAATTTCTACCGTCGGCTTAGTCACCAGAACACGGACTTCTACCTGCGTCACCGTACCGGCGATCTGATGGCGCGTGCTACTAACGACGTTGATCGGGTGGTGTTTGCTGCTGGTGAAGGCGTGTTGACACTGTTGGACTCACTAGTGATGGGGGTGATAGTTCTGGTAGTCATGAGCACCCAAATTAGTTGGAAACTAACTCTCCTGTCTTTTATCCCCATGCCGCTGATGGCGATCGCCATCAAATATTACGGCGGCCAACTGCATCAGCGCTTTAAATCAGCACAGGCAGCATTTTCCAGCCTGAATGATCAGGCGCAGGAAAGTATGACCAGCATCCGCATGATCAAAGCATTTGGTCTGGAGGATCATCAGTCCAAGCGGTTCGCCGAAGTGGCGGTGCATACAGGTGCGAAGAACATGCATGTGGCGCAGGTTGACGCGTGCTTTGACCCAACGATCTATATTGCAATAGGCACCTCCAATCTGTTGGCTATTGGCGGCGGCAGTTGGATGGTAGTGAACGGTTCTCTAACGCTGGGGCAGTTAACCAGCCTTGTGATGTATCTAGGCCTGATGATTTGGCCAATGTTAGCGCTGGCTTGGATGTTCAATATCGTTGAACGTGGCAGTGCCGCATACAGCCGCATCCGTAGCCTGCTTGCAGAGGCACCGACGGTACAAGATGGTCAACTGCCGCTGTCTGCTGGCCGCGGCGTATTGATGGCGGATATCCGAGCATTTCATTACCCAGATAGTAAGCTATCTGCGTTGCACAAGGTCATGTTTAGGCTAGAGCCTGGGCAGATGATGGGGTTATGCGGGCCAACTGGGGCCGGTAAATCGACGCTGTTGTCACTGATCCAGCGCCATTTCGATGTTAACTCTGGTCAGATAAGCTACCACGGCTTGCCGCTAAGCCAGGTTAAGCTTGATGATTGGCGTTCGCGGTTGTCAGTGGTCAATCAGACGCCATTCTTATTCTCCGACAGTGTGGCAAACAATATTGCGCTAGGCAATCCGGGAGCGACGCAAGAGCAGATTGAAGAGGCAGCGCGGATGGCCAGCGTGCACGAGGATATCCTGCGTCTGCCACAGGGCTATAAAACTGAAGTGGGCGAACGCGGTGTGATGCTTTCTGGTGGTCAGAAGCAGCGTGTTTCCATCGCCCGTGCGCTGTTACTGGATACAGAGATCCTGATCCTCGACGATGCACTTTCAGCAGTAGATGGTCTTACTGAGCACCAAATTCTGTATAACTTGCGCCGTTGGGGGCAAGATCGTACGCTGATTATCAGTGCGCACAGGCTGTCGGCATTGACCGGAGCTAGCGAGATCCTGGTGATGCAGCATGGGAGCGTAACGCAGCGTGGTAAACACTCAGCGCTGGCGACTCAGCCAGGGTGGTATCGTGATATGTACCGCTACCAGCAGTTGGAGGCGGAGATGGATGAAGTGCCGGAGTGCGCTAAGGAAGCGTTAGCCAATGAATAAAGTGAAAAAGCTATGGCCGACGCTAAAACGGCTGCTGGCTTACGGATCGCTATACCGCAAACCGCTGGCTATTACGGTGCTGATGCTGTGGGTGGCGGCAGCGGCGGAAGTCGCTGGGCCAATCTTGATCAGCTATTTTATTGATAACTACGTTGCCAAATGGCAACTGCCGCTGGCAATAGTCGGAGGGCTGGCGACGACCTATGTATTGCTGGAACTGCTGGCGGCGGCGCTGCATTATTTCCAGGCGCTATTTTTCAATCAGGCAGCGGTGGCGGTAGTGCAGCGTTTACGCACAGATGTGATGGACGCCGCACTGCGCCAGCCGCTCAGTGCCTTCGACACCCAGCCGGTCGGGCAGTTGATCTCGCGCGTTACCAACGATACCGAGGTTATCAAGGATCTTTACGTGATGGTGGTCTCCACCGTACTGAAAAGCGCCGCTCTGATCGGTACCATGCTGGTGGCAATGTTTATCCTAGACTGGCGCATGGCACTGGTAGCGATCTGCATCTTCCCGGCAGTACTTGTGGTGATGGGCATATATCAGTACTATAGTTCGCCGATCGTGCGGCGAGTGCGCAGCTATCTGGCGGATATCAACGACGGTTTTAATGAAGTAATTAACGGCATGATTGTCATCCAACAATTCCGTCAGCAGATTCGCTTCGGTGAGCGCCTGCGCGCAGCCAGTAAAATGCATTACACCGCGCGCATGCAAACTCTGCGGCTGGACGGTTTTCTACTGCGGCCACTAATTAGCTTGTTTTCGATACTGGTGCTGTGCGGCCTGCTAATGCTGTTCGGCTTGAGCAGTGAAGGTGCTATAAGCGCCGGCGTATTATATGCCTTTATCAATTATTTAGGGCGCTTGAACGAACCGCTGATCGAGCTGACTTCGCAGCAGTCTATTTTGCAGCAGGCGCTGGTGGCTGGCGAACGCGTCTTTGAACTAATGGATCGCTGCCAACAGCGTTATGGTACGGAAACTCATCCGCTGACCAGCGGTAGCATCGATGTTAAAGACCTGAGTTTCGCCTATCGCTCGGATAAAAAGGTGTTGCAGCATATTTCATTTTCGGTGCCTAGGTGCGGGTTCGTTGCACTAGTTGGCCACACTGGCAGCGGCAAGAGCACATTGGTCAGCCTGCTAATGGGTTACTACCCAGTCAATGAAGGCGAGGTGCGCCTCGGCGGCCGTCTGCTATCCAGTCTATCGCATCGAACGCTGCGTCAGGGTATGGCAATGGTGCAGCAGGAGCCAGCAGTGATCGCCGAATCAGTGCTGGCCAATATCACTTTAGGGCGTAATATCGACGAACAAACGGTTTGGCAAGCATTGGAGACGGTGCATTTGGCCGATCTGGTACGCGGCTTTCCGCTGGGTATTCACACCAGGCTGTGCGAGCAAGGTAATAACTTATCGGTCGGCCAAAAACAACTGCTGGCGATGGCACGGATACTAGTGCAGGTACCGCAGATCCTGATCCTAGACGAGGCGACGGCCAACATTGATTCGGGAACCGAGCAGGCCATCCAGCATGCGCTGCGTCTTATCCGTGAGCGCACTACACTGATAGTGATTGCTCACCGTTTATCAACTATCGTCGATGCTGACTCAATTCTGGTGCTCCACCGTGGCCAGGTGGTAGAGCAGGGAAATCATCTGCAACTGCTAGGGCAGCAGGGGCGCTACTACCAGATGTATCAATTACAAAAGGTGGGTGAAGCGCTGGCAGCCCGCGGGGAAAGCCAATCCGCTTGATCCCCAGGGAAGTGGGGTGTGGCTCCTCAAGTCCCTTACGCGCCTTTTCCCGAAGCATTACGCATCAAAATTGGCTGCACTATTTTAGTGATGACTGGCGGTAAGGCGCTACATTACTCAAGGTTGTCGGTCCACCGAGTCACTTGCTGAATTCATGTATTAACCCATCTATAGAATATTTTTTGCTTAATAAATTCTGCATCATGGTGAGTTTAAGCTTTTAATAGAGAAACAATTATGAGGCTAGTGACAGTAGTTATCAGACTATTTAAGCTGGAGGATGTGCATTAAGCTTTATCCGATATAGGTATAAAGGGGCTAACTGTTACTGAAGTGAGAGGATTTAGCCGCCAGAAAGGATATGCTGAGATTTATCGTAGCGCAGAATACAGCGTTGACTTCCAACCTAAAGTAAAAATTGATATCACCATTGCTGACGACCAATTAGATGACGTGATTGATGTCATTAGCAAAGCTACCTCTGCCCCTAAAAGTCTTCGCCTTACTGCGAAATTTGTCCATAGCGATTCTTATCACCCGATGCTAGGCTTAGGGTAGCCAGCCCTGCCCTAGCCTTATGGCAAACGTCGTAATACAGCGCCGACCTGACGAGATACTCGCGGTGATCCCGCTAGCCGTGCTACTTAACTTTAAGTGGTGATTCTTGCTACATGGAATGGCGTCCACTACATGGAATAAGCGTTGGCTAAAGGAGGGGGCTATGGGGTACATTTTGTTTACCTGCGCAAGTAAAAGATTAGGTAAAGAGTATGCTATAGGTGAAACGAGTAAGAAAAAAGCAGTTGGTTGTGCTTGGCTTGCTATTTGACTAACCATCACTGATAATGCCAGCGCTTTAAAGTACAAAATTAGTCAATGGGGGCCTTGTTGGTTCTCGCGCAATACTAAATTGCGGACTCGGTCAGATCCGGAAGGAAGCAGCCGCAGCAGATAACGTGTGTGCTGGGATGTAGCTGGCAGGGGCCCCACCAAATTTAGTAATTAATCAAGATTCAGTGCATTATATTTCTAAATATTACATTTTTATTCTCACTTGGGGTGTTAAATTTCCTCAGCGCTTTTTCTCTTACCAAAGCATGCAGTTCTACCTTCTTACAAGAAGAGTGCGCTGGTGACACTCGTCGTTAGGCTAGTGGAATCAGACAGTGCGATAACCGCTTGCCGAAGATTTGCTTCGGCTATATCAAATTTTAGCACTGGGAAAAGATTTCAATGCTGTCACATCGAGATTAACAGTAGTTTGTGCAGCACGACGATTCTTAGAGGCGAGTTAATGTCATTTGATGTGTTTCCCGGAGTAATAGTGCGATTTTCTGAGGAGAAAATCAGCATGCTGTTTGGTATCCACCGGCTAAATTCAGCCAGCTCCCCTTATCCGATCGATTTTTCGATGCGTTATATGGCGGCCAAATTTGGCCAGGGTTATTTTACCATGGCTTTATACCCTACCCTAGCGTTGTTGAATAAATCTAATTTGGAATAAAGATTCCACTGAATGGGCATCTTTCAGACAATACCTACACTTTCTGGTATACCGGCGATCGTCATCTTGCGCATCATATTCTTGCAGCGACAGGTGACTACCAAATAGCTGTTGTACTCTGTACATCGATGTTTAGAATATCGAACGTCGATGGCAGCCTGTCATACTTTTCCTCCGTGTTTTGTCTCCGGTAAGAAGCTATTTCGCCACTGCTTGATTTCGGTCTGCATAATCTTCCGACTAATAACGTGCTCCGCTTCTTGGCGGTATTAACGACCTTATCTTCTTGCGCCTTAACTCATCATGACTCACTCTCCTATCGAAAGCCACATCCGCCGAGGCGACTTTGATTGTACGGTACGTCTGGCGGATGAGACCTAGTAAGGCTTCCGTATCGGTAATATTGCTTAAGGAAAGGTCAATACAGATGACCTCATGTGTTTCTGTATCTACGGACAAATGCAGTTTTCGCTAGATCCGCAGTTTCCCCTGACCGTGTTTTATAACGAGGTGCGCAATTTTACCAGGTTACTCCTGGAAAAAGCGGGCATCAGAGGATTATGCCCGAACGGGCGGGGCACCCATGTGTGACGGGAAAAAAAAGCGTGCAGCGTCAGGGTAAGCGGGGGCGGTTGGAGCCGACAGGGGAAACTGTTTTCGAGGGACAGAACAAAAGACAAAAAAAACAAGCCCGCTGGAATAAAGGGCGGGATTTTCATTATGATATCGCAGGTTCTACGCGTTTATGCGTCAGCGAGATGACCGAGTAGCGGTCGGATAACCGGTCGGCGATTTTGAGCTTCCTGCCAGAGAGCGTAATCCGATTGTATATGGATCTACATTTCAGCGCTGGTATCTAGCAGCGGCGCCAGTCGTAGTTTTATATTTGCCCTGATTGCGGCATGGCTGTTAGGAATACAGGATAACTGCGCCCGCGTAATCTGCAAAGCGTTAGCCGCATTGGTGATGCTCACGCTGCCAAGATAATCCCTGAGGACTTCGCCCAGATGTGGTGGGTTATAAATATCTGACCGTTTTTTGCCTTGCTGAAGACGAAAAGTTGTCTGCGCAGAAGGGAGGCATGTACTGGCTGAATTCCCGCAGTGGAGCCGGTAAGATAAAACTTTTCCAGTCCTTTGTGCCTGAAGCTTTTGATCATTCACGATGCCCCATTTGTATAGTTACACTATACAACCTATGCGCTCTGACCTAAGACATGAACGCAATGCCGTATTTAGTCAAGGTCTGCTTGTTTTCGCTAACAGCGCCGTCATGTGTCATTAATTGATGTGCCATAAATAGCCTTATCGGTAATAAAAATAAGTGATGGTGGTTTACGCCGAAGCGGAAACCACTATAGTGAGTGAATAAATATGTCAGGCAACAATTTTTTGCTAGAGAAATTTCAAACGAATCATCGTCAGTATTGAGAATATCCAGGCCGGATCCCGGCACGTCACCCGCTGTGCTTTGCGCTACGGCGATTTTGCATGCCATTAGGTCGAGATAGGCGATTTTAGACGTCGCGGCATAGCCGAGATAAATCAATTTTACCGCTGCTTTCTTACCCGATCCGCCATAAGCGGCGCGCCGCCTGAAGCAGGGGTATAGACGTTAAACCAGGTTTGCATAAACACTATAGTTGGATACTCTAGTAGATTGCGCCCAGTTTTTACCAGCTCCTGGTTTGATACCAGCACGTCGATACCATTATCCACCTATTCGGCGACCCAGTCATCCCATTGCTACTGGATGACAGTGACGCACAACACGGCGACTTTTAGTCCGCCCTGCGTCAGCAGGGCTTTCAGGCGCGAGGTGGTATCGCTGGTGCCGCTGTAGGTGGAGTACGCCAGTACCTTACTGGCCTGCAGTTTTCTCCGCCAGACAGAGGGCTATCATTTTCTGCTCTTTGGGCGTCGACTCCGTGGCCTCTAACAGTGAGGGAACGAATGCTAGCGTGTTGCGGGTACGCGGATGTTTCACCAATTCCGGGCGGAAGAAGCCCTCTGGTCAAGCCAGAAGTACATTGAGTACCACTTTCAGCAGGGTGGTATCCCCCTTTCCCAGGGCATGGCGCAGTATCGTCGTCAGCGAGATAGACTGCTTCGTGGAAGCATCGCTTTTCGTCTCCGTCATCGCAACTTCCCTGAATTCTTCATGATAAGGCGGTAGCACATCGCTGCCTAAATCAATCAGTTTTAGAAAAACAGTATAAGGTAACATGCAACACAGCATGCCCTTTGGACTTAACCCTTGAGCTTTGGATACCCGGACAGTGGTTTTTACCCTCTTGCGGTTTATGCGCCTCAAGGCTGTTTTCGTAAAAGACCTCCTTCAACACGCCATGATCGTGCATAAACCGCATGGCGGCGGCGGTCAAGCTGCCATTGCGACCGAGTCGGTAGCCTTCTTCCGGCATTCTGCGGGTCAATATACGAAACAACAGATAAAAAATTTCTTCTGCGTATTCCCCCATCAGCGTATAGGTCAGCAGCAGTATTTTTCTGACGTAGCTGGTCATAACGACCTTTGCACATCCATCAATTTGCCTATCATCCCCTTCTAATGCAGCTCCACCATGGTCAAGGTAATAACGCCAAGCCCAAATCCGGCATGGATGCCGCATACACGAATTTTGTCTTCCAGAAAGAGGATTATCGCCAGTGAAGCTCCTCCATGCAGATTTGCAGCGAAAATCCCTCGGTAAAGTAGTCATAACTGGCGATCACCTCGGCTGCACGGAGGGCGATCAGCAGTTCACATGGGTTAGAGGTCATACGTGTAGTGTCTGCACTAATCTTGTCGGCATCGCCCACCTGTTCGATTAGAACGATTAGATCTACCCGATTCTACGGCAGGCTAGCCGGATGATGCTGGTACGGAAGGATCTGTTCGGTCACCACCGTTTCCGCCGCTTCGGCATCCACCCGCGCATAACCGATCGAACCGCCAGCTTCGACGCTGTAACGATTGGCGTTGCCAAACTCATCGCAAGCTGACACCACGAGGAAAGCAACGTCTATCTTCAAATTGCCAGACTCGATCAAATTGACCCAGCCACCGTATGAATTAAGTTGTACTGTGCCGCTAGCAAGCTACGCGATATGGCATCTGCTAGCGACCTACGCTGGCCGGACATGTAGATGCGTCTCACCACATCGTTGCGGATATCTCCAACCAGCGGCGCATGACAATCGGATAGCGAGCTAGAGGCTAGTGTCTCCATCACCTGATTCAGCGCCAGATCACTACTACGAATCGCATGGTGAAAGGAGATTGTCATTGCCGTCTTGCAACCCGCCACAGCGCACCGCCTGCTGCAACGAGTTGCAGCGGTTGATGTAACAAGGTTTTATGAGCCTGCAAATTGGCCTTGGAGGCATCCTGATAGCAGCCCCCATTGGCGGCGTTATTAAAGCTCATCAGTCGTTGTTGGCGATCCATCATGCCTCCTCTTGCTGCATGGGCTGTTCCAGAATACCGGACAGTGCCGCGCGCTCCAGCATTAACCGCGAACATTTAATCACCTAGCTATCAACCATCTTACCGTTGAGTAACGCCAAGCCCCTTCCTGTTCTGCTACCTCGGCGACTTCCACCACTTGCTAGGCATGGGCGACTTCTATGGCGCTCGTCGCATACACCTTGTGTAACAATTCGATTTGCCGTGGGTTGATCAGCTATTTAACGTCGAAACCAAGCTGCTTGATCAGTGCTGCTTCTTGCAAGAACCCGGCCTCGTTGTTGGCATCGGAATAAACGGTATCGAACGCCTGAATGCCAGCGGCGCACGCCGCTGGCATAAGCGGGAGGCGGGCGAAAAGTAGTTTGATTCCCTCTAGCTACCGCTCTGTGCACAGGTTCGCTCGCGTAGTCTTCTGCCCCCAATGAAGATACCCATCAGACACGGAAAATCCGGGCGATTACCACCGCATTGGTACCGGGTGCTGATTACTGGGCGGCCTCGATGGCGGCGATTTCTCGTGCTATATTGGTAACATCCTGTACGCAGTTGGTCTTAGGAAACCGCACGATATCAGTTCCCACTGCGCACTACCGCCTGTAAGTAAGCCAAGCTATAGGCTGAATATAGCGCGTTGTCCTAAATAACAATGTTCTCTACCTCTTTATATCGTCGGTGCTGCAATGCGTGATACACTCGCCAGTTGGCGGCGTCTTTCTCGCGCAGGATCACCGAGTCCTCTAAATCGAATATCAGCGCATCAGCCAGCCTGGTAAATAAAGACGTTGCTCGCCTCCTAAGACAAGTGGGCTACTGTCTCTGGCGCGCATCAGCACCATCTCCAGAAGTGCGCGCAGCACGCAGTCCAGCGCCCCTTTATCGTTGACTATCAAATTCACTGGCTCCATCCCATAACGTTGCAGTACTTCTAGCAATCTGTGTAGAATGGCTGTGCCAAACTATTTCTACACGCTGCGGGCGATCAGCAGGTCAGGCTTAGGACTGTCGCCGGGGCGTTATTTACTAGTTTTGGTACGCTTTTTTATTAATTAATTGTTTTATCTCTATGAGGATTTTCACTCGCTTAGATAGCTAAAAGCGGCATTAGCTAAACATGATTGTATAGCACAGTGGCAATACTTTGCGCAAAAGACGCAGCGCCTGCCCAGTTCAGAAACACTATTGAGCAGGCGCTGCGGGACGTGCGATCATTAAGCATCTTTCTTGTTGCGCATCAACGTGTATGAAAGGCCTAGTACCATAAACCACAGCGGCGTGGCAATAAGAGCTTGGCGGGTATCTTCACGTAGCGCTAGCTGCAACAGCACAAAGGCAAAGAACGCGATACAAATCCAGCACATTAGCCTGCCTGCCGGCATCTTATAGATTGATTTATGGTGTAACGCGGGGTGCTGTTGGCGATAAACCAGGTACGAACATAGTATGATACTCCATACGAACATAAACAAGATCGCCGAAACCGTGGTGACTAAGGTAAACACCATCATCACGTTTGGGATTAGGAAAATCAGCACTGAGCCACACAACAAGCAAAGGCATGAGAAGATCAGACCGTTGGCTGGTACCGCGCGTTTAGACAGGTTGGCGAATGATTTTGGCGCATCGCCTTCCTGTGCTAAGCCGAACAGTATGCGACTGGTAGAAAACACCCCACTATTGGCAGAAGAAGCGGCTGAGGTCAGCACTACGAAGTTGATAATGCTGGCCGCTGCCGGTATGCCGATCAGGACAAATAACTCAACGAATGGGCTTTTGTCTGCAACAACCGAGTTCCAAGGCGTGACCGACATGATCACTATCAGCGCGAACACGTAGAACATAATAATGCGCAGTGGAATGGCGTTGATAGCGCGCGGCAGCACTTTTTCTGGGGCTTTTGTTTCCGCTGCGGTGGTCCCCACCAATTCAATACCGACGAAGGCGAATACCGCAATCTGAAAGCCAGCTAAGAAGCCGCTGATGCCTTTCGGAAACAATCCACCATTATCCCACAGGTGTGAAAGCGAGGCAACGTTACCAGACGGAGACTGGAACTGCATGACGATCATCACGAGCCCAATGAGGATTAGACTTATGATGGCGACAATTTTTATCATCGCGAACCAGAACTCCGTTTCGCCGAACACCTTGACCGTCACCAGGTTTAGGACAAGCAGCAGCAGTACGCACAGCAGTGAGGGGATCCACTGCGACAATTCTGGCAACCAGAACTGAGCGTAGGCAGTGATCGCTACCACGTCGGCGATGCCGGTAACTACCCAACAGAACCAGTAAGTCCAGCCAGTAAAAAAACCGGCCCATGGGCCGATCAGATCTGCGGCAAAATCACTGAACGACTTATACTCCAGATTAGACAGCAACAATTCACCCATGGCACGCATCACAAAGAACAACATAAAGCCAATGATCATGTACACGATGATGATGGAAGGGCCAGCTAGGCTTATGGTTTTGCCGGAACCCATAAAAAGACCTGTACCGATCGCACCGCCAATGGAGATCAGTTGAATATGCCGATTGGTTAAGTTTCTTCGTAGATGTTCTTTTGACGCGGGCGTAACGTCTTTGGTTATTTTAGACTGATCTACCATTTAATGATGTCCTATTTTACCTGTCATTAGTGGGATATGTAAGTTCTGAGGTAGCTGTTTTTTTACTTTTATTAGATTGGCTTGGTTTAGTAAGTCAGTTCGGTAACCTCTACCTTGTACAACAGATTTACAACAATTATATGCAAGATTAAAGTTGATTATTCATTAACGCTGTCATTACGAGGGTAGAAATGGGATGTTTAAGGAGTCGAATATTACTCTGAAAAATAAAAATGTTAATTTAATAGAACTTATATGGATTTTTTATAGAAAAAACATGGTATTGCCAATACTACATGAATAATATAATCTGTGTAAGCATTTGACAGTAACGCAGAAGAAGAGAATAATAAAGCCGTTGGGTCGTTAGCTCAGTTGGTAGAGCAGTTGACTCTTAATCAATTGGTCACAGGTTCGAATCCTGTACGACCCACCAACAACCCATGCAATGGCATTGGTGATTCATAGACATCATTTCAATTTTCTTAGCTCAAGTAGCGTTGTTGAAAAAATCGAACATTTATCCGGCACGAGGATCAGTTCACTCTTATGCTGTTAAAATAGTAACATTACGTGGCCAAATAAAAGTTCAAGATCAACAATTGTAAGGCTTACAACAACTCCCTTATCACTCTGGCTTCACTCACTTTCTAGGTGGATGAAACGGCACTTCACGCCTGTTACTGCGAGGCAAAACCTTTTCTACGTGGTCACCAACAACATTATTCCAATATGGCATGGTAATGACCAGTGTATTGATGCTGAAACGGATTTTCTGCCTAACACTTCGCGCCCTCCAGGGCTTCGTCGACTCCATTTTCACACTGATAAAAGTGCCGTTGAAATGCCCGGACTACACCTGCATCAGTAAGCGGGCGTAGTCCGTCAATGTCCCGTTTAAAAACTCAACGCTGGGTAAAATTGCGCATCTCGTTATAAAACACGGTCAGGGGAAATAGCGGACCTGGCGAAAACTGCATTTATCCATAGATACAGAAACACATGAGGTCATCTGTACTGACCTTTCCTTGAGCAATGTTATAGATACGGAAGCATTTCCAGGTCTAATCCGCCAGACGTACCGTAAAATCAAAGCTACCTCGGCGGATAGGGCTTACGATAGGCGAGTGAGTCATGATGAGTTAAGGCGCAAGAAGATCAGGGCGTTAATACCGCCTAGAAGCGGAGGCCGTTATTGGTCGGCAGACTTATGCAGACCGAAATCAAGCGGTGGCGAACTAGCACCTTATAAGAGACAACACACGAATGAAAATTATGACAGTCTACCACCGCTGTTCGATAGCCGAAACAGCGATGTACAGAGTAAAACAGCTATTTGGTGGTCACCCTATCGCTGCGAGATTATGATGAGCAAGTTGCAGAGGCTATGGCCATGATCTGTGCATTAAACAAGATGACGCTCGCCGGTATGCCAAAAACTGTACACGGTGCATGAAAGATACCCATTCATTGAACTCTTTATTCCAAATCCGATTTCTTTAACAAGGCCATTAAAATCCTAAAATTTTAGTATGCAATGATATTGAGCAAATAACCTTGGGCGGTGGTTGTCGGGTACCCACGTGGAACTTTTTCAACAGAAAGATCAACGGTTAGGCTACCATTAAGCAATTTGGCTGCCGTGGTGGCTTTTTCGTCAAATTAACTTGGCCCTTGCACAGCCTGAAAGGAGATAACTATGGATCTGTTAAATAGTCGTGTTAGGTAGCATTCTAAATGCTAGCATATTTCAGGCGACCATATGCAGCAAGTGCTGGGCAGCGACGCTACCAATCAATTGGCCGAAAAACTGGGTGCTGATCCGGCAGAGGCATGCAGCAATATCGCAAGTTTTTGCCTACGGTGGCTAGCACCGCATCTTGGGGGATATAGTCAGCAAGTTATTCAAGTAAAAGTGAAGTTGTGTTCCACCCTTACACCTTAGTTACCAGCTTTTGAGGTCAAAATACTACAGCGATTAATTACGGAACCCTAGGCTGTATCCCGTAATTAATTGACAGCGGCTCATGTACCATTTCGGGACACAAGCCTAATGCCCTGTCCCCGTTGCGCTGTAAGAGGGGATTTATAAAAAGGAAACCGCCAGGGCACAAATATTGCGCGTTTCGTGTCCCTTTGCAGCGTGATCTGATAAAAAGAGTTGCTATTAAAGCCCGGTCATGAGTTAATAGACCTGGCATGTGGTACAGATCTATTTATGCACGACATTTTAAGTAAAGTAGTTCAAATTTAAAGATTTATCCTCTAGATAGATCTTATCTGACGAATTTCCTTTCTAGTGCCTCCATAAGTAACTGATGCCGACTATAACATGCCAGTGGTGGCTACATTTATTATCGAAGGAAATTAGCATGTCAAACATGATCAAAGGTCAAGTAAAGTGGTTTAACGAGTCTAAAGGTTTTGGTTTTATCACTCCAGCAGACGGCAGCAAAGATGTATTTGTACACTTCTCTGCAATTCAGGATCAAGGCTTCAAGACCCTAGCAGAAGGACAAAACGTACAGTTCTCTATTGAGAACGGTGCGAAAGGCCCATCAGCGGCTAACGTTACCGCTATTTAACCAGCCCTACTGGTTAAAAAACCATCTACTTACTGATGGAGCATCCAATTTAATCAATGCCAATAAACTAAAATGCTATCGCAGCTTGTGGGTAGGCAAGTACAGCATTTTTGTTTACTTTAAAAGTAGTGGGGAGTGTCTAACGACACTCCCCCGCCAGCTACAGATATGAGATAACTTGCCCCAGTTTTAAGCTTCTTAGCCCCCGACACCCAGAAATTTCAGTTGCCTGTTCAATGATTGCCCTGTTTGTTAACAATAGCATTTGAAATTGACCTGGCTAATAGCGTTGTTGAATAAATCGGATTTAGCATAAAGATGCCCCTGAATGGGCATCTTTCACGCAATAATCTCGCAGCGACAGGTGACTACCAAATAGCTGTTTTACTCTATACATCGATGTTTCGGCTATCGAAACATCGATGTATAGACCTGTCATACTTTTCCTCCGTGTGTTGTCTCCTCTCTGGTAAGGCTCTGCTTCACCACCGCTGGATTTCGGTCTGCATAAGTCTGCCAACCAATAACGGGCTATGCTTCTGGGCGGTATTAACGCCATTATCTTCTTGCGCCTTAACTTATCATGACTCACTCGCCTATCGTAAGCCCCATCCACCGATGAAGACTTTGATTTTACGGTACCATCTGGCGGATGAAACCTGGGAAGGCTTCCGTATCGGTGACATTACTTAATTAAAGGTCAGCACAGATGACCTTATGTGTTTCTATATCTACGGCCAAATGCAGTTTTCGTCAGATCTGCCATTTTCCCTAACCGTGTTTTTTTGCTTTCCACTGCCATTCACACAAGACTTTGAGCCCGGTAGAGTCGATAACCAGGTGCGCAATTTTACCCGGCGTTGGTTTTTTAAACGGGACATTGATGGATTTCGACCGCTTACTGATGCAGGTGTAGTCCGGGCAGTTCAATGTCACTTTCATCAGTGTGAAAATAGAGTCGACGAAGCCCTGGAGGGCGCTAAGTGTCAGGCCGAAAATCCGTTTTAGAATCAATACACTAGTCATTATTATACCATACCATATTAGAATAATATTGTGGGTGACCACGCAGAGAAAGTTTTACCTCACAGTACCAGGCGTGAAGTGCCGTTTTATTTATCCAGAAAGTGAGTGAAGCCCGAGTGATAAGGGCGCAGCACGATGAATATAAATCTGAGCATGCAGCCATCTTCTCTATTATCCCTAAAATCGGTTGCAGCCCTAACACTTTGCAGGAGGTTCTGCGTCAGCATGAACGGAATACCGCTAGATTCACCCCTGTGAACGACTGCGCATTAACTGCTACGTAGCAACGATATCCTGTGCGCCAGACTTCCGCTTATTTTGCCCAGGAGAAGCTCGGAACGCCATTGAAAGAAATAATACGGCTGCTTAATGAGTTTAGTGGCGAACGGGGATTATGGCCAGTATGCCGCAAGTTGGATATTGCCCCGTCGACATACTCCTATTGCCGTACACTGCGGCATACTTTCCGTAAAATTAGGCAATATTGAGGTACTTGTTAGGCTGCATCGACAGCCGCTAATTGCGTGAAATTCAGGTTATAATACACAAAAAGGTCGCATTTTCCTTCTTGCTAATCGGTTGCAGCGCGATGATACAGGGCTTTTTATCATGTAATGTTGCCAACAGCGCATCTAGTGCCTAGATATCATGTTCACGCGCGACCCCAGATGCTTCACTTTATCAGCACGCTGCAACGCTTGATCCAACACCTTCATGCCGCCATGCATATTCACCTTGGGTGAGACCGTCACCCAAGTTTTGACCGAATAATGGATCTTGTAGGTGCCACTGGTCTCGATCTGGCAACCATAGCCCTGCTGTTCAAGCAATGCAGTCAGCGGTACAAGATCGTAAATGCAGGATTTACCACCGGTGATCATCACATGCCGCGCGGTATAATCTTGATGACACATTACTGCCAGCAACTGCTAGGCACTGGCGCTGCCTGGGGAAGCGCTTTTTGCAGTTTTACCTAAATCTGTTGCATGTTGACTTCTAGATTGACTTCATTACCCCAAGTGTGCTTGGTATCACACCAACTGCACCCTACTGGGCAGTAATGTAGGCGAATAAAAATTGCAGGCAGACCGGTGAAAAACCTTCACCCTGCAAAGTCTGGAATATCTCATTAATTGGGTACTTGCATCGGTTTCTTAATCTGGAAAGGTAAAAAGCAATTATCGCAGATCCCGCCTCGGCAACCAAACAGACAAAACCGTATCCCTGGCGTACGGATTAGGAAAATGGGAAGAACAGCGACTGCACTGCCAGAACGAGGATGAGGCTAGGCAACGTTTACTGATGGGAGTGACCCTAGACTCGTTTCCCAAGAAAACCCTATAAAGTGCATTAGTCGTAGAGTTGGGCTCACCATGACTACCTAAATGTCACGTCCATATTCGCTGAAGTAGTAAAGTGGCCGACTTTTAGGTCGGTATTCAGCCCCAACAAGCTAGCGAAAAAGTTCTTCTCAACGCGGTTACCATTGAACAGACCTAGATCTACCGCGCTGTTCATCGTGATCGGTATAGTCGGCGTCGTGTCCTGAGAGATAAATATGGCTATTTGGGTAAGGACATCTCGTAATTAGATAAACTACTCCAGCCCTGTTCTGTCTGGCCGTTTCAAGCAAACTCAGCAAAGTCGCCATTTGCTGTCCGGCAGGTAACGAACCCGCAAACAATCAATTCTTTCGCTCCACAGCCACCAGGCGGATCGCACTCTCTATTTGGTTATTAGCTATTAGCACTAGAACGTCGTCCAGATAACGTAGCAGGGCATATAATGGCAAGGTAAGTTCACCCTAAGGTTACTCAGGATCTGACTAAACGGTTGGTGCTGTCTTTGACGGCTGGGTAAAGTAACGTCGGTCTTCCCAGCGCAGCATGGTCAGCTTCCCGCCCCAGCAGCAGCCGGTATCAAGCCCAATAATACCTTCAGGGGTGCCTTTGCCTGCTAACGATGCCCAGTGACCGAAGATTAGGGTATAGCCAGCATCCACTAAGAGTGGCAGTTCAAACCAGGGTTTCAATGGTGCAGGTGCCGTGCCGGGGGCATCTTTAGAAATCATGTCAAGCTGGCCGTTTGGGAAGCAGTAACGCATGCGCGTCAATGCATTGGTACTAAAACGTAAGCGTGCCAAGCCGCTCAGTGCTGGCGTCCAGTTGTTCGGCATATCGCCATACATGGTATCTAGAAACAGCGGGTGACTTTTACTGCGTAGAATTATCTCTACCTCACGCGCACATATTTTTGCAGTTTTAATGTCCCATTGTGGAGTAATGCCAGCGTGCGCCATCATCAGCTTTAGCTCATCATCCACTTGTAGCATCGGTTGGCAACGCAGCCAGTTGATCAACTCGTCGGCATCCGGCGCTTCCAGCAGTGCATTGAAGCGGTTTTTGGGTTTATTGCGGCTAATACCAGCGTAGACCGCCATCAGGTGCAGATCGTGGTTGCCCAGCACCAGGCGAACGGCTGGGCCAAGTGAATGAACAAAGCGCAACACCTTAAGTGAATCAGGGCCACGGGCGACTAGATCGCCGGTCAGCCACAATCGGTCACATTGTTGGTTGAAAGAAACCTGAGCCAAAAGCGCTTGAAATTCAGTGAAACAGCCATGAATATCGCCGATAAGATAGGTAGACATAGTTAATGGATCAGCGTGGGGATAGCTAAGCGGAAAACGGGAATAGCACAGCGGAACGATTGACTTTGGTGGTCAACCATTTCGTAATGGCCTTCCATGGTACCCAGCGGTGTTTCGAGAATTGTACCGCTGGTGTATTGGAACTCGCTACCGGGCTGGAGTAGGGGTTGTTCTCCTATTACACCGATTCCTTGCACTTCGGTCTTGCGACCGTTGCTGTTGGTGATCAGCCAGTAACGGCCCAGCAGCTGCACGTTGAAACGGCTCAGATTCCGGAGAGTGACGGTATAGGCGAAGACGTAACGGTTTTCTTCAGGTATTGATTGTGATTCCACATAAATACTTTGAACCTGAATGCATACACGTGGTGAATCAATCATGGCAACAACTCCTTATTGCTGCGGCGCAGAATTGTCTGAAAGCCAGTTGGCTAGCTTGCAGTACTGCGCGACAGAAATGTTCTCTGCTCTGAGCGAAGCATCGATGCCCAACTCCATCAACTGTACTAGGGTAAACAGATCGCCTAAACTATTACGGATAGTTTTCCGGCGTTTATTGAACGCTTGAGTGGTGATGCGGCTTAGCATGTGCACATCACTCACTGGATTTGGCATTACGATATGTGGCACTAAACGTACCACGGCGGATTCGACCTTCGGTGCCGGGGTGAATGAGGTCGGCGGCACTTCCAGTATCGGGATAACGTTGCAGTAATATTGCGCCATCACGCTCAAACGCCCGTAGGCTTTGCTGTCTGGGCCAGAAACAAGACGTTTAACCACCTCTTTCTGCAACATGAAGTGCATGTCGCGGATTGACTGAGTATAGATGAAAAGGTGGAACATTAGTGGTGCCGAAATATTGTACGGCAGGTTACCAAATATGCGCAATAGTTGGCCTGCCTGCTTAGCCATGTCGGCGAAATTCACCGTCATGGCGTCCTGCTGGTAGATAGTCAGCTTGTCTTTCAATGATGAATGGTTTGCTAGGCGAGCCGCCAGATCGCGATCCAACTCGATCACCGTCATGCGATCCATGCGTGCGCCAACTTGCTCGGTCAATGAGCCCAGGCCGGGCCCAATCTCAATGATCGACTCGCCCGGTTGCGGGTGAATGGCGGAGACAATGCTATCTATGACAAATTGATCGGTTAAAAAGTTTTGTCCAAAGCGTTTGCGGGCAAAGTGCCCCTGGTGGACTCTGTTATTCATTACAATTAATTATCATTTTAATCGCGAGATCCAAGGCCGTTTTAAAACTGCCAACATCGGCACTGCCAGTGCCAGCCAGTTCGAGAGCAGTACCGTGATCGACCGACGTACGGATAAAAGGCAACCCAAGAGTAATATTCACTGCACGGCCAAACCCCTGATATTTTAGTATTGGCAAACCCTGATCGTGATACATCGCCAGCACAGCATCGGCATGTTGCAGATACTTGGGCTGAAACAGGGTATCCGCTGGCAGTGGGCCGGTTAGGTGGATGCCTTCAGCACGCAGTGCCTCAAGCGCTGGAAGGATAATGTCTATCTCTTCATGCCCCAGATGACCGCCTTCCCCGGCGTGCGGGTTCAGCCCGCAGACGTAGATATGCGGCTGGGGCAGGCCAAATTTGGTTTTCAGATCCCGATCTAGAATTCGGATAATGTCGAATAGGCTGTGCTGGGTGATAGCACCAGGTACTGCTCGCAGTGGTAGGTGGGTAGTCGCCAACGCCACGCGCAGTTCTTCGGTGGCCAGCATCATCACCACCCGATCGCAACCGCTGCGATCGGCAAAGAATTCGGTATGGCCGATAAACGGCATACCTGCGTCGTTAATCACGCCTTTATTCACCGGGCCGGTGATCAACGCGGCAAACTCGCCGTTCAGGCAGACATCGCATGCGCACGCAAGGGTTTCCAGCACGTAGGCGCTGTTACCGGCGTTAAGCTCACCTGGTATGACCGAATAAGCGGTGGCTACCGGCAGCATGGTTAGTGTACCAGCGCGCTGCGGTTGAGCAGGCTGTTGTGGGCGATAATAGCACAGCGTCAGCGGCAGGTTCAGCCGGTGGGCGCGCTCAAGCAACAATGCTGAATCCGCGCACACTACCAGTTCAACTGGCCAATCCTGCTGCGCCAGCACTGCCACCAAATCTGGTCCTATCCCGGCAGGTTCTCCGGGAGTTATCACGATACGTTTATTACTGAGCATGGCCATTGATGATCTTCACATAGGATTGTGCGCGCATTTCTTGCATCCAAGTCTGCACTTCTTCAGCAAATTTGCGGTTGAATAGCATGCGGTAAGCGCGATTCTTTTGCGCGGCATCGGTTTTGTCTGCCTGACGTGTATCCAGCAATTGGATGAGGTGCCAGCCGAAGTCGGAGTGTACCGGTGCACTAATCTCGCCTTTTTTTAGTTTTAGCAGGGCATCGCGGAAAGCCGGATCATAGATATCTGGAGAAGCCCAGCCCAGATCGCCGCCCTGCAAGGCAGATCCGAGATCTTGAGACAGGTGTTTGGCTTCACCGGCAAACTTAGTACGGCCGCTTTTGATATCTTGCGCTATGCTTGCTAACTTACTGCGCGCTAGATCATCGGTCATCACCACTGAAGGTTTCAACAGAATATGGCGCGCATGCACTTCGGTCACGGATACTGACTGGCTAGCATCACGGATATCATTCACTTTTAGAATGTGAAAGCCAATGGCGGAACGAATAGGGCCGATGATAGTGCCTTTCTTGGCATTAATTAGGTGCTCGGCGAATAAGGTTGGGATCTCTTGCATCTTGCCCCAGCCCATGTTGCCGCCTTTCAGCGCTTGGGGATCGGCGGAGTAGATGATCGCAAGTTTGCTGAAGTCAGCGCCGTTGTGCAATTCGCCCATCAGTTTTCTAGCCAGCACTTCTGCGCTGTCCACCTGCTGCTGGGATGGATTTTCCGGCAAATAGAGCAATATTTGGCTGATATTCATTTCGGTATCGCTGATATTTTGGGCGCCCACTTGCTTTGCCAGCGCTTCTACTTCTTGTGGCAGGATAGTCACGCGGCGGCGTACTGCATTGTTGCGCACTTCGGCAATCAGCATCTCTTTACGGATCTGCGATCGATAAGTGTTGTAGTTCAAGCCCTCGTAAGATAAACGGTTGCGCAGTTGATTGAGGCTCATTTTGTTTTGCGCGGCGATACTAGCAATCGCGTTGTCCAGATCGGCATTGGATACGGTAATACCCATTTTTTGAGCCATCTGTAGCTGAATATTATCCATAATCAGACGCTCAATGATCTGGTGACGCAGTAAATTGTCGTCTGGCAGCGGTTGGCCATCATGCTGTGCATGGAGTTTCACAGATTGCAACAGGCTGTTAATATCGCTCTCCAGCACAACGCCGTTATTCACAACGGCGGCGACTTTATCTACTTCTTGTGGTGCTGCAAACGCGGCATTCGCACAAACGACCAATCCGAGAATAAGCGTTCTCCAGTCCTTCATACATTTCCTATTATGTAATCCGCAAATGCGGGTGAAAGTTCTCGTTTCCAACGTGCTACCCAATATCAGAACGAGCGTTGGTGCGGCATTATACCGGAGCTCAGCATTTTCGCAGAGCCTATACTGTGGTCGCTGCTTAGACCGCGCAGTTCGACATTGAAGGAAACTTTGTTGTCGTAAATGCTAATATTGTTGCTGTTATTCCAGTCGGTGATCTTGCGTTCATAGCCCAGTGTTACCGCCCAGCAGCAGGTGTTATACTTCAGTCCCAGTAACTGATCGGCGGATTGCCTGGTGCTGGTATTGTAGTAATACGCGCCCACTACTGCCCAGCGATCGGCAATCGGCCAACTTCCTGTTACGCCCAACTGAGAGATAATGTGCTGGTAGGCAGGGATTTGGTCGGTATTAAGGGCTGTCTGAATATATTCCGGTGTAGCATAACGGTAATTTAGCTGCACTACACTCTCTGGATTCTGGCGGTATTCCAGCACACCGTTACCCAATGAGACGCTGTTCAAGCGGGTATCATACTGCAAGCTGCCGTGCAGACTCCAAAGATTGTCGATCTTCCAATAGATGTCACTGGCCCATGCTAAACTGCCGGTATGATCGTTGTTATCGTAGCTTGTCCTACGGTCACCGGTGGTGCCTGAACGGTTAAAGTAGTAGATTTGACCCACGGAAACGTTAAAACGTTCAATCAGCTCGTCATCATAAACGCATGTGATTAAACCGCTAGACACTCGGTTCTGCGAGGCGATGCGATCCAGGCCGCTGTAGGTGCGGTCGCGGAACAGACCGGAATAATCAGTTTGAAGCAGCGTGGTATCGTAGGTGTAGATGTTGCTTTGATCGCGGTACGGCACGTAGAGGTATTGAATACGCGGTTCTAAGGTCTGGGTAAAACCTTCCGACCAGTTAATCGGGCGCTCGAATATCAGATTGCCGTCAGCCTTGAACTGCAGCATCACGCGATTGACAGAGTCATCAAGATGCGGTGCCATAGCCTTATAATTATTAGTGCTATTTCGGTTGCCATAATGAGTGGCAAAGTGGTCAGGAATGTTCTGCTGGTAATGGGATACCATTAGCTTGGCCTCGTTGTTCAGGCTGGCCCAGCTGTTGGTTAGTGGTAGATTGAGAGTGGGTTCTAGATGCCAACGGGTGGCGTCAGGGCTATACGGATTGATACTGTTAAATTTGGCTATCTGGCTGTATAGGTGAAAGTCGAACGGGCCGAGATCATTTTTGTAGTAGTTAAGATCCAGTTGTGGCCGCACTTTGTAGGAATTAAAGTTAGAGCGGTCGGTGCTATCGAAGATTTGGAACTGCTTGGAGCTTAAAATAGCGTTCCAGTTTTCATTGACATAACCAAAGCTAAACTTCTGCGCGGCGTAACCATCGGTGGTGGAACCATACTTCGAATCTAGATCGGTAAAGTATTTGGCATCGCTGACCTTGGTAAAATCGATGTTGAAACGCAACATCTGATCCGTTAGCCCGTGGTGGTCCCAGTGGAATAACCAGCGGGTGCTGCTGTCAGAATTGTTTTTTTTGTATTCCTTATCGTTTGGTAGCCAGTCTAGCGCCATTAGTCCAGAGCCAGGCTGCACAAGATAGCGGAATTCGTTTTGCCATTGCAAACCACGTCTCGACATATAATGCGGGGTAAGGGTGACATCATAGTTAGGCGCGATGTTCCAGTAATACGGTAATATGAACTCAATACCATTTTTGCTGCCGTATTTGGCGTTGGGGATTAAGAAGCCGGAATGGCGCTTATCGCCGATTGGAAATTGCATATAGGGGCTATAGAACACTGGAACGCCGCCAATACGCAAGCGGGCGTTCCACACTTCTGCCACCTGATTTGTGCGGTCATGGATCACTTCGGAACCGATCACGCTCCAGCTATCGTCTCCCGGCAAGCAGGAGGTAAAAGTACCGTTTTCCATAATAGTGAAACGGTTAGCGCCGCGTATCTTCATTTTGTTAGCTGCGCCGCGCCCCTGACGGCCGACCATCTGGTAGTAGCCTTTATAGACATCGGTATCTTTGGTATTCAGGTTTGACCAAGCCTTAGGGCCTGCCAATGTGATCTGAGGGTCGCTGTAGTGCACATCTCCAGTGGCGGTCACGGTACGCACTGCGTCCGCCTGCCCTGGATGCTGCATCTGGTGCAGTTCCACCTGCTTGGCGGTGAGGGTGCTGTTGCCTTGCTTGATATTGACGTTGCCAGTGAATAACGCACTATGCGGATAGTCGGCGTGCGACTCATCGGCATTGATGGTGATCGGCTGGTTGTCAAGATTGCCGCTGACCAAAGATTTTTCATAAACAGGAATGCCGAGCATGCATTGATTAGCCAGATCAGCCAGTACATGCTGGCTATAAGGTGCCGTCCAAATCATCGTGGCCAGCAGTGTTGGGAAATTTTTTTTCATACGTGGTTGTGGTGTTCCATCATCAGAGTCATCGTGTCCGGCAAACAGTCAGAGACTATATTACTCATCTGCATTGCGCTAGGGGTAAATCTTACCGTCCTACCGCCTACTTATATCGGCGTAGGCGCAAAGATAAATGACAGGTATGATAATCTAAATTTTAGGAAAAATCGCTAACCCTGAGGTAACAGGCTAGGTATTGTGCGGCTTTCAGCATAACTATTGAGGAGTATATGCAGTATTGGGGAAAACTGCTTGGGATCATCGCTGCCATTTGGCTTGGCGCGGGATTCTGGGGTATAGTTTTGGGGTTGGTAATCGGTCATATGGTAGATAATGCGCGCAGCAATAAGCACAACCGGGTTTTTTTCAACGACCAACAAACGCGGCAAGGGCAGTTCTTTCGCACCACTTTTCAGGTGATGGGGCACCTGACCAAATCAAAAGGGCGTGTTACCGAAGTAGATATTCAGGTCGCCAGCTTGTTTATGGATCGTCTGCAACTGCATGGTGAAGCGCGCATTGCCGCGCAGCAAGCTTTTCGTGAAGGGAAACAGAGCCAGTTTCCTTTGCGGGAGACGCTGCAACAGTTGCGCAGTATCTGTTTTGGCCGTTTCGACCTGATCCGGATGTTTCTAGAAATTCAGTTTCAGGCCGCGTTTGCAGACGGTTCGCTGCACCCAAATGAGCGGCAGGTACTGTATGTCATCGCCAAAGGACTGGGAATTTCACATGTACAGTTCGATCAGTTCCTCAGCATGATGGAGGGCGGACGCTGCTTCGGTGGCGGCCAGCGAGGCGGTTACCAGCAGGCACAGCGCGGGCCAACAATGGAGGATGCGTGTAAAGTGCTGGGCGTTAACAGCAGCGCCGATGGCACCACCATTAAGCGTGCCTATCGCAAACTGATGAGTGAGCATCATCCAGACAAGTTGGTCGCTAAAGGCTTGCCACCGCAAATGATGCAAATGGCTAAGCAAAAAGCGCAGGAGATCCAGGCGGCCTATGACCTGATCAAAAATGAGAGAGGTTTCAAGTAACCGTACAGGCTCTTCATACAGGGCCTACTGTCATGGAGATCAAAAGTCCGGTGCGGCTTGGAAATGCATTGGCGTATGAAAGCTGGATGGGTGAGGTGCAGCGTCTGCGCATGCAGTTGCAACCGCTGCGCCAGCGCTTGGGGGTTGGCGGGGGTGGGCATAGAAACCGTCACCGAGGATCGGATGCCCGAGCGCCATCATATGCACCCATAGCTGGTGAGATCGGCCAGTGATTGGTATCATCTTCACAGGTGTGCAGCCATCGGCATCCCGCGATAGCACCCGATATTCAGTTTACGCCGCTCGGACGTTATCAAAACATACCTTTTGCAGTGGTAGTTCGGCCAGTTGCAAATCAGCGGTAGCGCCACCACCCATTCATCTTCCACCAGATGGCCCCAAACGCGTGCGATATAGTATTTCTTTTTTTCGCGATAGCGGAACTGGCTCTTCAATTCGCACTCAGCGGCTTTGTTGAGCACTACTACAATCATCACGCTGGTAGCCATGTACAACCTATGTACCGCTTGGGCGACTGGGAAGTCAGCCGGAATATGTATCAGCAGGCTGTCTTTATTTTCCGGCAGCCGACCAAGGAACTGATAGCGGGCTGCTAGATTTGTTGACCACTATGATGTGTTAATCCTGATGCAGGATTAACATCGGCTCCTGCGGTGGATGGTAGGGTTTCATCTCGGCTTCACTTGCAAAGGACTGGACTGGGCGGGACGGGATCTATGCATCGCACCGATTATTTGTGGGGGACCACCACTAAACGAATGGCGTCCAGCCGCCAACTGGCGTCATTGAGGTTGGCCAGCACTTGGTGGTGGTTGCACGCCAGAGCCTCGATTTCGTCTTCACGAATATTTGGGTTGACCGCCTTCAACGCTTCCAATCGTACCAACTCGCTAATTAGTTTGTCGTCCGCTTCCTGCTTTGCATGTTCAATCAAGGTGCGCACTTGTTCTGCTACTAGACCTTCCGCCTGCTGAAAAATGGCGTAAACGTCTTGCTGCAGCGTATTGACCAACTTACTGGTGGTATGACGATTGACTGCAATTAGTTGGCGGTTGAAACTGTCGAACTCGACTTGTGTCGTCAGATTGTTGCCTTTGCGATCCACCAGCCTGCGGATCGGCGTCGACGGCAGGAAGCAGGTCAACTGCAAGTATTTCGGTGCCTGCGCCTCCACTACGTATACCAAATCCACAAACAGAGTTCCGACTGGCAGTGCCTTGTTTTTTAAAATAGACACCGCGCAACTACCGATATCACCGGATAAGATCAGATATAAACCATTGCGGATAATGTGGTGTTACCAACTAATAAACTGCGCGTCTTCACGTAATAATGCCTGATTGCGATCAAAGGTGACCGTGCAGCCGTCCTATGGCAGGCCTGGGAAATCCGGCACCAGTATAATATGGTCGGATAGCGTGAGTACGGTCAGGTTGTCGCCGCACTCGTCCTGATTGATACCGACGATGTCGAACAGGTTAAGTGCAAAACTTACCAAGTTGATGTCGTTATCCTATGCAACAATGGCTTTCGCGAGTATCTTGGCGAAATCGCCGTCGTTAGAGTGCATTTCTAATAGCCGATCGCGGCCTTGTTCTAACCACGCTTTCAATTGGTAGTGTTGCTGGCGGCAGGTTTGGATTAATTGATCCAGCCCATGCTACTCTGTGGACGCCGCTAGAAAGCCAAGTAACTTGCTTATAGCTGCTGCCATAAATGGTGCGGCCGGTTGGGCAGGTGTATTCAAAGGTGTCTAAACCTTCATGGAACCAGCGCCCTAGCACTGCCTGCGCGGTATTTTCCAGATACGGAACTATGATTTGGATGTCGGCATTTGACCAATGTGATCCAGGCGGCCGAGAGGTTGCTCTAATAGATCAGCGTTGAATGGCAGATCAAACATCACAAACTGACTAGCGAACTAGAAGTTCGCAGCCTTAGAAACCGATTTCGGAACACAGCAGCACCTGTGCGCCTGATACTTCGGTGGCGAAGTAAGCGGCAGCGCGGTTACGATCGATAATCGACAGCCCTTCGTGGAACAACGCTGCACGGATTGCTTCATGTTCGCTCAGTACTTGCTTGAGTTGCAGTGCTATCTCAGCCTTAGCGCAGATCACCAGTACCTTTTCGGGATGATGGGCGATCAGGTAATCCAACAGCCATTCTAAGCGTGGATCCAAGTTCCACCACGTGGCGCGTTATCGCCCTCAAACGCCTGATAAATTTGCTCCGGGTATAGCATAGCTCGCGCTCGGGCTTCTATTGATTGTTTGGTACCCATGATGCCGGACACCTTAATCGCCGTCTGATACTGGGGGAGCAGCGGCAAGCTGATCAGATGAAGGTGGCGATGGGAACAGCCCTTCACACCGTTACAGGTATTGCGGAACAGCACACGGCTTGGTGTCGTGGCGATTTATAAGCAGGGTTACCAGGGCCTGACTCGCTTGTTGGGCTGTATCGCCACCATTATTCGCTATTTTCAGCAGCTGCTTTATATCCTGCACGTCGATCAGTTCGCCTAGCATAACTAGTTTGTCGTCGGCTAAGCACTCACCGTTCAGTAGCAAGGTGACGGCATCGGCTACGGGTTTGTATTTTTTCTGTTCGGCGACGAACGCGTAGTAGTCGTGGAAGCGACTTGCATCCAACAGGCGCAGACGGATAAAGCATCTCTGCTGAACAAATTGTTTCGTGGTGGTGGTTAACAGCAGCACGCCGGGAATATGTTCGGCCAACCGTTCGATCACTTGATATTCACTGCTTGGCGCTTATTCAGTCCAGCCCAGGCTGTGTGCGTCATCGACCATATTAATAAATCCCACTGAGCGTACACCCACTCTTCCAGACGCTGCTTATTATGTCGCAAGAAACCCAGCGAGCAGATCACCAGTTGCTCGGTTCAAACGGATTGCTGCTGTCGAGCTTGGCTTCAGCGTAGCTGCTATCGTCGAACAGTGAGAAATAAAGCGTCGAATTATCTCGACCAGCCACTAGTGCTGTAGGGTTTGCGGCACCACAATCAGCACGCGCTCGGCACGATAAACTAGCAACTGCTATTGAATAATCATACCAGCTTCACTGGTCTTACACAAGCTGAATTGGTCCGCCAGTAGTACGCGTGGCGCATGGCGCTAGCCTATTTCATAGGCTATATGCAATTTATTGAGGGATCAGACTAGCTCGCATACCGCGCATGCCAGCGAACGGCAGGCGATATTGCACGCTCTGATTTTTGCGCGCGCAATATCGCAGAGCAAAGCGATCTATCCGGTCGATCTGGCCAGCAAACAGGGCGATCTTGAGGCTTGCTGAAGGTTAGCTTACTATCCCAGCAGCACTTTACGCATCGCCACGCCGCTTTCTTGGGTGTCCAAGCGGGTACCGATGTAGGTTAACAGGCCGTGATCCGTTTTTACCTCTTCCACTATGAGTTGCCATCCTTTATGGCTGCAAATAGTATCGCCTGGATTAAACATCACGCGGGTGATCGGTGAATTGTTTCTGGCGTAGAGGCGTCTTTCACCGGTGGCGGGGAAAAACAGGGTAATCATACGCGTATCTAGTGCCACGATGGTTCCCAGTCCTAATTCGCTTTCCGTATCGCTGATCCAGCATTGACTAAGTGTAAAAGGCATAAATTATCGGCTTGCTTCTTTGTCAGTAAGTCTTGTAACTGCGGCGCAGCGACCTGTAATAAATCCAGTTTATTGTAGGTTGTGTCCGGTCATTGAAAGGGGCGGTGTCACAGATCCCAAATCCGGTAGTCTCGGCATTATCAGGATGGCGTATGCCTTCTACCAGCCCAACTAGATCGATTAAGAAAGTACGGATGATCGACGGGTACAGGCTTTTGTAATTCAGCATCAGCACCGAATCATAAAGGCTGGGCTGCTGCCCCATCACGAACCTGGCAGGGCTGTGCTCTTCTGGCTGTTTACCGAGGTTGGGTGCTATAAAATCCAGCCGGTGTATGCGCGGCATATAGAAGTTGCTGAACGCCGCCCACCGAACTACTACCAGCCAGGTGACGGTGGCACGTTCTAGCAGGAAGTTGAGCAGGTCGGTCTTGGCGAAAATAAGTGTCACCAGTTCGCAGTTCTTCAGGTTGTAGCGAGCTAGCGCTTCGATACCGTCGATAATCATTCGCCCAGCAGCGGAGGCGAAAAAGTAATTCTGGTTGAAGCCGTGCTTGCGTCACTCTAGTAAGCTGCCACCGCGCCCCTGCCGTAGATTCCAGCCGATGACGCATCGGGATCATGCTGTTCCAACTACTGGTTTAACCGCTCCAGTATTTATCGGCGGCTCACGTAATACTTCAGACAGAAATCCAGCGCGGCATCGCTGCCGTTGGCTGGCCCCAACGGCGTTGTTGAATAAATTGGATTTGGAATAAAGAGTCCCCTTAATGTGCATCTTTCAGGCAACGCGTACAGTTTCTGGCATACCGGCGAGCGTCCTCTTGTTTAATGCACAGCTCATGGCCATATCCTCTGCAACTTGCGCATAATAATCTCGCAGCGACAGGTGACCACAAAATAGCTGTTTTACTTTGTACTTCTTTATTTCGGTCTCCATAGTCTGCCCAAAAATTTATTTCAGCATCAATACGCTGGTCATTGCCATATTAGAATAATGTTGTGGGCGACTACGCAGAGAAGGTTTTGCCTCGCAGTACCAGGCGTCAAGTGCCGTTTCATCCACCCAGAAAGTGATTTAACCACGAGTGATAATGGCATTGTTGTAAGTCTTCCAGTTGGTGATCTTAAATTTTTGCTTGGCCACTCCAATGTCGCTTTTTTGACAGAAATAGAGTTATCTGATTCTCGTGCCGGCAAAATGTTTGATTGATTCAAAAACGCCACGCTCCGTATGTGCATGACATCGTGCAGGGCTTTGATGGCCTAACTGAAGCCTAACGGAAGAATTGGCAGTACAGTGCTCGCGCCGATCATGTGCGGGAGGGACGGAACTGTAGGTATTTGGCATTTGCCACTCGGCGTTAAGGCACTCATCCATAATTCCTAAGACGGTATCATAGTCTATCCTAGTATGTTAGATACATTTTACTGGTTTTGGCAGGCCGGCTATTTTGGTTGCTTGTTTTGCCGGGCCTTGCGGGAAGAAGCGGTAGAGATAGCGGCTATTGCCTTTTCCCTCACCATATTTCTGCACCATGGCTTTAACCAACATACGGATCGTCGGTGACGTATTAAACTGCTGGTAGAAGTGACGAACAAAACGTACCACTTCCCAATGTGCATCGGTCAGCATGATATCTTCTTGGGCAGCCAGCAGCGGTGCCAAGCCTTCATGCCAATCTGCGCTATTTTTCAGGTAACCTTGTGCGTCAGTTTCAATGGCCTGACCTTCAAACTCCAACATACTGCCTCGGTAACGGATAGTTTTGAACGGGCATGAGTTTATCAAAATTTTCATGATTCTTCTTTGCCCATTGTTATCGTTGCGGCACAGTGCACCGACGCTGATGCTTGATTAAACAATTGCGTAATTGGGTTCTTTATTTTCGTTCAGTTGGGCAGTATTGTGCTTTACAAGTAGATCTGCTATGTTTATAGTTTGTTTCGTTTTATAGTTTGGTTAGTTACGGAGGGGTGGCCGAGTGGCTGAAGGCAACGGTCTTGAAAACCGTCGACGGGGAACCGTTCCAGAGTTCGAATCTCTGCTCCTCCGCCATATTTAGACCCCCATATTTTGATAAGCTTGGATTTTTATGGTGCGCCTGTAAGGCGATGACTTAGAGGTGAAAGTCCTCTACAAACCCGGTAAAGGAAAGTGTTAGCTGAACAGCAAGGGTTTTTAGGGGTGACTAAAAATCTTAAGGAACCTGAAAGCAAGAAGCGCGGCGGAAAGGTCAGGTAGTTCAAACATAAGTTCCTATGGTAGTTGGCTACAGCCCACAAATAAAGATATCAAGCAGCAGAGTGTCTCGCAGTTGCAGGGAAAAATTTAGAGTTTAACGACGGGAAATATCTCGCAATCACTAAAGGTAGTTCTCAGAGAACGCAACTAGGTGCTACGAGGCAGGATAAATTATTTCCGACTAACGAAACTAAAAGGTTGACTGGAAGAGCTGGATGGTTAGATATAACAGAAACTCCGACGACTGATATGGCGGAACAAGAATAAAGCCTATGCCCATGCAATAATGCTAATAAGAAAGGGGCTAGGACAGAAAAGAGCGCAGAGATCAGCGGCCAACCAACGGGCTCACTAGTTCCACCAGGGAAAAAACCATGTAAATCTAGCGTACCCAAAAAGAGTTATCACAAGCGGGACTACTATCATTGCTGAGCCTGTACAGCATTCTATATAAATGCCTTTTCTCAGAAAAGGCAATCCAAGCGGCTACTGAACTCGATAATAAAATTGCTTATCCCCATGCCGCCAGTCCCTCAGCGGCATTGTCTATTTTCCCGAAGCCGCTTGGATTGCTAGCAACACCCCTTTTTACTGAGTCGTCCGTTGGGAACACCTTACGTTTTTTGATGGCATGCCGGATCACGCTGTTTAGCGACTCGATGGTGTTTGTTGTGTAGAGCACCTTGCGGGTATCCCATTGGGTAGGCGAAGAAATGCGTGGCCAGATTGGCTCAGTTTACCTGCCAGCTTCGGCTTATTTGAAGATACCGGTTGTCCCAGGATCCACCGAACGCTTCCAGCGCCTGCAACCACGCTTCTTCCGTGGGCACCTTATAAAGATGGCCTTCAGATCACGGGTGACGGCCTTGTAGTCCTTCCAGGAGACGAACCGCAGACTTGTTGTGTACCCTAATGCAAATGATACACGGTTAGGAACGCGCTTGCGTATACGCCACGTTGATGGCATCAGGTCAGCCTTTCAGGCATTCAACTCAGGCGATAAGAATTGTCAGCGCCAGTGATATAAGTCCTAAAACGGGCGTTGTTGAATAAATTGGATTTGGAATAAAGAGTCCTCTGAATGTGCATCTTTCAGGCACCGCGTAAAGTTTCTAGCATACCGGCCAGCCAGTTAGTTATCTTGAACTTTTGCTTGGCCACACAATATCGCTATTTTGATAGACAGAAAGAGAGTGATCTGATCCTAGTGCCGGCAAAATATTTAATTTATTCAACAACGCCCCCTCACGAAAAAAAACCAACATAACAATAATAACTATGTTGGTTTTATATTTCACGCTGCTAGTAACATATGCTTAATGATAGCATTGCCAAATTCTGAACATTTCAGTAACTTAGAGCCATCCATCAAACGTGCAAAATCGTAGGTCACGGTTTTCTCGGCAATCGCTCCTTCCATACCTTTAATAATTAAATCAGCAGCTTCTGTCCAACCCATATGACGCAGCATCATTTCGGCAGAGAGGATAATGGAACCTGGATTTACTTTGTCCTGGCCGACGTATTTAGGCGCAGTGCCGTGGGTCGCTTCAAACAGCGCGCAGTCAGATCCGATGTTGGCACCGGGTGCAATACCGATACCGCCAACCTGGGCTGCTAGAGCGTCAGAAATGTAGTCACCGTTCAAGTTCATACAGGCGATCACATCGTATTCCGCTGGGCGTAGCAATATTTGCTGTAAGAAGGCATCGGCGATCACATCTTTAACCACGATCTCTTTACCGGTATTTGGGTTCTTAATTTTCAGCCATGACCCACCGTCAATTAACTTACCACTAAACTCTTCACGCGCCAATTCATAGCCCCAATCCTTGAAAGCACCTTCGGTAAATTTCATGATGTTGCCTTTGTGAACCAGGGTCACAGAATCACGATTATTTGTGATAGCGTATTTGATCGCTGCACGCACCAGACGCTTAGTTCCCTCTTCGGAGACGGGTTTAACTCCGATCCCACACTGCGCTGGGAAGCGGATCTGCTCCACGCCCATTTCATCACGCAGAAATTTGATCACTTTATCTGCTTGCACAGAACCGGCTTTCCACTCAATGCCAGCATAAATATCTTCAGCGTTTTCACGGAAGATCACCATATCAGTCAGTTCTGGCTGTTTAACCGGACTTGGGGTGCCCTGATAATAGCGTACTGGACGCAGGCACACGTATAGATCCAACTGCTGGCGTAGAGCTACGTTAAGGGAGCGAATACCATTACCAACCGGGGTAGTCAACGGGCCTTTGATGGCAACACGGTAGTTACGGATCAGATCCAGGGTTTCATCCGGTAGCCACACATCATTCCCATAAACGTGAGTGGATTTTTCGCCAGTGTAGATTTCCATCCATGCGATTTTGCGGGTGCAGTGGTATGCTTTTTCTACAGCTGCATCAACCACATGAATCATAGCAGGGGTAACATCAACGCCAATACCATCGCCTTCGATAAACGGAATGATAGGGTTATTTGGAACGATCAAATTACCCTGGTAATCGACCGTAATCTTTTTACCTTCTGCCGGAATAACTACTGTACTTTTCATCAACCTCTCCTTATACGCGCAATTTTTGTTAATGATTTATAAGATGTGTGGAGATACTACATCGAATATTCCGCCCGATCCAATCCGAAATGGATTCGGTTATAATGCGCTTATCAGCCATAATCTAAACTGCTATTAATAAAAGATTTATTAAAAATCAAAAAGTTAAACGATTTAGTAAGAATGTGGCAGTGCCAGATCTGTGGCGAGTGGTATTATTCAACAAGCCATTTAATGTGCTGTCACAGTTCACCAATGCATCCGGTCAGGCACCACCTTGAAAGCATTTATTCCCTTTACCGACGTTTACGCCGCCTGGCGTCTGTATCGCGAAAATGAATGGCTGTTGGTGCCTACCAACGAGGGTAAGTTGCAGGCGCAACTCACCCAACCGGGCAAACGCATCTGTAAGGTGTACTTCGTGCGGCGTTGTTGAATAAATCGACCATTTGGCCGTCACGAAGATCACACTAGAATTAGATGAATCTCCTTCTGTCAAAATAGCGACATTGCGTGGCCCAGCAAAAGTTCAAGATAACTAACTAGAAGGCTTACAACAACGCTCTTATCATTCGGGATTCACTCACTTTCTGGGTGGATATTCCTATATGCCAATGACTAGCATCTTGATGCTAAAATGGATTTTCGGCCTAACACTTCGCGCCATCCGTGGCTTCGTCTACTTCATCGACTTACCGCCCAGAAGCGTAGCCCGTTATTGGTCGGCAGACTATGCAGACCGAAATCAAGCGGTGGCTAACCAGCGCCTTACCGGAGATAACACACGGAGGAAAAATATCACAGGCTACCACCGACGTTTGATAGCCTCAACATCGATGTACAGAGTACAGCAGCTATTTGGTGGTCACCTTTCGCTGCGAGGTTAATGCAAGTTGCAGAGGGTATGGCCATGATCTGTGCATTAAACAATATAACGCTGGACGGTATGCTAGAAACTGTACGCGGTGCCTGAAAGATACACATTCAGGGGACTCTTTATTCCAAATCTGATTTATTCAACAACGCCCCTTTTCTGATGTATTCCCCGGAGATTGCGTCGGTAAGACTTAACTGGAATAAAATGATGAAGAAGATGAATAGATTCAAGTTGCGTGCCTTTGCCGCGATGACGGCAACCCTTAGGTGGATAACAATTAATGTAACATAACTCATTTGACAGGAGAACTGTACAAGCTGGAACCGACCAATAAATTCAGCGGATGCCAGGCTGGTAATCCGGTGGAGATCCAGATCATCGCCGAGTACTGGAAACTGTTTAAAACCTACTTTGTGCGTCGCTGGTACGCCACCTCCGGCGACGCCAAACGGAAAATCCTGCTGAATACTTATACCGAAGACCTAAGCCAGTTCGTGATGCCCTTGACCGGCGACCAGTGGTAATATACCAAGGATGACGACAACTTCCTGATGACGCCCGCGTCGTTCTTCATTAAAAACACCTAGATGAAAACCTTGCCAGCCGTGGTGCTGCGCGGCTAGATTGTGCCGAAGCTAATGGACGTGAAGGTACATCCGCAGGCCATCGACCTGAGCAGAAGCGTGGCGCTAAAGTTAAGTGCGTTGGTTAAACCGACAACAGAGGTCATCAGCCACCGTTTCTCGCTGCCGAGCATTGCCGCCAACACAAATGGCTATTGGCAGTGCCGGGTGCCTATGAGCTGAAGATTGACGAGAAGGAAGCTTAGGTGATCGGTTTCGATCAGGCTAGGATGTTCAACGGCCTGCAATCGATCCTGTCGCTGTTTCCCGAGCGATGTCGGTAGCAATTATCACTACTCTAGATGCCAAATACGCGCCACGCTTCCAGTATTGCGGCATCTTCCTTGACGTTGCGCACAACTTCTACCATAAAGACTCCTTGCTGCGCCTGATAGATCAGATGGCGGTCTATAAACTGAATAAATTCCACTTCTATCTTAGCGAAGATGATAGGCCGGCGCATCGAAATACCGGGCCTACCGTAACTGATCGAAGTAGGATGGCAACGCTGCCACGACCTAAGCGACACCCGTTGTCTATTGCCGCAGTATGGTCAAGGGCCTAAGGTTTACGGCGGTTTCTTCTCCCGTGAGGACTATATCGATATCGTCAAATATTCTCAGGCGCGCTAGATTGAAGTAATACCCGGAATAGACATATCGGCGCACACCCCTGCCGCGGTGGTTTTCATGTAAGCTTGCCAGAAGAAACTGCATGCGGCTGGCAAAGAGCATGAGGCCAACGAGTTCCGCCTGGTGGATCCGACCGATACTTCTAACACCACGTCGGTGCAGTACTTTAACCGACACAGTTATCTGAACCAGTGCCTGGATTTATCCAAACGTTTTGTCGATAAAGTGATCAGCGAAATCGCCTAAATGCACAAAAATGCCAGGTGCGCAGCGGCTGGCATTTTTGTGGTGATGAAGCGAAAAACATTCGTTTAGGGGCTGGCAGGCTATACCGATCGTGTGAAACCTGAGCCGGGCAAAGGCGTTATCAATTAGAGTAAATAAGATAAGCTTTGGGCAAAATCCCAGGTGTGCCAAACGATGATGAGCAACGGCAAGGTGGCAGACATGGAGCACCTACCGCGCTACTTCGCGCAAGAAGTCAGCCAACGAGTAAAGGCGCACGGCATCGACAGAATGCAGGCTTGTCAGGACGGATTGAGAGGTGCGCAGGACGTCCAGGTATTCGCCCCGTCGTGCGTGGGCATGAATTTCTGGGATACCCTGTACTGGGGCTGCTTCGACAGCGCCAACGATTGGGCGAGCGAACAAGGGATACGAGTTGATCCTCTCTAACTAGGATTACGTATATATGGACTTCCCACACGAAGGCAATCCGGACGAACGCAGTTATTACTGGGGTACCAGCTTCAGCGAAGAGCGTAAGATATTCAGCTTCGCGCCGGATAACCTGCCGCAGAATGCTGAAACCTCGGTGGATCATGATTGCCACCGCTTTAGTGCCAAAAGCGACAAACCCTGGCCGGGTACCTATGGCATTTACGCCCAGATGTGGAGCGAAACCCAACGCACGGATCCTCAGATGTCATACATGATCTTCCCGCGTTCGCTATCAGTTGCCGAATGTGCTTGGTATTGTGCTTCCTGGAAGCAGGATTACCTGGCTGGCTCTATATAACAGGGTGGGCAACGCACTTTGTTGATGAAAACGCCTTGGCGTAGGACTGGCTGTGCTTCGCCAACTTGATCGGTCAGCGCGAGTTGGCCAAGCTGGACAAGATTGGCGTCAGCTATCGCCTGCCGGTAGGCTACTTTATTTGCCATTTTGGCCCTGGATAGCGTAGCGCCCACCCTCCTAATAGACTCTCTGCACGCTGCTGTTGTTGTGCTATGTCCGTGTCCAAAATGGCTACAACAATGTACGCCTAGTGTGCGGTACTTTCTTCAGTGACTTGACAAGGGCGGAACCAACCGCGTCAATGCCTGCTAATCAATAATCCCGCTAGGGGATTATTTTTTTGTTGTGCAGCGTATCGTATTCGCGGCAATCACCAGTTTCACAGTGGCCGTACAAGTACAGACTGTGGTTGGTAAGTTTGATACCGTGCCGCTTGGCGATATCACGCTGACGCGTATCGATGGATACATCACTAAATTCGATTACTTTGCCGCAGTCCAGACAGATTAAGTGATCGTGATGGTACTGTTGAGTCAGCTCGAACACTGACTTGCCGCCTTCAAAATTGTGACGCGTCACAATGCCCGTATCATCAAACTGGTTCAGCACGCGGTAAACCGTCGCTAGCCCAATTTCTTCACTCATATCTATCAGTTTTTTATACAAATCTTCCGCACTAACGTGATGGCATTCCGGATTTTGCAGTACTTCTAGGATTTTGAGTCGCGGAAGCGTGACTTTCAAACCAGCCTTCTTTAATGCAATGTTGTTGTCAGTCATGCGGCTTCAGTCCTGTTGCTATACTAATCAACTCAACGTAAGGCGTTTTCACATGTGTCATTGGTTAGCATAAAGAGTTAATTGCTTCTCATTATATAACTGGTTTTTATAAATGGAAACCGCACATTGTTTGTAGTGATATAATTAAACTTTTTACTATATCACCAAAACGCTTTGATGGCTGGGATAAGGCGATGATACAGTTTACTGTGACAATCTGGGAAGCTACAAATGTGTCGCTTCTAATCGCAGCTTACAGTAATATGTGTCGATTCTAATTACAGCAAGCTATACTGCTAATAATACTATGCACTTGGCAGCGCCTATGTTGAACAGTTGTTCAACATAGGCGCTGAGCCGACGATATCACCCAGGCTCAGTTCTTCGACGATCTGTATAATCCAGGCTGAAACTCGCTCTCCGGTTAGCTCTGGCTGGCGGTCTTCGTCGATCGCCAGCCCGATAAAATTGTCATCGTCTGCCAAGCCTTTAGATGCCTCGAAATGATAGCTTTTGATTGGCCAGTGGCCAACGATGGCAGCCCCGAGCGGCTCGATAATGTCGTGGAGGGTGCCCATCGCGTCACAGAAGTATTCAGCGTAGTCTTCTTGGTCGCCGCAACCAAACAACGCAACCAGCTTGCCGCTGAAGTCCACGTCTTCCAGCGTTGGGAAAAAGTCATCCCAGTCACACTGTGCTTCCCCGTAGTACCAGGTTGGTATGCCCAGGAGTAAGATATCAAAACTTTCAAGATCTTCTTTGCTGCTTTTTGCGATATCATGAACTACAGATACCCCATCTCCAAACTGTGTCTGGAGAATTTTCTGAATCATTTTAGCAATGTTTTCAGTATTGCCAGTATCGCTGCCAAAGAAAATGCCTACCGTAGCCATATCGCGTTTAACCTTTGATTTCAATAAATTATATTATATAATGTAAGTGGTAACTTCGTTTACATCGGTTAAAATAGTACCCGGTAAGAGTTTAGAGCATCCTAGCGGCGCGTGATTTTACCGGTAAACATCTTATCTGAATGATGCGACGCCTGTGTGGCTAAAGTGATCAATGTTCTGGTCACTGCTCCTGCCAGTTACCCCAGCAGCATGTGCTCGATAAGCTCGCTGCGGCTAATATTGTGCTGTTCTGCCAGTTTATTGAGATCGCGTCTACCGCATTTGCGTTGATTTTCAGCTCCACGCGGCGCAATCCACACGCACTTTATCGCGCTGTAGCTGATTGAGTTTATTGATTATAAACTGTTCATCTCGAGATAGTGGGTTGGTTTTCTGGCGTCCCGGACGGTATCCATCTGCGAACATATCCAGCGTAGTGCGATCCGTTTATTCTTTTGCCATAGGTAGCGTTGTACTGCAAGGGAGTATGCATTAAAAAGCGTTTATACCCTCACTCACACTTCAATTTTCATGTACGTTAGATTTCCTCGCTCACCCTAATTACTTACTGCTGTAAGCTCCTACGGGGTACTGCGTTGCTGCCTTCCTGCAACTTAAATTATTTAAGGTATACATGCTTCTAGACGGTTCGGTTAACACACTTCGGGCCAATGAAAAACTTATTCAAATTTACCCCTAGGTTGTTTATCGCCCTGTGCTGGCTAAGTGTGCGACTCGTATTCCGCGATATTTCCATGGAGGACGGTGATGTAAACTGAAGTGGTCATACCGCTGATTGCCTACCTGCTACTGGTCTTTGGCCTGTCTGTCTACGCCTATGGCCACCGCCAAAGCGGTAATTTCCTTAACGAATATTTTCTCGGCAATCGTTCTCTGAGGGGCTTTATTCTGGCTATGATCTAACTGACGGCGGCGTGGCTGTAGCTCGGCGTACTGGGTAAGAAGTTCGCCATTCTGGCGCGGCGCTATAATGCCATTACCCTCAACCACATGCTATATGGCCGCTTCCGGAGCCGGATGTTGGTTTGTCCTAGCCAGCCTAAGCCTACTGGTAGTATTCCTCGGTGCTCATGACTGTACAGTCCGTCGGTGGTGACTGATTGTTGGAAAGTGCTGTGAGCGGTATCCCCTACAAACATCGACCTGCTGATTTTCGGCATTAGTATCGTGCTCTATACCGCCTTTGGCGGCTTCCGTGCTAGCGTGCTCAACGGTGTAATGCAGGATCTGGTGATACTTCATTACACCGTCTTACTTGCTGGGAGCTGTGCTCTCCGCCGCCTTGGTGGATTGCACCACGCGGTAGATAAGCTACAGCATATCAACCCGGCGCTAGTGTCGCCTTAGGGCAGTGATCAGTTCCTCAGTCTACCATTTATGGCCTCATTTTGGGTCTTGATACGCTTCGGGGTGAGTCGCATGCCCCACACAGCCGTACGCTGTATCTCATATAAAGACAACAAGGCGGTACATTACAGTATCATTCTTGGAACCCTGGTGGTGGCGCTACTGATGCTCGGCATGCATCTAGCTGGTGCCCTCGGTCGCACACGGTGTTGCCAGATATGAAAATCTCCGATCAAGTGATCCTACCTATGATGGTTATTTTGCTGCTAGCTTATGCCGCTGGCATCTTTCTGGTAGTACTGCTGGCAGCAATCATGCCTACCATCAACGCCAAATTATTACAACCTTCCTACACCATCGTCAAAGATCTTTATCTTGATGTGCAACCGCAGCACATAGACAACGCGCGGATGATAAAGCGTTTATCCAATCTGACCACCTTGATACTCGGCTGGCTAGTGCTACTGGCAGTCTGGCATCCGCCAGAAATGATAATCTGGTTGAATTTGCTTGCCTTCGGCGGGCTAGAAGCGCTGTTTCTGTGGCTGTTGGTGCTGGCAACGCTCCAATGCTCAGGGGGCGCTTAGCTCAAGAGTATCGGGTGCTGTATGCTATACGCTATTAGCCAGCTTTTGCCTTCAGTCAGCAAGGCTACACCCTATGGTACCTGCGCTGTTGCTTAGCCTGCTGGCGCTTTATATCGGCAACGTTGTTGGCAAAAAACTTCGTGTAGCGTCATCCTTACCCTCTTGCAGAGAATTGCTATGCCTTGGATCCAACTAAAACTCAACACTATCGGTAGCTGGGCTGAAGACCTGAGCAATGTGCTGGTGAAAAGCGGCGCGGTGTCGGTGACTTTTCAAGACACACACAATAACCCGGTATTCGAACTGCTGCCGTGAGAGACCCTGCTGTAGGGCGATACCGATGTGATCAGCCTGTATGATGCCGAAACCAAAATGGCCGAAGTGGAGGCGATGCTGGAACAACACCCCTTGCTTGGTGCGTGTTTCCGCCATAAGGTTGATTAATTAGAAGACAAGGACTGGGAGCGCGAGTGGATAGACAACTTTCACTCGATGCGCTTCGGCGAGCGCCTATGGACCGGTCTATAGCTGGCGCGATGTGCCTAATCTAGACGGCGGTCAACGTGATACTAAATCCTGGCTTGGCGTTTGGCACCAGCACACATCTAACCACCGCACTCTGCTTTCAGTGGCTAGACTGCCTCAATCTGGCGTGCAAAACCGTCATCGACTTTGGATATGGATCCGGAATTCTCGCGATTGCTGCGTTGAAGATTGGTGCAGAACGCGTTACCGGCATTGACATCGATCCCCAGGCCCCCATTTAGGCCAGTCGTGATAATGCACAACGTAACGGTGTTTCAGAGAGCCTGGAGCTATATCTGAGAAATAACCAGCCGGCCTGAACTTCCTGGCGGAAGTGGTGGTGGCAAACATTCTGGCTCGCCCGCTGCGCGAACTGGCACCGTTTATCGGCTGCCTACCCAAAAGCGGTCGGTATCTGGGCCTGTCCGGCATACTGGCCAGCCAAGCAACAGGCGTGGCAGAAGCTTACGAAGAGCAGTTTATCCTCGACGCAATTGCCGAGCGTGAAAAATGTTGCCTCATCACTGGCGGTCGTAAAAGTACCTACAGCGAAATATCACGAAATTCACCCAGAGATACCGGTGGATTTTTACTTGTTCTCCGCTCCAGTGATGAACTACCCTACAAAGGCCGACAATCTAGAGGAAAGGATAAAATGACCGAAAATAATGATAAGATCCCTTGCAATGACGAATATTTTATCGCCTATAAAAGCAAAAAGTTAAACACAAGCAACTGATTATAAAAAATAATATCCTCATGGATTACCGGAAGACACATTTTTTATAATGAATTAGGGTTAATTGCTCAAAACTTGGCCTTTCATCTCAACACAAAAATGCGTAATATACGCGCCTTTGCGGACCAGTATAGTTTACTCTTTGTCTATGCGCATTGGACACTTCTAGCTTACAAATTGCCTGATTACCGCCTCGATGGCCAGTATTACCGATCGTCCGTTTAGAGTGTTATCTCATGCGATAGGTGCTGGGATGGCTGTATCCGAAATGCACTCCTCTAACCCAGAGGAGTGGCGAACAGATAAGTCGCTTCTGCGCATGGCGCATAGCGATGAACCTGGGCTCCTTTCTGTGCAGATTGCTGGGTGCTATCCAGATGACATGGCCGCTGCAGCACGTATTAATGTGGCCAGTGGCGCACAGATCATCGAGATTAATATGGGTTGGGTTTGCCTAGCTAAGAAAGTAAACGGAAGCTTGCAGGGGGGGCTGCCTTGCTTCAGTATCCGGATCTAATTAAACAGATCCTCCACGCGGTAGTAAATGATGTGGATGTGCCGGTGACATTTAATATTCGCACTGTCTGGGCACCAGAACACCGTAACTGTGTATAAATTACCCAACTGGTCGAAGACTGTTGGTATGAAGGCCATGACTATTCATGGCTGAATACGTTCCTGCCTGTTCAACGGCAACGAGGAGTACGATAGCATTCGGGCAGCTAAGCAGAAAGTCTCCATACCAATTATCGCGAATGTAAATATTACTGATCCGCATAAAGCCAGAGCAGTGCTCGACTACAGCAGAGCTGATGCCCTGATGATAGGCCGAGCGGCTCAGGGAAAACCCTGGATATTCCGGGAAATCCAGCATTATCTGGACACTGGGGAGCTGCTGCCACCGATGCCACTTGGTTAGGTAAAGCGCTTGTTGATAAAGCATATTCGGGAATTGCACGGCTTTTACGGCCAAGGCAAGGAAAGGGAGCCCGGATTTTGCCCGTACAGCACGTGTCCTGGTATCTTCAGGAACATGCCCCGAATGACCAGTTTAGGCGCACATTCAACGCCATAGAGGATGCCAGCGAACAGCTGGAGGCGTTGGAGGCATATTTCGAAAATCTTAGCGTAAAAAAAGAGCTGACAGAATTATGTTCGAACAACGCGTAAATTCTGACGTACTGACCGTTTCAACAGTTAATTCACAAGATCAAGTGACTCAAAAGCCTCTGCGTGACTCAGTGAAAAAAGCACTGAAGAACTATTTTGCTCAACTGAATGGTCAAGACGTTAATGATCTGTATGAACTGGTGTTGGCTGAAGTTGAACAGCCACTGCTGGACATGGTGATGCAATACACCCGTGGCAACCAAACCCGTGCTGCTCTGATGATGGGAATTAACCGTGGTACGCTGCGTAAAAAACTGAAAAAATACAGCATGAACTGATACTAGTTAGTTATCCATGTTGATAAAAGGCGCTTTTACCTTGTTTGGTTAGCGCCTTTTCCTTCTATGTTTATACAAATGTTTTTACATGAATTTCCGAACAATGCAGAAAGCATAAAAATAAAAAAGGGCGCATCAGCGACCTTATAGTCGTATGACTACTAGCAGTTATTTTAATGCTGTAACCTTAGCTTGGATTGTATCCCCTAATCGACTAGTATACTTGATAACCACACGGCTTTATTAAATGGATTAGCGTCTGCGCTGTCTATGAAAAGTTTCTGCTTGCGGGTTTCAAACCCGGTATTATTTTTACTGAGCGCCAAAATTCGGCAGGGCAGCCCATTTCCCGGGGGGATGGGGTTCAGCAATCCATTTGTCACTATCGCGGTGCTAAACTTACCTATGGCAGCATAACCATTGAGGGGAAAGCAAACATGATCAAGGTGGACAAACGGTGGTTTTTATCGGTAGGGATGTTCTTGACAGGGTTTGCCGGCATTACGCTGGAAGATTCTTTGAATGCCCAACGTCAACACTACCAGCAAATCAAACAGTCATGGGACAGCAATTAGAGAGCCATGGTGGCACAACTGATGACAACTCTGCAAAATTATCCGCTTTATCCCTATTTGGAATACCGGGCATTGACGCAGGATCTCAGCCAAGTTGGTTTTTCTAAATTAAACACTTTTATCAAGCAAAACTCGAAGCTGCCGCTGGTGAAATCGTTGGTACCGTGCTTTGTCAATGAGCTGGCACGCCGTTAGGACTAGCGCACTCTATTAACGTTCAGCCCACAGACATTTAAACCGGTGGTGGCACGCTGCAACTATTACTATGCCAAATGGGCTACCGGCAATCAGTCGGCCGCATAGCGCGTTGCCGATGAGCTATAGCTGAGTAGTAAAATACAGCCGTGGGCGTGTGACAAACTGTTCAGCGTGTGGCGCGGTACGGGTAAGTAAACGCTGTTAAATACCTTGGAACGCATGAAACTGGTGTTAAAAGAGGGCAATAGTATGCTTGTCAACAGCCTATATCGCCAATTTCCGTCAGATTATCAGGACATGGGCAATGCCCTAGTGCGTTTGTAGAATGATCCTACCAGGCTTGAGGCTTTCGCCCGCAATGTAGTGCCAACCTACTTCACCCGCAATGCCATCTCTATCACTTTTGAATACCTAGCACGGCAAGATGCGCAAAACGCCCGTACGATGATCCCGATCCTCGCGCGTTTACAAAAAATGAGCAATAGCAGACGCATGGAGTTGGAAGAAGCAGTGGCGTGGTGCTTGATGAGCAGTGATGCCACCGATGAACAGGCTCAGTAGCGTGATTAGGTTATTTTGCGCCGCCAATCGCCTGCATTGTTAGAGATCCGGGTACGTATGTCGTTAGGCTATTGTGATCGCCGGGGTGTGGCTACCTGGCTTGCGCGTCTGCCAGTGGATTTGCTCAATAAGGATGAATAGCGCTACTGGCGCGCCAACATGCTGCTGGATGCAGGCAAACGAAGTTAAGGCGAAATTATGCTACGTAACCTCATGACCGAACGTGGCTTTTACCCGATGGTGGCGGCGCAAAGACTGAATATTGCTTATCAGGTGAGGGTAGACTGTTGCGGCCAAGCCGCACGCCACATTGGTGGACGCGCCAGAAATTGCTCGGGTGCGCAAGCTGATGTATTAGAATATGGATAATCTGGCGCGCAGAGAGTGGAGTGCATTTGTTGCTAGCCGCAGCTATGTTGAGCAGGAAGCACTAGCGCGCTATTTTTTTGATCAAAAATGGGCTGATCTCAGCGTGCAGGCGACTATTGTTGGCAAATTGTGGAGCCATCTACAAGAGCGCTTCCCGCTGGCTTAGCCGCAGGAGTTCCGCCGTGCCACCAATGACAAGGGGATAACGCCGAGTTATGCGATGACCATCGCCCAGCAGGAGAGCGCCTGGAATCCGAAAGCACAATCTCCCATGGGTGCCGCCGGGCTACGGAACGCGTTACCTGGAGTACCTGTATTAACAATTTAGCCGCAACCGTATTTTATCGACGGCGGCCTACAACGCTGGACCATAGCGGTTAAATATTTGGCTTAGCAACAGCGCGGTGCGTGTTGATGCGGTGGCGTTTGTGGAAAGTATCCCATTTTCTGAAACCTGCGCCTATGTTAAGAACGTGCTGGCCTACGATGTGTTTTACCGCTATCTGAGCCACCAGCTAGAAAAAGTGCTGACCGACGACGAGTGGCAGCAGCGTTATTGATTTTGACTGCCCTATGGTATGCTAGCTATGCTAGTTAAATAGCATAGTGGCTACCATGTTGCAATGATCGCTAAATGAGCCTGCTCTTTCACCACAAGGCAACGAGGATTGGCTCCGCATCGCTGCGCTGTTGCAAGCAAGCATTTTAACAGGGATTGCAACAGCCGCTGATGCAGCTCTTACTGACGTAAGATGAGCAAACTGCGCTGGGTATCCCGGGTACGGATTATTCAGGAATTGATGCGAGGCGGAATAAGCTAGCGTGAAATAAAAATGAACTAGGGGCGAAAAAGTAGCAACCACCACCCGTAGTTCGAACAGCCTGAAGGCAGCCTAGCCAGAGTTGAGTCAGTGGTTGAAGCAACAAATGCTTGATCACAGGCGCAATAGCCTGGGATACTAACTGTGTTGCTGGTAAATCTGGTTGTTGAATGGAACCAATAACAGCAATAGAGTCTCATGATAGATGCTAGTGCGTATCAGTTGCCCGTTGGTAAATATGCCTATCGGCACCGCACTAAAGTTTCAATTCGTCGTTTGCCGGTGATCTCCACCATTTAGCTACCTAGTTTTCGACCAACGCTTATATCCTGTAAAATGGTTTTTCGGGCAACATCAAAGCTGGCGCAGCGTAATACCCCCTGGGTATGCGGGTTTTCTATTGTTATCCAGGCAAAGGTTATGTTCTCCTCAATTCAGGACTCCACCCTGATCCTGAAATCGGCTTCTGGCTGCATTTTACGTGCTTCAATCACTAGCTGGAGAGTGCCCCGGGGTGCGGATTTCATTGGTGCCCAGCAGCTGAAGCGAAACGCTGCTGGCGACACCGCCGGATTCAGTATGGCAGTGGCTCTGCGCCAAAAGGTATCGTCAAAGGATCATTGAATATCCTGGAACTTTGCCGGGTTGGTCGTTACAGCGATAACATCTTACATAATGGATCTGATATCCTTCTAGTCGATATATTGGCGGTGGTACACCAGGCTGCCTGGCGCTAATAAATTCAAGTTTTTACTCCGTAAAAATGGAAACCAACAATATTACAGGTATATCTTATCCACCATGGCGAGACGCAATGGAATGCGGCTCGCCGCATCCAGGGATAGTCTGACTGCCCGTTAACTGCTAATGTTAAATCCCAGCACATCTGGTCACCAGATGTGTCAGCAAGGTAAGTATCACTCATGTGATTACCAGCTATCTGGGAGGCACTCGCCGCACCGCACAGATTATCAGCACCGCTTAAGGTGAGGCTGCACGGTGATTAACGACAACCTCTTGCGTGAGCTACTTATGGGTAGATTGGAGCGGCGCCTGATCTACTTCCTGACACCGCAGGAAAAAAAGTGGCGCAAATAGATGGTTAATTGTACTCCTGCTGGACGTATCACTCAAGGTGAATCGGTGGATAACGATCATGGAAGAACTGTGAGAACAGATGCGTGCTGCACTGGAAAGTTGCCTGATGTTGTTGCCAGCAGGCAGCAAGCCGTTGATTGTCAGCTACGACATTGCCCTGTGATACCTGATCATTTCGGTGCTGGGGCTGCCATCCTATGCGTAACGCCTGCTTTGCACCTACGCAATTATTCGCTGATGACAACTAACAACAAAGCCTTGCACAGTGACCTGGTAGCGCCTTGATTATCAGCAAAGCCCGTGGCTGGTTTTCGGCTGGATGGTCGAAAACCAGCCACGGGCGATATTACTCATCTGTAGATGCCGGCATAGCATGAGCGACTGATCGGGATTAAATAGTCGCAGTTGATAATCAGTCAGTTTTTTTAGGGGCTATCGATCACTTTCTGGATAAAAGCGCTCTATGTCGTACCCCTTGTGACACCTCAACTTGAGCATTGGCTAACAGGAGCCATAGACCATCAGGATAAAGTCAAACATGCCTAAACTAGGCCACTGTCCTGCTGGCATTTTCTTCGGTAGGTGATGTGGCTCCAGCGCGTGGTGGTGTACACGGCGGTTTTGGACAGCCTTCTGGCTCGGATGTAAGAGCCGAGTGCACGTACCGGTAATGTCTTTAAACATCCTCTATAGATACTATTTGGATAACTCCTTGTCTAGCGACAAGGGGTTATCCAAATTTTTTCCAGCCAACTAAGCAAATCGCGAATGGATACCGGCTTGATCCATTGATCTTCCTTGTAGAGTTTTATGGTTGTTGATTCATCACGCAAGTGCTTGGCATTATTAGCCCATGTTGTATTGCAGTCTTTTGGCTCTTGCAATGCACAGTGCGCAAGAGTTTGATTGGAGCGCTATCTTAAAGGGCACTGATAAGAACTTATCCCATAAGACAATTTTATTTGACATGTTGGATATGGGGAGTACTCATCCCCTTATTGATTCCCTGTACGCTGCAGTTGTTGCGCGCTTGCCTTGTGCAAACTGGCTGCAACAATTTGCGCCTACTCTAATGTGATAGCCTCTAAATAACGACGCCGTATAATAGCAATTTTTTGCTGCCGAGACCGCCAAAGATTTTTTCATGCTCCTGGCAGCGTTGTTGAATCAATCGAACATTTGGCAGGCACGAGGATCAGATCACGCTCCTTCTGTTAAAATAGCTACATGGCGTGGCCAAGTAAAAATTAAAGATCACTAACTGGAAGGCTTACAACAACGCCCTTATCACTCGTGGTTCACTCACTTTCTGGGTAGATAAAACGGCACTTCACGCCTGGTAATGCGAGGCAAAACCTTCTCTGCGTGGTCGCCCACAACATTATTTTAATATGGCATGGCCATGACAAGCGTATTGATGCTGAAACGGATTTGCGGCCTTACACTTCGCGCCCTCCATGGCTTCGTCGACTCTATTTTTACACTGATAAAAGTGCCGTTGAACTGCCCAGACTATACCTGCATCAGTAAGCTGGTGTAGTCCGTAATCAGGCGGTGGCGAACCAGCGCTTTACCGGAGATAACACCATGCTAACACCGACGTTAGATAACCGAAACAGCGATGTACAGAGTAAAACAGCTATTTGGTGGTTACCTGTCACTGCGATATTATGATAAGCAAGTTGCAGATGCTATAGCCATGATCTGTTCATTAAACAAAATGACGCTCGATGGTATGCCAGAAACTGTACGCGTTGCCTGAAAGATGCACATTCAGAGGACTCTTTATTCCAAATCCGATTTATTTAACAAAGCCGCTCTGTGCTAAAAGGAGTACGTTGGGCCAGAAAAATTCTGATTACTAAGCCTGTTGCTATAAAGTAATGCTTATGGGAGTTAAGTAAATGAAAAAGAGTGGCTATTTTTTGTGTCTCGGTTGTGCAACGATAAACAGCGCGCAGGCGGAACAGGTCGGATCGGTTGATCCAGTACTTAAACTGGTGTAGCCTGATCACAAAATTGTGTTGAAAGCGTTCGATGACCCAGACGTTCAAAATGTAACTTGTTATATCAGCCGTGCTAAAAATAGCGGTGTCAAAAGCTGGCTAGGGTTAGCCGAAGAGACCGCAGATGCAGCCATTTTCTTTCAGCAGGTAGGGCCCGATCGTCTTGAGCGATAAGATCATAAACGGCAAGGTAGAAGGCTCAGTATTGTTCCAAAAGCGAATACTCGCTGGTGTTTAAGAAGCTGCAAGTCGTGCGTTTTTATGATGCCAAGCGCAATACGTTGGGCTATCTGAGCTATTCGGATAGGGTAGTTGATGGTTCACCAAAAAATGCACTGAGTTCGGTACCGATTATCCCATAAGGTTCGGTGAAATTACAATTGGGATACAGCAAGCTAAGCTCCGATTGTTTTGAATCTGTAATTACGCTTGTAGATCGCCGCAGAAACGGTAACCTTCACCGTGGATAGTGGTGATAATTTCCGGTGTATTTGGTGCTGACTCGAAATGTTTACGGATGCGGCGGATGGTAACATCGACGGTGCGGTCATGCGGCTTCAACTCACGGCCAGTCATCTTCTTCAGTAGTTTTCCGCGTGAATGAATCTTGCCTGGGTTCTCGCAGAAGTGCAGCATGGCGCGAAATTCGCTACGCGGCAGCTTATACCGTTGCCCCGCCGGGTTAAGCAGCGAGCGGCTATTAATATCTAACTCCCAGCCGTTGAACTTATAACTTTCCACTAAGCGACGTTCTCCTCCGACGCTACTCAGGTTCATGGTACGCGATAGCAAGTTACGTGCGCGAATGGTTAATTCACGCGGGTTGAACGGCTTGGTGATGTAATCATCGGCCCCGATTTCTAGGCCGAGAATTTTATCAACCTCGTTATCGCGTCCAGTCAGAAATATTAGTGCAATGTTGGCTTTTTCGCGTAATTCGCGGGCTAACAGCATGCCATTTTTACCTGGCAAGTTAATGTCCATGATGACCAGATTTATGTCATTTTTAGACAGGATATTGTGCATCTCTGCACCGTCATTGGCCTCGTGAACTATGTGGCCTTCCGCCTCGAAAATGCTCTTTAGGGTGTTACCAGTGACTAACTCGTCTTCGAGAATCAGAATGTGCGGGGTATGCATATTTGTTACCTAAAATTACCAACAAAATAAAAAAATAGGAAGTACAGAATTCTTTCTTTTTAAGAGGAGAGCAGATATAGAGCCACGCTCCTTCTTATTAAATGAATAAAGTACGTAAACTTATTATTGATATACTTTCCATTAGGTGCCAACAAGAACTCTAATATGCTGGGGATACTCGTATCTATAGCCGCCTATCTATGACTGTTAACAACAGTACAACAGAATATCGAATTTATCACCCAAAAAATCATGTTTATGTTGACATATATCAAATTCAATTGTAGCACGTTAACATATTGGTGAAAAATATTTACAAAATTGCCTGCTAAAGTCACATAAACTAGAATTTAATAAACGATTCTACTTTATCGGCAAGATTAAATACCTGCGCCTAATACCGTTCAACTTTCGTTAAGTCAGGTTTATTGCCTAGTAATGGTGAGGTGGCTTTCATAAAATGACAGGCGTTGTTGAATAAATCGAACATTTAACCGGCACTAGGATAAGATGACTCTTCTTCTGTCAAAATAGCGACATTCCGTGGCCAAGAAAAAGTTTAAAATCACAAACTAGAAGGCTTACAACAATGCCCTTATAACTCGGGATTTACTCACTTTCTGGGTGGATAAAACGGCATTTCACGCATGGTACTGCGAGGCAAAAACTTCTCTGCGTGGTCGCCCACAACATTATTTTAATATGGCATGGCAATGACCAGCGTATTGATGCAAAAATGGATTTGCGGCCTGACACTTCGCTCCCTCCAAATCTTTGTCGACTCCATTTCTACACTGATAAAAGTGTCGTTAAACTGCCAAGACTACACCTGCATCAGTAAGCGGGCGAAGTTTGTCAATGTCCCGTTTAAAACCCCAACGCCGGGTAAAATTTCGCACCTCGTTATAAAACACGGTCAGGGAAAACTGCAGATCCAGCGAAAACTGCATTTGGCCGTAGATACAGAAACACATGAGTTCATCTATGATGACCTTTCCTTAAGCAATGTCACCAATATGAAAGCCTTCCCAGGTCTCATCCGCTAGACGTACCGTAAAATCAAAGTAGCCTCGGCAGATAGGGCTTACGATAGGCAAGTGAGTCATGATGAGTTAAGGCGCAAGCTGAAAAGTACCTTTGATCAAGGTTGTAACGAATTACAGAATTTCCAGCAATTCGACATCAAAAACTAGCGTGCTGAAGGTCGGAATGAATGCGCAAGAACCACGGTACGACGTAGGCTAGATGCGGGATATAGAGCGGCCATTTATAGCCGACCGGCATCCAGAGGCAGCATTTCGTCCAGCCTGGAATTACACGCCGCTTGACCGGAAATTCCGCTGTCTGGCCACGTTCAATCGAGCTGTTAAATACATTGCAATTGATTAGACGGCCGGTGTAATGCACACGCCCGCGATCCTGACGGGATGGAATCGGGCCATAGCTATGCAGCAATGCGGAAAACTAAAAACCGGATTCGGTTAGCGTCACGTCATCAAGCTTAGCGTTTTTATCCAGAAACTGCTTGCCTTCAGCAGTCATAGTCTGCTGTTGTTTACTGTGCAGAGTATCCACACGTTCGTAGATTTCACGCAGCGCACGGTGCACTACGTCAACCGGAAACATTCCCTTCTAGCGCGTCACACAACCCGCCAACAAAGCTTCTGGTTGTAAACCTTCCAAGCCGGACTCTTGCAACTGCTGGCCGACCTATAAACTAATCCCGTAACTTGCTTTCCTCTCAACGCTATCAAAAGAAGGGTTTGTCATAGAGTTTTCCTCAAGTCTGTAAAAAGTCTAGAACGCAGCATAACAGCGCAGGAAAGTTGGGTACATCTTGTATGGCCAATGTTGTCTTTTGCCGTAAAATAGGAAACCGTGACTTTTTTGTTTGCCTAGAATCTGCCTTAATTAACCTTCCACTTTAGAACCTATCCCAGTAGTAGGCGTACATTGTTGCAGCCAGTTAGGCCTAGTACAGCACGCAACAACTGGAGCCTTAAAATGGAATACGTGAAGACTGGTGAGCACTTCCCAGATTCAAAATGGCAAATAAAATAGCCTAAGAAGTTACTTTCTGAGACTATTAACACCGGGCATCGTTACTCTATTTATCACGGCTAAAAGCTAGCGTAACTGTTCCGCGACAACAAGCTGCCAGTGAATAAAGTGTTCGCCATGGCCAAGTAAAAGGCAATAACAAGCTACTCAGTAATATGCAAGCTGTCCAGGAAGTACGTATCGAACGTGCCTGACGCTAAAGGCACGAGCAACACGCTATCCGTCACAATTGCCGGCAGCAGATAAAAACTGTTCCGCTGGCAGGCCGACAGCAGCGGCCACCACGAACGCTAAAGAAAAGTCACGCAGCGCAACATGATATGTTGCGCTGCGTGCACAGCCAGCCACAGAGTAAGGTATTATTACGGGTGTGAATAAACGCAAAAATCCAGCCTTGTGCTGGCATTTTAACTGAGTTATAGCCGCGTTATTACGCTTCTGCAACCACCACTACATTTAGTTGTGCTAACACATCGCTGTGTACTTGGAAGTGCACTTCATGCACGCCAGTAGTACGCAGCACGCCGTTCGGCAGACGAACTTCGCTCTTGGCTACTTCAACGCCAGACGCAGTCACTGCGTCGGCGATGTCACGAGTGCCGATAGAGCCGAACAACTTACCTTCTTCGCCTGCTTTAGACACGATAGTGACTGTTAACAGTTCTTCGATCTTGGTTGCACGAACAACAGCCGCGGCCAGAACGTCAGCTAGTTTAGCTTCCAATTCAGCACGGCGTGCTTTGAAGAACTCTATGTTTTTCTTGGTAGCAGGAACAGCTTTACCCTGTGGTATCAGGAAGTTACGGGCATATCCTGCTTTAACGTTAACTTGATCACCCAGGCTGCCCAGGTTTGCTTCTTTATCAAGCAGAATAACTTGCATTACCTTATCCTCTTAAAGTCGTTAATGGATAGTGACCGATTACTGATGACGATCAGTGTACGGCAACAAAGACAGGTAGCGGGCGCGCTTGATAGCACGTGCCAACTGGCGCTGATATTTTGCGCGAGTACCGGTAATGCGGCTCGGGACAATTTTACCACTTTCAGTAATGTAGTTTTTCAGCGTAGCGATGTCTTTATAGTCAATCTCTTGAGCGCCTTCCGCAGTAAAACGGCAGAACTTGCGACGACGGAAATAACGTGCCATGTGGCTAGTCTCCAGAATCTATAAATTCAATCTGATCGGCATGCAGAACCAGTTTGCTTAGCCCGTTGCGCCCTTGATGACAACTAACAAAGCCTTGCACAGTGACCTGATTTCCGATCGTTAATCTTTGAGTTAATGCCTGTGTCAGGTGTCCGCTGACAACCACGGGGATTCGGCACCATGCTCGCCTACTAAATCCGGCTTCCCTCTTCTGCGAACGGTGCTCCAGGACAAATTGGCAGTGTGGTATCCCAGAAGGGCTCACTTTTCTAACTGGTACAATGCATACAGTACCCGATAAAACCAGACGATTGGCCGTCACGGTGGGCAATTACTCTTCAGAATCCCCAGCATCTATATCATCTGCATCTGCAGTTTCGTTAGCTAAGTCGTCGCGGCGGTCGCCACGATGTTCATCTTTCGCTTTCACCATCGGTGATGCTTCAGTTTCCGCGTGCTTAACGCGCATAAGCATGCTGCGGATAACGGCGTCATTGAAACGGAAGTTATTTTCCAGCTCATCGATCGCTTCCTGCGGAGCTTCAACGTTCAGCAAAACGTAGTGAGCTTTGTGCAGTTTGTTGATCGGGTAAGCCAGTTGACGGCGTCCCCAGTCTTCCAGACGGTGAACCTGACCTTGCGCGTTAGTGATGGTAGCACTGTAACGCTCGATCATGGCCGGAACCTGTTCGCTTTGGTCAGGATGGACCATAAAAACTATTTCGTAATGACGCATCAAATTGCTCCTTACGGATTATTCAGCCTCCTGTCAGGGTCAACCGCAGCCCATGGAAGCAAGGAACGTGTTCAGTGTACGGCTGAAAAATGATGCGTCATCATACTGGCGTAGGATAATAAACTCAAGAACCGCGTGGGATTTATTCATTGGGATGGGAGTAAATAGTAAAAAGTTAGCCATTTGCTGTCTCTCTCCCACCTTTGCTTTTACGGTTTTTCACCAACCTTAAGGCGGCCAGGGAAGGAATTATGCTGGCGCACTGCTTCAAACAGGCAGATACCGGTAGCGACCGAGACGTTCAGTGAGGAGACAATACCAGCCATCGGAATATTGATCAACTCGTCGCAATGCTCACGAGTCAGACGGCGCATGCCTTCGCCTTCCGCTCCCATCACCAGCGCCATCGGGCCGGTCATTTTACTCTGATACAGCGTATGGTCGGCTTCGCCAGCGGTACCTACGATCCATACGTTCATTTCCTGTAGCAAACTCAGGGTGCGCACCAAGTTGGTGACACGGATCAGCGGTACGTTCTCTGCTGCGCCACAAGCCACTTTTTTGGCAGTAGCATTTAATTGGGCGGAACGGTCACGCGGCATAATCACTGCATGCACGCCAGCGGCATCAGCGCTGCGTAGGCAAGCCCCGAGGTTATGTGGGTCGTTCACGCCGTCCAGCACCAGCAAAAATGGCGTATCAAAGCTTTCCAACAACGCTGGCAGGTCGTTTTCTTGTGGCTTCAGCCCTTCTCGCACCCTGGCTATAATCCCCTGATGCACTGCGCCATCAACCTTCTCATCCAACCACTGGCGGCTCGCTACCTGAATGGCAAGTCCTGTCGCTTCGAGATCAGTGATCAGTAGTTGCAGACGACGGTTACCAAATCCTTTGAGGATGAACACTTCCAGAAAGCGTTGCGGGTTGCGCTCTAACAGAGCTTTAATAGCGTGGATGCCGTAAATAATTGCGCTCATGATGATTTTTTACTGTGCTGCTGGCATACGCCAGTCGATAATAATGAGGTGCGATAGGTTAAATTTATTCGGCACCTTTCTTCTTGGTCGCGTGCTTGGATTTTGTCACCGCCGCTATTTTCCGGATTTTTTCTGCCGCTTTCTTGACCTTGGTTTTTTGTCCTTCTTCACGATGTCGGCTGGTTTGTCGCTGTCTTTGCGGAAGGTGCTATCTAGCTCAAAGTTGGCCGACGGTTTTCCGCTACGACGTTTGCGCTGCGCTTGAGCACGCGCTGTGCCAGCATTAGTACCAGCGCGCAGAGTGCGCTGTCTGCCGTTTCTGGCACGATCGCGTTCGATTTTGCCAGCGCCACGGGTTTTTCGGCTGCTGGATACCAGTGTAAAATCGATCTTGCGTTCGTCCATATGCACCGCTTCAACTCGGATTTCCACCGTATCACCTAGACGGTAAACCACGCCAGAGGATTCACCGATAATACGTTGGCCGATATTATCGTAGCGATAATAATCATTATCCAGCGACGATACGTGTATTAAGCCATCGATAAACAGATCGTTTAGTCGCACAAAGAAGCCGAATCCGGTTACGCTGGCGATGATGCCACTGAACACGGCACCAACATGATCCTGCATATAATCGCACTTCAGCCAGTCAGCAACGTTGCGCGTTGCTTCGTCTGCACGACGTTCGGCCATTGAGCAATGCGCACCTAACTGCAACATCTCTTCAAATTCGCTGTGCCAGCCGCCAGTTTGTGTCCAACGCTCTTTCAATTCACTATGCTCTTTGGCCAACTGGTATTTAATAGTGCGATGTAACACCAAATCCGGGTAACGGCGGATTGGCGAGGTAAAGTGGCCATAAGAAGCTAGCGCTAAACCAAAGTGACCACGGTTTTCTGGATCATAAATCGCCTGTTTCATCGAACGCAGTAACATGGTTTTTAGCATTTCATGATCGGGACGTTCGGCAACTTCATCCATCAACGTGGCGTAATCTTTCGGCTGCGGTTTATTTCCGCCACCCAGCGTCAGCCCAAGTTCGCTTAGCACACTGCGCAATGCGGAGATGTGCTCGTCGCTTGGGCGATCGTGGACGCGGAACAGCGCTGGCTCGTTATGCTTCTCTACAAAGCGCGCCGCGGCAACGTTAGCCATGATCATGCATTCTTCGATCAACTTGTGGGCATCATTACGAATTGTCGGCGCAATGCGTTCAATGCGGCGTTCGGTATTGAAGATGAACTTGGCTTCTTCGGTTTCGAATGCGATGCTGCCGCGCTCAACGCGCGCCTTATCCAGCACATGGTACATCGCATACAATTCTTCCAGATGTTTAACCAGCGGATGATAATGCTCATGCAGTGCCTGATCGCCCTGCAAAATACGCCAGACCTTGTTGTAGGTTAAACGCGCGTGGGAGCTCATCACCGCTTCGTAGAACTTGGCCGTCGATAGCCGCCCTTGGGCGGAAAGGTTCATCTCGCACACCATGCACAGGCGATCGACCTGTGGGTTGAGGGAGCATAGCCCGTTGGATAGCACCTCCGGCAGCATCGGGATTACCTGTGATGGAAAGTATACCGATGTAGCGCGGTTGCGCGCCACATCATCCAGCATGGTGCGCGGACGCACATAATAGCTAACATCGGCAATCGCCACCCATAAGCGCCAGCCACCGCCGCGTTTCTTCTCGCAGTAAACCGCATCATCAAAGTCTCGTGCATCTTCACCATCAATGGTAACCAATGGCAGCTTCCGTAGATCAACCCGGCCTTTTTTGGCCACTTCCGGCACCTGTTCGCTGAGATCAGCCACCTGTTCTTCTACCTGAGGTGGCCAATTATGCGGGATTTCATGGGTGCGCAGCGCGATGTCCACCACCATGCTGGTACCCATCTTATCTCCGAGGATCTCAACGATCTTACCCACTGCCTTGGTGCGGCGGGTGGGGCGTTGGGTCAGCTCTACCACTACCATGTAGCCCATGCGTGCGCCTTTGACAGCATCGGCCGGGACCAAAATATCGAAGCTCAGGCGGCTGTCGTCCGGCACCACGAACCCGGTACCAGCGTCCATGAAGAAACGACCAACAATCTGGCTAGTTTTTGGCACCAGCACGCGCACGATACGCGCCTCGCGGCGGCCTTTGCGATCGGCACCCAGCGCCTGTGCCAACACTACATCGCCGTGGATCGCTATCTTCATCTGCTCGGCAGAAAGGTACAAGTCATCCTTGCTGCCTTCGATACGAAGGAAGCCATAGCCATCGCGGTGGCCGATAACGGTGCCGCGCAACAGGTCCAGACGTTCTGGTAACGCATAGCATTGACGGCGGGTAAATATCAATTGGCCGTCACGCTCCATCGCACGCAGGCGACGGCGCAAGGCTTCTAACTGTTCTTCTCTAGTTAAATCTAGCTCTTTGGATAGCGCTTCGCGGCTGGCTGGTGTTTCTCGTTTCGCTAGATGAGCGAGAATATATTCTCGGCTAGGGATCGGGGATTCATATTTTTCTGCTTCTCGTTCCAGAAATGGATCTTGTGCCATTGCGGTACCTCCGTTGTTATCAGCAGGATATCGCTGAATTTTGTATCTCAACGACGTTTTATTCGACAAGCTGATGCTTGTCGATTAGGTAATTGCCTTCGACCATTACCTAATCGGCTAGGGTGTGGTTATTCAGTTCTTCAAGAAAATTTTTACGCCCTGATGTAGCACCTGATTTAAGCGGCAGGCAGGACTTATGTGGCAAAAATCACTGTGGCAGTTGACTAATGAAAGCGGTTCTAGCGCTCTCACCACATAACCGAGGCCAATAGTTTCACCTGGTTTACTCAAACGGACGCCGCTGTTATTACCGCGTATCGCAGTGATAAAACCAACACGGCTTAGCTGATTGATTATCTTAATAATATGGTTGTGAGACACGCCGTAGACCTCGGTAACTTGCGATATACTAGTCATTTTGTCCGGTGGCAGCGAGGCCATGTAGATTAGCGCCCGCAAGCCATATTCAGTGAAACTGATTAACTGCACATCTACATCTAGGTATTACGTTACCCATCTTAATAGGCCGCTTTGCTGCTTTATTTAGAAGATCATTCCTTGGATAATAAACTAGCCAGAGAGTTCGTAGATAATTATTTAGCGTGTCACAAGTTTTAGAGCAGGTATTGAAAAATATTTTTTGCTGTAGATCCGCAACCGAGGTGAATAAAAAGCATAAAGAACGGGAAGGAACACGCACAGATTAAACAGACTGCACTACGCAATCGTCGTGCAGCTCTACTAGGTAACAAGAGTTAATTATGCGTCGAACGGGTCACGCAAGATCATGGTTTCGCTACGGTCTGGTCCGGTAGAGATGATATCTACCGGTACGTCAGTCAGTTCTTCAATGCGCCTGATGTAGTCCAGAGCCGCCTGTGGCAGTTTGCTTTGCTCTTTCACACCAAAGGTGCTTTCGCTCCAACCCGGCATACTTTCGTATATGGGTTTGATACCTTCCCAGCCTTCTGCCGCCAGTGGGGTGGCGGTTATTTTGCAGCCATCAGGCATACGATAGCCCACGCAAATCTTCACTTTCTTCAAGCCATCAAGCACATCTAACTTAGTCAGGCAAAAACCGGACAAGGAGTTAATCTGTACTGCACGGCGCACTGCAACCGCGTCCAGCCAGCCTGTACGGCGGCGGCGGCCAGTAGTAGCACCGAATTCGTTACCCTGCTTGCATAGATATTCGCCAGTCTCATCGAACAGTTCGGTTGGGAAAGGTCCGGCACCCACACGGGTGGAGTAGGCTTTGACAATACCCAGCACATAATCCACGTAACGAGGACCAATACCTGACCCCGTAGCCACACCACCAGCGATAGTGTTAGAAGAGGTTACATACGGATAGGTTCCGTGATCAATATCCAGTAGAGTACCCTGAGCACCTTCGAATATAATCAGCTCACCACGCTTGCGCGCAACGTCTAGCAGTTCGGAAACGTCAACTACAATAGCGGTCAGGATGTCGGCTATGGACAGCACATAATCTAGCGTTGCCTGGTAATCAACGGCTTCAGCTTTGTAGTAGTTAACCAACTGGAAGTTATGATAATCAAGGACTTCCTTCAGCTTAACGGCGAAGGTTTCTTTGTTGAACAGGTCGCTGACGCGTAAACCACGGCGCGCCACTTTATCTTCGTAAGCCGGGCCGATACCGCGACCAGTGGTACCGATGGCTTTCGCGCCGCGCGCTTTCTCACGCGCATTATCTAGCGCTACATGGTAAGGCAAGATCAATGGGCATGCCTCAGATAGTAATAAACGTTCGCGTACCGGGATGTCGCGAGCTTCGAGTTCCCCTATTTCTTTTATTAAAGCATCGGGAGCCAGAACAGCACCATTACCGATGATGCTGGTGACATTTTCACGCAGGATGCCAGAAGGAATTAAATGAAGGACGGTTTTTTCACCGTTAATAATTAGAGTATGACCAGCGTTATGACCACCTTGATAGCGCACAACATATTGAGCCCTTTCAGTTAGCAGGTCTACGACCTTGCCCTTACCTTCGTCACCCCATTGGGTGCCTAGTACGACGACGTTCTTACCCATTTTTCAAAATCACCGGTTGCTTAAAAATGGATTCTACCACCGTAATTTTCGATTTTCAGCACTTTTAGAATGCAATTGCGCATTTTTTAGACTAAGCTTTATCTCTCTGCATGTCTGCGCAAAATGTAATAGATCATACAACCCGCAACCACTATTCCCCACCGCCAAATCGCCGCAGAGTCGTATCAGGCAACTGAGTCATCGCCAATATCATTTGGCGCCAGGATTGTGGAAACAGCATCAGCACTAGCCCTTCTAGCATTAAAACCAACCCAAGCGCCAACCATATTGCTGAATTCATGGATCCCCCAGATAAGAAAAGGCTCGAGATTAAACTGACCCCTGATAATTTAACTGTCGCGATTACTTATGCGTGGAATCAGGCGACTTCATATAGCGAAAGAAATCGCTATCTGGGCTGAGTACCATCACGTCCTGATTGTTGCTGAAGATGGCTTCATAAGCACGCAAACTACGGATAAAGGCGTAGAAGTCCGGAGCCTGGCTGAACGCGCTAGCAAACAACTTGGCCGATTCGGCATCACCTTCACCACGAGTGATTCTCGCCTGACGCTCAGCTTCTGCCAATGTATGCGTTACTTCGTAGTCTGCACTTGCACGCAGCTTCTCCGCTTCTTCCTGGCCCTGAGAACGCAAACGGCGCGCTACTGCTTCACGTTCAGCACGCATACGCTGGTAGATAGCGTAAGATACTTCGACAGGCAGGTTGATCTGCTTGATACGCACGTCGATCACTTCAATACCCAGCGCGGCCATGCTATTCGAGTTAAGCTGCGGCCGTTTGCCGGTGGTTTCCTGCTCAACGCGCGCCGCTGCGGAGGCAATAGCGTCATCGGCTCCACTGGCCGCCACTTTTTCATCATCACCCACCGTTCCGGTATTCATTGCATTGCGCACGTCTAACATCAACTTTCCGCGCGAGTCAGTAACAATTTCAGTTACGTCCAGACGGCCGATCTCGGAACGCAAACGGTCGCTGAATTTACGTTTTAACAGCACTTCGGCCTGAGAGACATCGCCGCCGCCAGTCGCTAGATAGTAACGGCTGAAATCGCTGATACGCCACTTCAGGTAGGAGTCAACAATCAGGTCTTTCTTTTCACTGGTGACGAAACGATCGGCCTGATTGTCCATAGTCTGGATACGCGCATCCAGGCTCTTCACGGTTTCAATACACGGAATCTTGAAGTGCATACCCGGTGCATACACCAGCGGTTTCTTTTCACTGTCGCGCAGCACTTTGCCAAAGCGCAGCACGATGCCACGCTGACCTTCCTGCACCACAAACAGTGAAGTGTATAGCACCATCAGCACTACCAGGACGATAACTATAAAAGATTTACGCATTTGATTACTTTCTCCCTACGCGAGTGGTGTCGTCGCGTTTCGCATTTGCCTGGCGTTGCTTCATGCTAGAATCGCTGCTGGTTTGCTGGATATTGGAACTGATGCCGCCGTGGGCAGAGGCAGAGGGAACAGGGGTGAGACGAATCAGGCTGGTATCTTTGTCGCTACTGAACGCTGGGATACTAGCTTTGCCGCGTAGCATTTGATCCAGCGGTAATACCATCATATTATTGCCTTTATCACTGAGCAGCACTTTACGGGTATTACTCAAGACTTTTTCCATGGTTTCGATATACAGACGCTTACGGGTAATTTCTGGGGCTGATTTGTATTCTGGCAGCAGCTTAGCGAAGCGAGCTACCTCACCGTGGGCTTCTAAAATAGTACGATCTTTGTAAGCCTTGGCATCTTCCAACAAGCGCTGAGCCTGCCCGTTGGCACGCGGCTGTACCTCGTTAGCGTAGGCTTCTGCTTCACGAATGTACTGCTGCTCGTTCTCACGCGCGGCGATAGCGTCATCGAACGATGCTTTAACTTCCTCCGGCGGACGCGCAGCCTGGAAGTTGACGTCCAGCAGCGTGACACCCATGTTGTAAGGACGGATGGTCTCTTCTAACATGCGTTGAGTATCGTTACGCACCACGGTACGGCCTTCGGTCAGGATACGATCCATCGAGTATTTGCCGATCACGCCGCGCAGGGCGCTGTCAGTCGCTTGATTCAGACTGTCGTCGGCATTAACTACACTGAATAGATAGGTTTCTGGATTGGTTACACGGTACTGTACGTTCATTTCTACGCGCACCACATTTTCCTCGGAAGTCAACATCACGCCAGATGCCGCAAGTTCACGCACAGACTCTACGTTAACCGGGCGCACTTCGTCGATAAAAGTCGGCTTCCAATTTAGACCCGGCTGTACCAGATGGCTAAACTTACCGAAGCGAGTCACTACACCACGTTCAGCCTCCTTGGTAGTGTAAAAACCGCTGGCGGCCCAGATTACCACTACTACAACCGCCGCGATACAGATGATACGGCCGCTATAACCTGGATCTGAGGTGTCGGTGCCGCCGCTATTTCTGTTGGAGCTTTTACTCACCCCCAAACTGCGCAATTTCTTGCTCAGTTTGCGAAAGATATCGTTTAAATCAGGTATTCCTTGGTCACGACCACCTTTTTTGTTACCGCCGGAGTTGCCGCTATTATTTTTGCCGCTTCCCCACGGATCGCAGTCCTGTCCATTATTACCAGGCTGATTCCAAGCCATGTTTAGCTCCATATTTTATGATTTAGATACTTCAGGCTGATACTTATGCTAGTACAGCAGGTTATCAAATGTAACAGGAGATGATCATACGATAAAGTGAATCAGGCTCTGTTCCTGTTTGCAGAGTCGATGCTACTCAACGCTAGTCATACGTACTACCACGCTAATACAGCCATCTTTATCGTTTCACTCTTTTTAAATTGCTTGAAGCTGATAAAAACAGCTACGAAGACGGCCTGCCTGTGGCGTTAAAAGCAGCTCATAATGCACGATTTACCCCGATAAGCGCTCCGTCAACGCATGATATAGCAACGAGATACCTTCACCACTGGCGGCGGATAGCCACACTCGGATCGGTACGTTTTCATCGTTGCGGTCTATACGTGGAACAAAATCATCCAGCATATCTATTTTGTTCATCACTAACAGTGTATGGATCTCATCCGAGTCAATCTCAGCCATCAAGGTATTAACCGCTTCCATGTTTTCATTGATACAGATATCTACGGCATCAATAACATGTAACAGCTAAGACGCCTGACGTATTTCCTGTAGTGTCGCCTTAAAGGCAGCGACCAGATATGCGGCAACTGCCGGATAAAGCCTACGGTATCCGCCAACACGGTATCGCCCACATTCGCCACACAGTGATACGCCACAGAGTGAGGTCCAAGGTTTCAAATAGCTGGTCTGCTGCATACACCACAGCAGATATTGTCATTCGGTTAAATAAGGTAGACTTGCCAGCGTTGGTTTAGCCCACCAACGATACGGTAGGCACATCGGCACGTGTTCGCGCACGTTGGCCCTGTTTACGCTGTCTTTCAACCCGCCCCAGACGGCGCAAAATTAAACTGATGCGATCACGCAAAAATCGACGGTCAGTCTTTAACTAAGTTTCGCCAGGCCAACGCAGGCCAGTCCCACCTTTTTTGTGCTCCAGATGCATCCAACCACGCACTAAGCGTGTGGCGATATGGCGCAACTACGCCAGCTCTACCTGCAACTTACCTTCATGGGTGCGAGCGCGCTGGGCAAAGATGTCTAAAATCAACCCGGTGCGATCAATTACCCGGTATTCACACCGATTATCAAGGTCTCTCTCCCGCGCCTGGGAGAGTGAGAGATTAAACAGAACAACAGATGCGCCGCTTGCTTTTACTACATCGACGATTTCTTCGGTCTTTCCTTTGCCGAAAAAGCACTTAGGACGTAGAGCGTTACGGCTGCCTGTTACCACTTGCAAAGTTTCGACACCCGCCGAGGATACTAAGGATTTAAACTCGCTGAAATCTTCGGTATCTTTGTCTTGCGAGAAGTAAATATGAACCAAGACGGCCTGCTTACCGATTTTATAACGGTCAAACAAGCGTGCAACCTATCAAACAGACATAAAAAACAAGGTTGGCGCTTTATTCAGCTTGATCACTTTCCTGCGGTGGCTGCTGCGGCGTAGACGGGTTATTAACATGGTTATGAGTACTGGTACCGCCATTCGGATTATTACTATGGTGTGAAATCGGACGTGACGGAACAACCGTAGAAATAGCATGCTTATAAACCATCTGGCTTACGGTGTTTTTTAACAGAATGACAAACTGGTCAAAAGACTCAATCTGGCCTTGCAGCTTAATACCATTTACCAAATAAACATAAACCTGAACCCGTTCACGACGCAATGCGTTCAGGAACGGATCTTGTGAAGATTGCCCCTTAGCCATTTTATCTTTTCCTTATATGCTTGTTGTTTGTAAATAAGAATTTGTTAGCTCTATAAAATAAACGATGCAAAAATTTGCGCGCTGAATACTCATCAATTGTACACAATCACTCAACCTATGCACTAACAACCTGTATTACCGCTTGAAAAGCCTCTCCTAGCTTCTCGCTGTCCAGCCAATGCACCGAATTCCAGCCGCGTAACCAGGTTATTTGGCGTTTGGCTAGCTGACGCGTTGCGCAAATACCACGATAAACCATCTCATCGTAACTCATGTCACCAGACAAATATGACCACATCTGGCGGTAGCCAACACTGCGAATGGAAGGCAAATCTGTATGCAAATCATCCCGTGCAAAAAGTGCGCGCGCTTCCGCTTCAAAACCAGCCGCCAACATTTGCTGGTACCGCAACTCAATGCGTTTATGAATCAACGCACGGCTGGACGGCGCTATCGCGAATTGGTGGACATGATACGGCAACGATTTACCAGAAATTTTAATCATTTCCGTTAAAGTTTTACCTGAAATAAAAAAAACTTCCAGTGCTCTTGAGAGTCTCTGCTGATCATTTGGATGAATTTTTAATGCCGAAACCGGGTCGATTTCTTGCAACTGGCGGTGCAAAGCCTTCCACCCTTGTTCCACCGCCTGCTGTTCTATACGCTTGCGCACCGACGGATCAGCGAGAGGTAGCGGCGATAACCCTGATAACAGCGCCTTATAATATAGCATGGTGCCACCCACTAGCATCGGAATGCGCCCAGCTGAGGTAATGTCAGCCATCTCTTTTAACGCGTCGGAGCGAAAATCCGCCGCTGAGTAGGTTTGCGCCGGATCGCGGATATCAATTAGCCGATGCGGTGCCTGCACTAACTCTCCGGTGCTTGGCTTGGCGGTGCCTATATCCATACCGCGATAAATTAATGCGGAATCCACGCTGATAAGTTCCACAGGCAGCCGCTGCCGCAGCGCGATCGCTAGCTTAGTTTTGCTCGAAGCAGTCGGACCCATGATAAAAATAGCCGGGGGGCGTGGTATTATTTTAGTCATGCTTAAGAGCCGCCAGTGCAGCCTGGAGATTAACGGGTTGTAAAAGCCTGCTCGGTGGCGATTTGACCAACTGAGGGCAGAGTCGTTCAACATCGGTCAGCAATTGTATTGCTTGCGAGGAGTTCCACTGTTGATGCTCACTGCGTAAACGTTGGGCGAGCCAAATGGCCAGCATTGTAGGTGACATTTCCTGGTGCTCGGCTAGATAGCCTAACAGCTTAGGAATGAGTTTTTGTGAATTTTGTTGACGCAAAGGTAAAGGAACTGCCCGCAGCATTACATGGCCGTGATCCGCCTGCAAATCTAACCCCATTTTCACCAACAGCGCCTGATGGCGCACTATCGCCGTCGCTTCATTTTTGTTTAACACCAGCTTGATCGGAACCAGTAGCGGCTGTAAGCGCAACCCTTCTTCCGGCGGGTTGAGCTGTGTCTGAAGCAGCCAGCGCTCCGCCACCAGCAGGTTGAGTAAAGCGAGCTGATGCTGCCAGTTAATCAGTGCATAACACGGTGGATAGATCATCATCACCCGACCAAAACTGTGCGAGTGGCTTGCTGGCAGCGCTTCCTGCGCGGACTTTTCCGGTGGGAATAGTGGTTGCTTTGGCATTTCGTCCTGTGGCTTGGCAACTTGCAACAGCTTGCCGTATAACTCACCTTCACGCTTTTGGTAGCCGCTGCCCGAATTATAGGCTGGCTGTTGTACGTATCCACGAGCGGACGCTGGTGGTAAAGACGGTATTTTTTCGCAACACGGCGTAGGCTGAGAGAAGTGGTTGCCGCCAGCGGCGATGCGATTTTTCGGCTGCCAAGTCGGTGTTTCCTTTTCGGTCGGTTTTCCCGCCAGCAGCTCAGAGCCAGCTTGCTGCAATACCCTGGTTACCGCCTGATAAATAAAATCGTGCACTAGACGTGCCTGATGGAAGCGCACCTCATGCTTAGCTGGGTGAACATTTATGTCCACTTGATGCGGGTCTACCTCAAGATGTAGCACATAAGCGGGCTTCTGATTGTCTTTAAGCTGATCCTGATAGGCTTGGCGGATCGCGTGGTTAATCAAGCGATCTCGCATCATGCGGCTGTTAACGTAGCAGTACTGTATTTCACTCATTTGTCGCGCGCCAGCGGGATCTGCTATCCAACCACAGATTGACAACTCGCCATGCTGCCAGGAAAGGTTCAGCGCATGCTGCAAAAAAGCTAAACCGCAAATACTACTCAGCCGGCGCTCATGGTGTTTTTTCTCTTTTGCCGGGCGGTACTGACGAATCAGTTTGCCATTATGGCTAAGGTTGATCGCTACATCGAAGCGTGCCAACGCTATACGCCGCACTACTTCATTAATATGACCAAATTCGGTTTTCTCAGTACGCATGAACTTGCGGCGTGCCGGGGTATTGTAAAACAGATCTAGCACTGCCAGTGTACTGCCGACCGGATGCGCAGCTGGTTTTACCGTCACCGTCTGATCGCAGCCTTCAATATAAGCTTGCCAGGCTTCGCTCTGTTCGGCGGTACGTGAGGTAAGGCTCAAACGGCAAACAGAGCTGATGCTGGCTAGTGCTTCTCCGCGAAAACCAAGGCTTACGATGGCTTCAAGATCCTCGAGGGTGCTTATTTTACTGGTGGCATGACGGGCCAAAGCCAAAGCAAGGTCATCTTTGCCAATGCCACAGCCGTTATCACGAATACGGATCAACTTGCCTCCGCCGCGTTCGATATCGATATCAATGCAAGTTGCCCCAGCATCTAAGCTGTTTTCCATCAGTTCCTTCACTACAGATGCTGGACGTTCGACCACTTCTCCGGCGGCTATCTGGCTGGCAAGTTGTGGCGGTAACACCTGGATAGGCATGTTAACTCCTATGATGATGCTAGGCCTACGGAATAGTCAGCATCCGACCCAGCAGAGTGCAACGTCTGATTTCAATTTATTTACCTGCTTCATGGCGTTGACGCTAATGCCGGCTTTGTTAAATAAATTAGATTTGGAATAAAAAGTTTTCTGAATGTACATCTTTCAGGCAACGCTTACAGTTTCTGGCATACCTGCCAGCGTCATCTTGTTTCATACACATATCATGGCCATAGTATCTGCAACTTGCTCATCATAATCTCGCAGCAACAGGTGACCACCAAATAGCTGTTTTACTCTGTACATCGATATTTCGGCTATCCAACGTCGGTGGTAGCCTGTCATACTTTTCCTCCGTGTATTGTCTTCGGTAAGGCGCTGGTTCACCGCCGCTTGATTTTAGTCTGCATAGTCTGCCGACCAATAACTGGCTCCGCTTCTGGGCGGTATTAATGCACTGATCTTCTTGAGCCTTAACTCATCATTACACACTCGCCTATCGTAAGCCCCATTCGCCGAAGCGACTTTAATTTTACAGTACGTCTAGCGGATGAGACCTGTGAAGTCTTCCGTATCGGTGACCTTGTTCAAGGAAAGGTCAGCATAGATGACCTTATGTGTTTCTGTATCTACGGCCAAATGCAGTTTTCTCCAGATCCGTCGTTTCCCCTGACCGTGTTTTATAGCCAGGTGCGCAATTTTACCTGGCGTTGGAGTTTTAAACGGGACATTGATGGACTTCGCCTGCTTACTGATGCAGGTGTAGTCCGGGCAGTTCAACGGCACTTTCATCAGTGTAAAAATGGAGTCAACGAAGACCTGGAGGGAGCAAAGTATCAGGCCGAAAATCCGTTTTAGCATCAATATGCTGGTCATTAACATGCCATATTAGAATAATGTTGTGGGCGACTACGCAGAGAAGGTTTTGCATCGCAGTACCAGGCGTGAAGTACCGTTTCATTCACCCATAAAATGAGTGAACCCTGATTAAAAAAGGCGTTGTTGTAAGCCTTCTATTTAGTGATCTTGAAATTTTGCTGGACCACGCCATGTAGCTATTTTCCTAGCAGGAAAGTGACCTAATCCTCGTGCCGGACAAATTTTTGATTTATTTCACAATGCCGCTAGTACTATAACACGCAGCTATAGATTATAGCGTATTACCTTGTCTCATCTTATGTTTTACGTTTTTTTGCGCCAGCGTGTTCGCCTTGGGGATAGAGGTAAAGGTAGCCGCTTTTTTATTGACTGGCACGTTAATGCGTTGACCAATCCACAGGCCATCTTTTTTTAGTTTATTCAATTTGCGTAATACAGCCAGGGTAGTGCTGTAGCTGACGGAGATACCAGACAGTGTTTCCGAGCGCTTAACCACATGGATCTGTGTCTTGCCACCTACGCAGCGACTAGTGCCAGCCAAATTACCCAACGGTTGGCTTTCTATCTTTGGATCGGCTTGTAGCGGATGCGCCAAGAAATAATCGCGTAGGCCATTATAGATGGCACAGGCAATTTTATCCTGATATGCGCTACTACCCAGCAGCCGCTCTTCCTTACTATTACTGATAAATCCTGTTTCCACCAACAGCGATGGAATATCCGGCGAGCGTAACACACCAAGGCTGGCGTGCTCTGGCCGACGCTTATGCAGCGAACCTATGCGCTGCAACTGTTGCAGCACATTCAGCGCCACGTCGTAACCCACGCGCTGTGAATGACCAAATTGCAGATCCAGCACTGCTTGGCTTAGATAAGGATCGGCCAGGCTATTAACCAGCATGTCGCCAGCTCCACCGAGCAGTTCAGATTGTTTCTCGTGTTGCTCAAGCCAGCCGGCCATCTCGCTGTTGGCACGGCGATTGGATAAAATCCAGACTGATGCGCCGTTGGCGCTGCGATTAGGTGCAGCATCAGCGTGGATCGAAACCAATACGTTGGCACCCTGTTTGCGTGCCACATTGGAACGTTCAATCACCGAGAAGAAGTAATCGCCGTTACGCGTCAACACCGGTTTGAATTGCGGATCATCATTGAGCAACGTCTGAAAACGGCGCGCGACAGCGATGGTAACGTTCTTTTCTTTCAGACCATTCTGGCCAATGGCACCCGGATCTTGACCGCCGTGTCCAGCGTCAATTGCCACCACGACCCGGTCGCCAGAACCAGCGGAAACGCGACTGCTGCGCGGTGTGACTCCCATTGCGATACCCGCCACCATGCTAGGCTTATTGGTAAAAGGATTAGCGCCGTTTAGTGCTAGCCGCACCGGCGGCGGTTGGCTTATCCTCACCGGAGCAGCCACCGCAGCCTTATGAACCAAAGTCGCTTTATTGCTACCTTCAGCGACCAGGGTGAACACCAGGATGTGCACTCTGCCATTCTGGCGAGTAGCCACGTGGATCTTGGCGCGCTGAGTCAAATCAAACACCAGACGACGTATACTCTGATTATCTTTTGGCGCGCCGGAGCGAATCCTTCTCACAAGATTTTGGCCGCTAAAGTTTAGCGGCAGGCCACCGACATTACCCTTATATTCCACGTCCAGCACCACACGTTCCGGCCCATGCAGCAAGAAAAAAGCATAGCTTGGTGGGCCATTAAAGTTCACTGAAACTGTTGCTTTTCGCGGGGTACTGGATACATTGATGTTGGATAATGCAGACGCCGCAAGCACTCTGAACGCACCTAATGAACCCAGCACGGCGATCATGGCAATTAAGACGAGTTTTCTCAACGCATACATCATTACTGCGTCATTCCTATTGCCCGTGAATACGCTCTAGAAGCTGGCTTCCATAAGCGGAAACCGCCTGAATGTTCGCTGCTCTCCCCTGATTATGATAGTTAAGATACAGCGCCAGATCCGCTTCCGGCAGTACACCTCTACCATGCTGTGGCCATTCAACCAAGCAAATAGCATCCTGGAAAAAATAATCGCGAATGCCCATAAATTCGAGTTCTTCTGGATCGGCTAATCGATACAGATCAAAGTGATAAACCATCAGCAGATGCAGCGCATACGGTTCTACCAACGTGAAAGTAGGGCTTTTAACCTTCCCCTTATAACCCAAGCCCTGTAAAAAACCACGGCAGAAGGTGGTTTTGCCTGCGCCTAGATCGCCGTAAAGATAAATTACGCTAGAGGGATCACAGACTTTGGCCAAGGAGGCACCTATTGCGACAGTCTCTGCCTCATCCGGCAGAGCTAAAACGTGTTCTTTCATGTGATGAAATCTATTTTCCCCACTCAGGATGAACGAAATGAAGGATGTGCGGCAATAAATATGTTACAAACCTGTTCTTATTATTTGTATTCACGCCTTGCAAAACGGTAGCAAGTGATGCGATATCTTAACAAGCGCAGCTTTACTCAGAATACATAGTGATTACGGGATTCTGACGCTTATCAGGATTTAATGCCAGAAAGTTTAGCACATCAATTGTCGGTTGATAACGCGCAAGGTGTGCATATCCCCGCGTAAAGCTTAGAGCACTAGGGGGCCGACGGCATGACAAACGCCTGATACGAGCTGTGGAAAAGGTATTAGGATGCTTAAAGCCAATAGTAGACCTATAAACTGGGAGGCCAAGTCTGTCTATAAATTTGTGGATAAAAATAAAAATGAGTTGTCTTTCTACTGGCTTTTTTAAATAAATGGGATTTGGAATAAAGAGTACCCTGAATGGGCATCTTTCAGGCAACGCATACAGTTTCTGGCATACTGGCAAGCATTATCTTGTTTAATGCATAGATCATGGCCATAGCCTCTGCAACTTACGCATCATAATCTCCCAGCTACAGAGAGGTGACCACCAAATAGCTTTTTTACTCTATCACATCGCTGTTTCTGCTATCAAACGTCGGTGGTAATGGTAAGCCTGTCATACTTTTCCACCGTGTGTTGTCTCAGGTAAGGTGCTGGTTCGCTACCGCTTGATTTTAGTCTGCATAGTCTGCCAACCAATAACTGGCTCCCCTTATAGGCGGTATTAACGCCCTGATCTTCTTGCGCCTTAACTCATCATGCCTCACTTGCCTATCGTAAGCCCCATCCGCCAAGGCGACTTTGATTTTACGGTACTTCTGGCGGAAGAGACCTGGGAAGGCTTTCATATCGGTGACATTGCTCAAGTAAAGGTCAGCACAGATGACCTTATGTGTTTCTGTATCTACGGCCAAATGTAGTTTTTGCCAGATCCTCGCCATATTGTAATAATATTGTGGGTGACCACGCAGAGAAGGTGTTGCCTCGCAGTACTAGGCGTGAAGTACCGTTTTATCCACCCATAAAGTGAGTGAACTCCGAGTGATAAGGGCGTTATTGTAAGCCTTACAGTTGGTGATATTGAACTTTTGCTAGACTACGCCATATCGATATTTTGATAGAAGGAGAGTCATTTGATGCTCATGCTGGCTAAATTTTCGATTTATTCAACAACGCCGGTATTCGGATAAAATGATGAGTATTTAGTTTAGTTGCTCTATTCTGTGAATAGAGCAACCTTGCCTTACACTTTTAACACAAAGTGTAATTTTAATCTTATACGAGTACAATCCGCGACCTTTCTTACTCCCGTACTAGCTATTCGTATTTGTGCAAAGTTCCGTGTACTACTTTTGTAAAGAATGATGCAGGAAAAACAAAAATAAATCCATGATTAATAAATTGAAATGCGGTATTGAATATTAACGGAGAAAGCAAATGAAGTTTGTAGATGAAGTAGCAATTCTGGTTGTTGCAGGTGACGGTGGTAATGGTTGCGTCAGTTTCCGTCGCGAAAAATATATCCCGAATGGTGGGCCTGACGGCGGCGATGGTGGTGATGGTGGCGATGTCTATCTGCTGGCTGATGAAAACCTTAATACGTTGATAGATTACCAATTTGTAAAAGTTTTCCGTGCCGAGCGAGGCCAAAATGGTCAGAGCAGTGACTGTACCGGCAAGCGTGGCAAAGATATCATCATCAAGGTTCCGGTCGGTACTCGTGTGAAGGATCAGGGCACTGGCGAGATCCTCGGTGATATGACCCGTCACGAGCAAAAGCTGATGGTCGCCAAGGGCGGTTGGCATGGCTTGGGTAATAACCGTTTCAAATCTTCAGTTAACCGAGTACCGCGTCAGAAGACGTTAGGAACTACTGGTGAGGCTCGCGACATTCTGTTGGAACTGCTACTGCTGGCCGATGCGGGCATGCTGGGTTTGCCTAATGCTGGCAAATCAACCTTTATCCGTGCGATATCCGCCGCAAAGCCGAAGGTTGCCGACTACCCGTTCACTACGCTGGTGCCGTGCCTGGGTGTGGTACGCATGGATTATGAGAAGAGTTTTGTGATTGCCGATATTCCGGGGCTGATCGGAGGTGCCTCTGATGGTGTTGGCTTAGGCATCCGCTTCCTGAAGCATTTAGAACGTTGCCGTGTGTTATTACACCTGGTGGATATCGCGCCGATCGATGAATCAGATCTGGTAGAAAATGCCAAGATTATCATAAACGAATTGAATCAATACAGTGAAAATTTGGCGCAGAAGCCACGCTGGCTGGTTTTCAACAAAGTTGATTTACTAGATGAGGAAGAAGCAGCTAAACGTGCTAAGGCAATTGTAGAGGGCATGAGCTGGGAAGGTGAGTATTACTTGATCTCCGCCGCCAATCGCGAAGGCGTCAATGCGCTATGCTGGGATGTGATGAATTTTATCAACAGCGTTGGCGATTGAAGAAAGCGCGCAAGAAAAAGTCGAATTCATTTGGGACAACTACCACCGTGAACAAATCGCCGAAGCTGAAGCGGAAGATGACTGGCATGATAAATGGGACGAAGATGACGACGAAGGCATCGAAATAATTTACTAGAAATAATCCGGCTGAAGAGGTTCAGCGGTGATGAGCCTTTTTACTTCATTATCTGGTATATGATTCTGTAGGTTGTATCCGGCAATGCCTGGTGAGCGCGGCTGCCGGTTAGTTGAACGCACAGCCAAGACGCAGGCTGTGAGGGATCGTGCTCCCATAAGCCTAGGGTCGTGTTGAAATGGCACAGCCCTTTGGTTCGCGCTCTAATAGCCGGTACTCCACTATGCAGGGTTTAAACACAAGCCCTGTCCCCCCTCTACCTTAATGATAGACTTTTGTGTCTGCAACGGCGGAAAGGTTAATCACAGGCACACAGACTAGCTGGCTTTATAAATATCTCGGTACAGGCGGCTTTCGAAGCGTAACAGCGGCATATGGCGTTGTTTCTGATCTTCCGGCGGTACGGCGTAGCCCGACAGATATTGCAAGAAGGCTAAACGTTGACCAATGGCGGTGGTTATGAACCCTGCCAGGTTGTAGACGCCTTGCAATGCACAGGTTTTGGCCGATACCCTGCTATCGACGCCGGCTTCGTGTAGCCCCAACGGTAACGTAAGGTGACGTCATAGCCTGATAATGGCAGCATAAAGACAAAGTACAGTTCGCTGTAATGCTGTTCGATATACTGTAGTGACTGCATCATGATCACTGGAGACAGCAGGTTATGGCGCGATAGGCCGGAACTGTCTACTACGATGCTGTTACTTAGATCGATGCCGGTTTTCTGGCGCAGCACCTGACGTACTGTATCACTACTTGCACGCCAAGTGCCTGGTATGCCGAAGTGTTCATAGCCTATGGTACGAAATACCGTATCAGCGATCATGTTATCCGATTTTTTCAGCATTATTTTCAATAAATCATGCAGCGGTGCAGACTGCATCTGAGCGATCACCGTACCAATTGGACCAGGATAGGTTTGCATTTCAGATAGCCGTCGATCTTGATGCCTCCCTGCATCAATTGATTATTCAAGATAGCTCCTGCGTAGCTGGCACAGTCCTGAATAGCAAACGCTAGCGGCAGCGGATCGTTGCGCTGGATCAGGCAAAGCCGGTCAGGGTAAAGCGATTCAACTCAGTGTGCACCAGGTCTAACTCGCAGTATTGGGCGTTGGTAGAGCCTCTTGACAACGTGCGCACTTAGCTGAACATGTTGACCGGATAATAGAAAGCAACGCGGATAAATGCTATATCTCCTGGGTTTTGTGCACTGTACAGCGATACTGAAAAGCAGTTGCGATCAATAATCGCCGCTGCTGGCGGCTGCGAGCTGAAGCACTGTATCATGTCGTTCCACGGCAAACCGTGGTGCCTTATCGTGGCTAGCGAATACTGAAGTATCAACTAGCACATCGCAGGTAATCTGAATGCTGCTAGCGCTGTTAGCACCTTCTGAGTACTGGCTGGTAATGCCATTTGTTAAGAGTGATAATTGATGTCTTGTGTGGTGTACCGATCTTCTGAACTACCAGGGATAAGTTGGTTCCTGCAGGTAATATATTGTGAGTAATTTTCAATCGGGTCGCCTGCGCATTCAGAACAAATGCCCAAGTCAATGCACTGACAATTCGTAAAAAACACATAATCTTGAGACATCAGTTGGATAACGTGCCGACATACTATGGTGCATTTAAGGAAAAAGTAAACGATGACCCCTGAGGAACTCTAGGATAAAATGCAAAATCGATCCTGGCTTGGATCCTGTTCTGGGTCAGGTTTCTTTATATCTATCGCTTAGCAGTGGGGCCATGAGCTAACCGCGTTTTCATACGAACACGTCAGGATTACAGTTATTTGAACAGGAAAGATTTAGAGGTATTTATACGATGAAACAGATCCCGATGACCTTATTTGGCGTTGAAAAACTACGCGAAGAACTTGAATATCTAAAAAGCGTGCGCCGTCCAAAAATCATTGCCGACATCGCAGATGCTCGCGAGTACGGTGATTTGAAAGAAAATTCCGAGTACCATGCTGCCCGTGAGCAGCAGGGATTCTGTGAAGGGCGTATCCAGGAAATTGAAGAAAAATTGTCCAACGCGCAAGTGATTGATATCACTAAAATACCGAATACTGGCCGGGTGATTTTTGGTGCCACTGTATCAGTGTTGAACTTGGATAGCGAGGAAGAAGTTACCTACCGCATCGTTGGCGACGATGAAGCTGACTTTAAGAAGAATCTGATTTCGGTCAATTCACCAATGGCACGTGGTTTGATCGGAAAAGAGCAGGGCGATGTCGTGGTGATCAAAACTCCTGGCGGTGATGTAGATTATAAAATCCTGAAGGTCAAGTATCTTTAGATCGTACCCACTGAGGCAGAAATGCTCAAGTGGGTTGTAAAGAAAGGGGAAAAGCCACCCGTGATCTTTTATCTGAATAACGGTGCATGGCATTTTTGTGTTAACTTGATCCTTAATTAACGCGGTATATTGATCTTGCGCTCTTTCGATTGGCGGTAAAGAATAAGCGTACTACCAATGAATTGCACGTTGCAGGCACCGGTTTCACGCACGATAGCGTCGGCGATCAAGATTTTAGTTTCGCGATCTTCAGACGCGATTTTTACCTTGATCAGCTCATGATGTTCCAGAGCTTGTTCAATTTCAGCCAGCACCCCCTCGGTGAGACCGCTATTACCCAGCATGACAACCCGTTTTAACAAATGTGCTAGACCTTTTAGGTGCTGTTTTTGTTTATTATTCAGATGCATTATCTTTTTTACTTAAGTTGGGATTGAAAACGAGACATTCTACCGCCATCTCATGTGTATCGCCAAATCGGTATTTATCAGTGGGGGTTCACATGAGCAGTGATCCTGGCATAAGACTCTCTTTATGATAGTTGAGAAACGAGATGGCTAATAAAAAGCGATCTGCTAGCTCTAGTCGCTGGTTGCAAGAACACTTTAGTGATAGATATGTGCAGCAGGCGCAGAAAAAAAGGCTGCGTTCCCGTGCCTGGTTTAAAATTGATGAAATACAGCAAAGTGACAAACTGTTCAAATCGGGCATGACCATAGTTGACTTGGGGGCAGCGCCCGGTGGCTGGTCGCAATACCTCATTACCCAAATCGGCGGTGCAGGTCGCATCATTGCTTGTGATATTTTGCCTATGGAACCTATCTTTGGCGTTGATTTCCTTCAGGGAGATTTTCGTGATGAATTAGTGCTCAAAGCCCTGCTAGAACGTGTAGGTGAAAGTAAGGCTCAGGTGGTTATGTCTGACATGGCTCCGAATATGAGCGGCACCGCGGCCGTCGACATTCCAAGATCGATGTATCTGGTGGAATTAGCATTGGAGATGTGTCGTTATGTCCTTGCACCAGGCGGAAGTTTCCTGGTAAAGGTGTTTCAGGGAGATCGCTTTGACGATTACCTACGGGAAATTCGCTCCATGTTTACGAAGGTTAAGATTCGTAAGCCAGACGCTTCCCGCTCCCGTTCGCGCGAAGTGTACATTGTAGCTATAGGGCGCAAGCTGTAGTACCCTAACGCCGTTTGTTAACACAGTTGTAATATGAGGTTCATCCCTTGAGTGACATGGCGAAAAACCTAATTCTCTGGTTAGTCATCGCAGTAGTATTGATGTCTGTATTCCAGAGTTTTGGGCCCAGCGAGTCGAATAGCCGTAAGGTAGATTACTCTACCTTCATGTCTGAACTGACCCAAGATCAGGTTCGCGCAGCGCGAATTAACGGACGCGAGATTAACGTTACCAAGAAAGACAGTAGCAAATATAAGACTTACATCCCTGTCAATGATCCCAAGTTGCTGGATACGTTGTTAACTAAGAATGTAAAAGTTGTCGGTGAGCAGCCTGAAGAGCCGAGCTTGCTGGCCTCTATCTTTATTTCGTGGTTTCCGATGCTATTGCTGATCGGGGTTTGGATCTTCTTTATGCGCCAGATGCAAGGCGGTGTCGGTAAGGGCGCGCTATCCTTCGGCAAGAGCAAGGCTCGAATGCTGAGCGAAGATCAGATCAAGACCACTTTTGCTGATGTCGCCGGTTGTGATGAAGCTAAAGAAGAAGTGAGCGAACTGGTGGAATACCTGCGCGAACCCAGCCGTTTCCAAAAGCTGGGCGGCAAGATCCCTAAAGGCGTGCTGATGGTTGGCCCACCGGGGACCGGTAAAACGCTCTTGGCAAAAGCAATCGCTGGAGAAGCAAAAGTCCCGTTTTTTACCATTTCCGGTTCTGACTTCGTGGAAATGTTTGTTGGTGTGGGGGCTTCCCGTGTGCGTGACATGTTCGAGCAGGCTAAAAAATCAGCACCTTGTATCATCTTCATTGATGAAATCGATGCCGTAGGTCGTCAACGTGGTGCCGGCCTGGGTGGCGGTCACGATGAACGTGAGCAGACCCTGAACCAAATGCTGGTGGAGATGGATGGTTTTGAAGGAAACGAAGGCATCATCGTCATCGCTGCAACCAACCGCCCTGACGTTCTTGATCCGGCGCTACTGCGTCCAGGTCGTTTTGACCGTCAGGTGGTTGTCGGCCTGCCAGATGTGCGCGGTCGTGAGCAGATCCTGAAGGTACATATGCGCCGTGTGCCGTTGGATGCTGATATCGATACCTTCGTAATTGCTCGAGGTACGCCAGGCTTCTCTGGTGCTGACTTAGCTAACCTGGTCAACGAGGCTGCATTGTTCACTGCCCGTAGCAACAAACGTGTAGTATCAATGGTTGAATTCGAAAAATCTAAAGACAAGATCATGATGGGTGCGGAACGTCGCTCCATGGTGATGACAGAAGCTCAGAAGGAATCGACCGCATATCATGAAGCAGGTCACGCTATAATCGGTCGTCTGGTACCAGAACACGATCCAGTTCACAAGGTCACCATTATCCCTCGTGGCCGAACACTCGGCGTAACCTTCTTCCTGCCGGAAGGCGATGCAATCAGCGCCAGCCGGCAGAAGCTGGAGAGCCAAATCTCTACCCTTTATGGTGGCCGTCTGGCGGAAGATCTCATCTACGGGTCGGGAAATGTGTCTACTGGGGCGTCGAACGACATTAAAGTTGCGACCTCTATCGCCCGCAACATGGTGACTCAATGGGGCTTCTCTGAGAAACTAGGGCCTCTGTTGTATGCAGAAGAAGAGGGAGAAGTTTTCCTTGGCCGTTCCGTCGCCAAGTCTAAACACATGTCAGATGAAACCGCACGCATCATTGATCAGGAAGTAAAATCTCTAATTGAACACAACTATGTGCGCGCCCGTTCACTGTTGATGGAAAATATGGACATCCTGCATTCAATGAAGAATGCACTGATGAAATATGAAACCATTGATGCGCTGCAGATCGACGATCTGATGAACCGCCAAGACGTACGTCCACCAGCGGGTTGGGACGATGAAAACAAAGGTAATGGCCCCAAAGCCGTCGGCACGCTAAAAGCGGCACTGCCGTCGGTAAACGAATCGCACACGAAAAGTCCAGACAATAACCATGTTTGAATAGTCTAACAAGACCCTTCTGCTTTGTGGTAAAATTAAACTCCGTCATACCGGAGTTTTTACTGCCTGGTAGGCAGCTAACCAGGTATCAGTCAGGTGGATGATACCCACCATACTTGAATACATTTGTGTTGGATACGCAGCTATTCGGTCTATCTGTGGGTGTCACCCCCTCAGGGCCGCTGCCTGCATGCCACGTTCAAATTTATTAGGAATCACATCCTTGTTACTTCCCTTGCGGCATTAAAATAGATTCCTGAGCGATTTGTACAGGCAGATTTGTTACCTCAGTGATTTACTTGAGTAAGTCCCTGGGGATTGATTAGGCCCCCCCTGCGGCCAGCGCAAGTGCTGCTCGGTTCTCGGCAGATTTATCACACTCATGTGGCTTTGATATCACTCCAATTATTTAGGGTATAGCCATGCAGTTATCCGTACGCGACATGACGCTCAATCTCTCTCATCCGCAGGTGATGGGTATCCTCAACGTGACGCCGGATTCGTTTTCTGACGGTGGTCGTTATAACCAACTCAATCAGGCACTGTTGCATGCGCATGCGCTGATTTCGGCTGGTGCTACCATAATCGACGTGGGAGGCGAATCTACCCGTCCAGGGGCGTCAGAGGTCAGTGAGGATGAAGAGATTGTACGGGTGGTACCGGTAGTGGAGGCACTAGCGCAGCGTTTCGAGGTGTTTATCTCGGTTGACACATCTAAAGCGGGGGTAATCCGTGAGTCGGCACAGGTGGGAGTGCATCTAATTAACGATATCCGCTCGTTGCAGGAACCAGGCGCGTTGGCTGCCGCTGCCGAAAGCAGCTTGCCAGTGTGCCTGATGCACATGCATGGGCAGCCACGCACTATGAATCAGGCACCGCATTACGATGACCTGATTGCTGATGTGAAGATGTTTTTTGAGCGTCATATCAAGCGATGCCATCATGCCGGGATAACAAATCAAAAATTGCTGCTCGACCCAGGCTTCGGGTTTTGTAAAAATCTAGCACACAACTACCAGCTTCTGGCGCGGTTGTCGGAATTTCACCGCTTCGGTTTACCGCTGATGGTGGGGATGTCACGTAAGTCGATGATTGGACAGCTATTGAACGTGCCGCCTGATCAACGCGTCATCGGAAGCGTGGTCTGCGCAGTAATCGCTGCGATGCAGGGCGTGCAGATTATCAGAGTGCATGACGTTAAAGAAACCGTCGAGGCGATGCGTGTCGTTAAGGCAACACTTTCAGCTATGGGACAGTAGAAACATGAGTGAGCGCAAATATTTTGGCACCGATGGTATTCGTGGCAAGGTCGGTGATAGCCCAATCACCCCGGACTTCGTGCTGAAACTGGGCTGGGCGGCCGGTAAAGTGCTGGCGCGTCACGGCTCTCGCAAAATTATCATCGGTAAGGATACCCGTATTTCCGGTTATATGCTGGAGTCCGCGCTGGAAGCTGGCTTAGCAGCCGCAGGGTTATCCGCTTCCTTCACCGGCCCGATGCCGACGCCGGCGGTAGCCTACCTGACACGTACTTTCCGCGCTGAAGCCGGCATCGTGATTTCTGCCTCTCACAACCTGTTCTACGATAACGGTATCAAGTTTTTCTCGATCGACGGGGCAAAGTTGCCGGATGACGTTGAGGAAGCGATTGAAGCTGAGATGGAAAACCCGCTGACTTGTGTGCAGTCTTCTGAGTTGGGTAAAGCTAGCCGGATTATCGACGCCGCTGGCCGTTATATCGAATTCTGCAAGGGCACCTTCCCTAGTGAACTGAGCCTGAAGGGGCTGAAAATTGTAGTCGATTGCGCTAACGGCGCTACCTACCACATTGCGCCGAGCGTGTTGAGTGAGCTGGGGGCTACAGTGATTGCCATCGGCGTCGCGCCGGATGGCATGAACATTAATGAAAAATGCGGTGCGACCGATATCTACCAGTTGCAGCAATCGGTGCTACAAGAAAAGGCGCATCTTGGGTTGGCGTTTGACGGTGATGGAGATCGTGTAATGATGGTGGATCATTTAGGCAACAAGGTTGATGGAGACCAGATCCTGTATATCATTGCAAGGGAAGGACTCCGTCAAAGCCAGTTGCGCGGCGGTGCGGTCGGTACGCTGATGAGCAATATGGGGTTAGAGTTGGCGCTGAAGCAACTAGGTATCCCGTTTGCGCGCGCCAAAGTCGGTGATCGCTACGTGTTGGAAAAGCTGCAAGAACTGGGCTGGCGCATCGGCGCGGAGAACTCCGGCCATGTAATCCTGTTAGACAAAACCACGACCGGCGATGGCATTGTGGCTGGGTTGCAAGTGCTGACCGCGATGGTGAGTAATCACATGAGCCTGTATGATTTGTGCAGCGGAATGAAACTGTTGCCTCAGATCCTGATCAACGTGTGTTTCGAGGGCGAGCACAACCCGTTGGAATCCGCTGAAGTGTGCAAAATCACTGAACAGGTTGAAGCTGCGTTGGCTGATCGTGGCCGTGTGTTATTGCGCAAATCCGGCACCGAACCGTTTATCCGTGTGATGGTAGAAGGTGAGGATGAATATCAGGTGACTGTGCTGGCACAGCGCATCGCTGACGCGGTAAAATCAGCAGGTTATCAGGATAAATAATTGTTAGTGTTTTTTTCTGCAAATGCATTGGTGGCAGAAAATTGACCTTGCGCGGTTTGGCGGCTTTAGTTAGTATTCAAACCCGCTTAAGTAGGCAGCGTATAATAAAAGTGCCTGCGACTTCTTTTTAGAAGCTTTGAGGTGAAAAGCATTTGGCATACAATTAAATGCGGCAAGGACACGGGTACGACTATGTACGAAGCTCTTCTGGTAATTTTCCTACTAATCTCAATAGGGCTAGCTGCTCTGATTATGTTGCAGCAAGGTAAAGGCGCTGAAGCTGGAGCCTCTTTCGGAGCCGGTGCCTCTGCCACACTGTTTGGCGCGAGCAGTTACGGCAACTTTATGACCCGCACGACTGCGACGTTGGCGACATTGTTTTTCGTCATCAGCCTGGTTTTGGGCAACCTAAGTAGTAATAAAAGCAAGAAAAGCAGCGAGTGGGAAAATTTGGGTCAGCCAGTAAAGTCTGAGCAAACTACCGTGCCGTCTTCCCCTACCAAGCCGAGTAGTGATACCCCGCAGTAAGCAGCAACAACGCTTTAAACTGCGGTTTTATCTGGATAATTGCAACGGCTGTGAGCAGTAAGAATCAGTACCGAGGTGGTGGAATTGGTAGACACACTACCTTGAGGTGGTAGTGCCCTAACGGGCTTGTGGGTTCGAGTCCCATCCTCGGTACCAAATCTAAGAGATAACTTGAAATTTTGCGATTTTTGCGTATATTCGGCGCGTTTTCGGACGCGGGATTGAGCAGCTTAGTAGATTGCCTGGAGCATAATCCGAAGGGTCGTCGATTCAAATCCATCCCCCGTAACCACTTTACTTTAAGTGTTGATTTTCAAATATACTTTTCGAATAAAATCCACTTTTTTCGAATAACATTTTGTAAATAACACTTGCTTGAAAGTTGCACCGAAGTCGCTCAGCGACACATAGGGTCCAGTTACATAAAGCCCCGACCTTCGGGGCTTTATGTAATTTGGCAGCAGAATCACTGGGCTATTTAGCCCTTTTTTTATGTACTGGGGGTGGAGTTTGTCTACATTAGAGCAAAAGTTAACTGAGATGCTTTTAGCACCAGTAGAAGCGTTGGGTTTTGAGCTTGTAGGCATTGAATTTATTCGTTCGCGCCAATCTACGCTACGCATCTATATTGACAGTGAAAACGGCATTAATGTTGATGATTGCGCTGATGTCAGCTACCAAGTTAACGCTGTATTGGATGTAAAAGAACCAATTGCAGTTGCTTACAACTTGGAAGTCTCCTCTCCTGGCCTTGATCGCCCGATGTTTACCGCAGAACACTACACGCATTTTCTCGGTGAAAAAGTCAGCTTGGTTCTGCGCATGGCAGTTCAGAACCGCCGTAAGTGGCAAGGTATTATCAAGTCTGTAGAAGGCGAAATGATCATGGTTACTTTAGATAGGAAAGATGAAGTGTTTGCGCTGAGCAATATCCAAAAAGCTAACCTAATAGCCCACTTTTAAAAGTTTGTATGAGGCACCTAGGATGAATAAAGAGATTCTGGCTGTTGTTGAAGCAGTTTCCAATGAAAAATCTCTTCCGCGTGAAAAGATTTTCGAAGCGTTGGAAACCGCTTTAGCCACTGCCACCAAGAAAAAATATGAGCAGGAAATCGATGTCCGCGTCAGCATTGATCGCAAAACCGGCGATTTCGATACCTTCCGTCGTTGGGTCGTCGTTGATGAAGTAACTCAGCCTACGCGTGAAATCACGCTGGAAGCGGCTCAGTATGAAGAGCCAGACACTGAGTTGGGCGTATATATCGAAGATCAGATCGATTCCGTTACATTTGACCGAATTACCACTCAGACGGCTAAACAGGTTATCGTGCAGAAAGTACGCGAAGCCGAGCGCGCAATGGTGGTTGACGCTTTCCGTGAACACGAAGGAGAGATCGTCACTGGCGTGGTGAAGAAAGTTAATCGTGATCGCATCGCGCTGGATATAGGTAGCAACGCCGAAGCAGTGATTGGCCGTGACGACATGTTGCCGCGCGAAAACTTCCGCCCTGGTGACCGAATCCGTGGCGTGCTTTATGCCGTGCGTCCTGAAGCTCGAGGTGCTCAATTATTCGTCAGCCGTTCCAGCCCAGAGATGCTTAAAGAGCTTTTCTGCATTGAAGTGCCGGAAATCGGCGAAGAAGTGATTGAGATTAAAGCGGCAGCCCGCGATCCCGGTTCACGTGCAAAAATTGCAGTAAAAACCAACGACAAACGCATCGATCCAGTCGGTGCCTGCGTGGGTATGCGCGGTGCACGCGTTCAGGCAGTTTCGAGCGAGCTCGGCGGTGAACGCATCGATATCATCCTGTGGGATGATAACCCCGCGCAGTTCGTCATCAACGCCATGGCCCCGGCAGACGTCGCCTCGATCGTGGCTGATGAAGATAATTGCACGATGGATATTGCCGTTGAAGCCAGCAATCTAGCACAGGCAATCGGCCGTAATGGGCAAAATGTGCGTTTAGCCTCCCAGTTGTTAAAACAGCATCGCGACGATGACCGTTGGGAACTGAACGTGATGACGGCGGATGATTTACAGGCCAAGCACCAGGCCGAAGCATATGCCGCTATTGATACCTTTACCAGGTATCTTGATATCGACGAAGATTTCGCTACTTTTCTGGTTGAAGAAGGCTTCTCCACTTTGGAAGAACTGGCCTACGTGCCAATCAAAGAGCTGTTGGAAATCGACGGTCTAGATGAAGATACGGTTGAAGCGTTGCGAGATCGCGCCAGAGCTGCATCAACCACGCTAGCCCTGGCTCAAAAAGAGAGTCAGGGTAGCCAGGAACCTGCAGAAGATTTACTCAACCTGCCTGGTCTTGAGCGCAACATTGCCTTTAAACTAGCCGCGTGTGGGGTTAGTACGCTAGAAGATCTTGCTGAGCAAGGTATTGATGATCTGGCTGATATTGAAGGGCTTAGCAACCATCAAGTAGGCGAGTTAATCATGACCGCACGTAATATCTGTTGGTTTGGGGCGACAACGCGTAATAAATTGTAGCAGGAAGGAACAGCATGATAACAGATGTAACCGTAAAATCGCTAGCAGCGGAGATTCAGACTTCGGTTGATCGCCTGGTACAGCAGTTTGCTAATGCAGGGATCAACAAGGCAGAGTCGGATTCTGTGACCCAGCAAGAAAAAGAAACCTTGCTGGGTCACTTGAACCGTAAACACGGCAGTGTGCCGAACAAACTCACTTTGCAGCGCAAAACGCGCAGCACCTTAAATATTCCGAGCACCGGCGGTAAAAGTAAATCGGTGCAAATTGAGGTCCGTAAGAAACGTACCTATATAAATCGCAATACGCAGGAAGCCCAACAGGCTGAAGCGGCAGAGCAGGCACAGCGTAATGCAGAGCAGGAACAGCGTAATAAAGAAACCAAACGTGCAGCCGGAGAGCAAGCCAAACGTGAGGCCGCAGTAATTGCTAAGCGTAATTCAGCGGAAAAAGGAAAAGTAACCAATCAACATACCGATGACATAACCAAGCCAGCTCAGGCAGAAAAAGCACGCCGTGAAGCCAAAGCGGCTGAACTGAAACATAAAGCGGAAGAAGAAGTACGCCGGAGGGTCGAAGAAGAATCCGAACGGGTAGCGGAAGAAGCGCGCCGTATGGCTGAAGAGAACGGTGAGAAGTGGGCTGAAGCTGAAGCAGCAAGCGCTGCAGTTGAAACTGCCGATTACCATGTGACCACCTACCAGCACGCCCGTGTCGCCGAAGACGAAAACGATGCTAAAGTTGAAGGTGAGCGCCGCGCCAGAAACCGTGGTGGCAAAGCGACTAAGCAGAAGAAAGGCAGTAAGATTTCTGATTCTAAAGCAGATCGTGAAGAAGCACGTGCTGTAACGCGTGGAGGTAAAGTCAAACGGAAGCCAAGCAGTTTGCAGCAGGGCTTTAACAAGCCAGCTCAGATGGTAAACCGTAACGTGGTTATTGGTGAAACCATCACCGTGGCTGAATTGGCCAACAAAATGGCGGTGAAAGGCTCTCAGGTCATTAAAGTGATGATGAAGCTGGGTGCAATGGCTACCATTAACCAGGTCATCGATCAGGAAAATGCACAGCTAGTGGCTGAAGAAATGGGCCACAAGGTTATCCTGCGTCGCGAGAATGAACTGGAAGAAGCGTTGATGAGTGACCGTGATACCGGCGCTGCTACTGAGTCGCGTGCACCAGTTGTGACCATTATGGGCCATGTTGACCACGGTAAAACCTCTTTGCTGGACTACATTCGCTCCACCAAAGTAGCAGCTGGCGAAGCTGGCGGTATTACCCAGCACATTGGTGCTTATCATGTAGAAACCGACAACGGCATGATCACATTCCTGGATACTCCAGGCCACGCCGCTTTTACTTCCATGCGCGCTCGTGGTGCTCAGGTAACTGATATTGTGGTGTTAGTGGTTGCTGCCGATGATGGCGTGATGCCACAAACAATTGAAGCTATCCAGCATGCGATAGCGGCGCAGGTGCCATTGGTGGTTGCAGTTAACAAAATTGACAAGCCGGAAGCCGATGTGGACAACGTTAAGCAGGAGCTGTCACAGTACGGCGTAATGCCGGAGGAGTGGGGTGGCGAAGCGCAGTTCGTCCATGTTTCTGCGAAAGTCGGTACAGGTATCGACGAACTGCTTAATGCTATCTTGTTGCAGGCTGAAGTTCTCGAATTGAAAGCGGTGCGTAGTGGTATGGCTAGTGGCGTGGTCATCGAATCCTTCCTAGATAAAGGCCGTGGCCCGGTGGCGACCCTTCTGGTTCAGGAAGGTACGCTGAACAGAGGTGATATCGTGCTTTGCGGCTTTGAATACGGCCGCGTGCGTGCGATGCGTGATGAATTAGGGTACGAAGTAGCCTCCGCTGGCCCATCTATTCCGGTGGAAATACTTGGTCTGTCCAGCGTTCCAGCAGCGGGTGATAAAGCGACCGTAGTCCGTGACGAGAAAAAAGCGCGTGAAGTTGCACTATATCGTCAAGGCAAGTTCCGAGAAGTCAAACTGGCGCGCCAGCAGAAATCTAAGCTGGAGAATATGTTCTCCAACATGACTGACGGGGAAGTTTCCGAGCTGAACATCGTACTGAAATCAGATGTACAGGGTTCTTGCGAAGCGATTATGGATTCATTGCTGAAGCTCTCTACCGAAGAAGTGAAGGTAAAAATTGTCGGCTGCGGCGTAGGAGGCATTACTGAAACCGATGCCACACTGGCAGCAGCCTCCAACGCGATAATTCTGGGATTCAACGTCCGTGCTGATGCCTCTGCACGCTGCGTAATTGAAGCAGAAAGCCTAGATCTGCGCTATTACTCGGTAATTTATAGCCTGATCGACGAAGTGAAGCAGGCGATGAGCGGCATGCTGGCACCTGAGTACAAACAGCAGATTATCGGCTTATCCGAAGTGCGTGACGTCTTTAAATCACCGAAATTCGGTGCTATCGCCGGTTGTATGGTCACTGAAGGGACGATCAAACGTCATAACCCTATCCGTATTCTGCGTGCCAACGTGGTTATCTATGAAGGTGAGTTGGAGTCCCTGCGCCGCTTCAAAGATGATGTTAATGAAGTCCGTAACGGCCTGGAGTGTGGTATTGGTGTTAAGAATTACAACGATGTACGTGTTGGCGACATGATTGAGGTGTTCGAAATCATTGAAATCCAGCGTACCATCGCTTAACGACTACACATCTGCGCTGATGATCTAAAATAATTCGAGTTTCCTCAGGATAGTAACTGAGCGTATCCCTCAGTAGCATAGGCACCTATGCCACTGAGGTGAGTGAAGAGGGTTAACAAAGAGGCAAGTTTAAGTATATGGGGTAATATCTGTTAACGGGGGCTCTTTGTACCCCCGATTTGTCTGGAGAGTCCAAAATGGCAAAAGAATTTAGCCGTAGTCAACGCCGCGTAGCGCAAGAGATGAAGAAAGAGATTGCGATCATTTTGCAACGTGAAATCAAAGATCCGCGCATTGGCATGGCCACCGTATCTGACGTAGAAATTTCCCGCAATCTGGCCTACGCCAAGGTTTACGTTACCTTTCTAAAAGTGTTGGATGAAAATCATGATCCAGACCAGGTTAACAATGGCATTAAAGCATTGCAGGATGCTGCCGGGTATATCCGCACGTTACTTGGCAAAGCTATGTGTTTGCGTGTGGTGCCGGAACTGACTTTCGCCTACGACAACTCGCTGGTGGAAGGCATGCGCATTTCCAACCTGGTGACCAATATGGTAAAGAATGACGCCGAACGCCGTTGCGTATCTAGCGATGACGAGGAGGCTTAAATGAGTCGCCATCGTCGCCGTGGCCGTGATATCCACGGCGTACTGTTATTAGACAAACCGCAGGGTTTGTCGTCTAACGATGCTTTGCAAAAAGTGAAGCGCCTGTACAACGCCAATCGCGCAGGTCACACCGGCGCGCTCGATCCGTTGGCTACCGGCATGCTACCGATATGCCTGGGCGAAGCGACCAAGTTCTCGCAGTTCCTGCTCAATTCTGACAAACGTTATCGGGTGATCGCCAAACTAGGGCAGCGTACCGACACCTCGGACGCCGATGGTCAGGTTGTGCAGCAGCGCCCGGTGAGTTTCACCCAGGCGCTGCTAGATATGGTGCTGGATAACTTCCGTGGCGACCTCCGACAGGTGCCATCAATGTATTCGGCACTGAAGTATCAGGGCAAGAAGCTATATGAATATGCGCGCCAGGGCATTGAAGTTCCGCGTGAAGCACGCAGCATTACCGTTTATCAGCTACAGGCTGTTCGCTGCGAAGGGGATGAACTGGAGTTAGAAATCTACTGCTCAAAAGGCACTTATATCCGCACTATCATCGACGATCTCGGTGAACTACTGGGATGCGGTGCGCATGTAGTCTACCTGCGCCGCCTACAAGTAGCAACTTATCCGATCGAACGTATGGTGACGTTGGAACAACTTAATGCTTTACTGTCGCAGGCGATTGCGCTGGATGCATTGCTCGATCCATTGCTGATGCCGATGGACAGCCCGGTTGATAACTATCCAGAAGTGAATCTGTTGCCTGTAGTAGCGGGTTATGTCAAACAAGGGCAGACAGTGCAAGTTGCTGGTGTGCCTGCTTCTGGCATAGTGCGCATCACCGAAGGCGAAAAACGTAAATTTATCGGCGTAGGTACCGTCGCCGAAGATGGTCGTCTGGCACCACGCCGCCTAGTCGTCGAACGTGTTGTCGATTAAGGGTGGATAAAGTGTGCGTATCCCCCTTGTAGCTTGAAGGATGACGGAGATAAGAGTAGAGTAAGCGCGGCTTATGCATTAGGTTGCTGAATTATAGATTGGCACCTGTAGTTATCATCTATAATCTGGAGTATTACCATGTCTCTAAGTGTTAAAGTTAAAGCTCAAATCGTGGCTGATTTTGGTCGTGATGCTAACGATAGCGGCTCTACCGAAGTTCAGGTTGCCCTGCTGACTGCGCAGATCAACCATCTGCAAGGCCACTTCTCCGAGCACAAAAAAGATCACCATAGCCGTCGTGGTCTACTGCGTATGGTTTCTCAGCGTCGTAAGCTTCTAGATTACCTGAAGCGTAAAGATGTAGCACGTTACACCAGCCTGATCGGGCGCCTGGGTCTGCGTCGCTAATCTAGCTGGTTTAAGAGGGAAAGGGGAAATATCATGGCCCCTTTTTTCTAGGAATAAAAAGTAAATTAGGTTAATGTATTGCCTGATGCTATCAAAATAGATTTTCCGTTACAGAGGTTCGTGCGACTAATGAGAGGATTTATCCCCAGTTTGAGATAAAGATTGTCATTAGTTGCGAGGATGTAGTGGAAAGGTAAGTCAAGTCATAGGCGTGTCGAGTTATAATTACGATAGTACGCCGTTAATCAAGGACATAATTTTGCTGACACCGATCATTCGCAAATTCCATTATGGACAGCATACTGTCACCATCGAAACCGGTATGATGGCACGTCAGGCCACCGCCGCCGTTATGGTAAGCATGGATGAGACCGCTGTATTCGTCACTATAGTGGGCCAGAAAAAAGCCAAGCCCGGTCAAAGTTTCTTCCCGCTGACTGTACACTATCAGGAACGTACCTACGCTGCTGGCCGAATACCTGGTAGTTTCTTCCGTCGTGAAGGCCGCCCAAGCGAGGGTGAAACGCTGACCTCTCGTCTGATTGACCGTCCAATCCGACCTCTATTCCCGGACAACTTCCTGAACGAAGTTCAGGTAATCGCCACCGTGGTTTCTGTTAACCCGCAAGTTAACCCCGATATCGTCGCAATGATTGGCACCTCTGCCGCCCTGAGCCTATCCGGTATTCCGTTCAACGGCCCAATTAGTGCAGCACGCGTGGGTTACATCAACGACAAGTATGTACTGAACCCGACGACTGACGAACTGAAAATAAGTAGTCTAGATCTAGTAGTTGCTGGCACTGCTGGCGCGGTGCTGATGGTTGAATCTGAAGCTGATGTGCTAAGCGAAGATCAAATGCTGGGGGCGGTGGTGTTTGGTCACCAGCAACAGCAGGTGGTGATAGAGAGCATCAACTCTCTGGTAGCTGAAGCTGGTAAGCTTAAGTGGGACTGGCAGGCACCTGTGGTCAATGCAGCGCTGCATGCGCGCGTGGCCGAACTGGCCGAAGCACGCTTGGGCGCCGCTTATCACATTACTGAGAAACAAGAGCGTTACGCTCAGGTAGATGCGATAAAAGACAGCGTGGTTGAAACCCTGTTGGTGCAAGATAAAACGATAGACGCTTCAGAAATTAAGGATATCCTGAGCAGCGTCGAGAAAAACTTAGTGCGTAGCCGTGTACTGCGAGGAGAACCACGTATCGACGGCCGCGAGAAAGACATGATCCGTAGTCTGGATGTGCGTACCAGCGTACTGCCGCGCACCCATGGTTCCGCGCTGTTCACCCGTGGTGAAACACAGGCGTTGGTTACCGCGACACTAGGTACTACGCGTGATGCACAGATCCTGGATGAACTTATGGGAGAGAAGACCGATAGCTTCCTTTTCCATTACAACTTCCCCCCTTATTCCGTTGGCGAAACCGGCATGGTCGGTTCACCTAAGCGCCGCGAAATTGGTCACGGCCGTCTGGCAAAACGTGGCGTATTGGCTATGATGCCTAAACTGGAAGATTTTCCGTACACGGTGCGGATAGTTTCTGAAATTACCGAATCCAATGGGTCTTCTTCCATGGCTTCTATCTGTGGTGCTTCTCTGGCGCTGATGGATGCAGGCGTGCCAATCAAGGCTGCTGTTGCGGGTATCGCCATGGGGTTGGTGAAAGAATCGGATAACTTTGTGGTTCTGTCCGACATTCTGGGTGATGAAGATCACCTAGGTGATATGGACTTCAAAGTGGCCGGTAGCCGTGACGGTATAACCGCGCTGCAAATGGATATCAAAATTGAAGGCATCACCCGCGAAATCATGCAGGTAGCACTAAACCAAGCCAAAGGGGCGCGTCTGCATATCCTGAGCGTGATGGAACAGGCAATCAGCGTGCCGCGTGGCGATATTTCTCAGTTCGCACCACGTATTCACACTATCCGCATCAGCACGGATAAAATTAAAGACGTGATCGGTAAAGGCGGATCGGTGATTCGTGCACTGACCGAAGAGACTGACACCACCATTGAAATTGACGATGATGGTACAGTTAAAATCGCTGCGACTGACGGGGAGAAAGCGAAATTTGCTATCCGTCGTATTGAAGAGATCACCGCAGAGATTGAAGTTGGCCGCATTTATCAAGGTAAGGTCACTCGTATCGTTGATTTCGGCGCGTTCGTCGCTATCGGCGGGGGTAAAGAAGGCTTAGTACACATCTCTCAAATTACCGATAAGCGTGTTGAGAGAGTCACTGACTATCTGCAAAGGGGTGATGATGTGCCGGTTAAAGTACTGGAAGTGGACCGTCAGGGCCGTGTACGTCTAAGCATCAAAGATGCGACTATGCCAGAAGCAGGAGTCTCCTCCTGCATTTAAAGCAAAATAACTGTATAGATACAATTAGCTCCCTATCCTATGGCATGGCGCTAATTGTATCGCTGCCTGGTTAGAAACTCTTGTATTTAGCAATACGGGAGGATAGGGCGTTAATTTAATGTTTGTCTTCGGTAGTGGGAAATGAAGCCTTTCTTGCGTTGTGGTACGTTGTAATATCACTTATGCTGGCATGATACAGCAACTATAATTGGCGTAAATACGAGATTTTGGCGATCCCACTGCAACTTATGATGCAGCAAGAAATACTCCTGGCACGTATGAAACTGATACTTGATAGACGGGAAATGACCTTCGATGAGCGGGCGCAGCTTTTATATGAGCGTAGTGTGCTGTATAATAGCCTCGGTACTACGTGCATTAGCTCGCAATAATTTCTCTCAGGCGCTGGCAATACATACTGATATACCTGAAGTTTTCAACTACCTAGGCACTTACTTAACGCAGGCAAGTAATGCTGATACTGCCTATGAAGCGTTTGATTCTGTATTAGAGCTTGATCTAACTTACAAGTACGCTCGTTTAAACTAAGGCATCGCATTGCATTATCGCTGCCGCTTCTCGTTGGCGAAGAATTATCTGCTGGCTTTTTATCAAGACGACCCAAACGATCCCTTCCGTTCGTTGTGGCTATATCTTATGGAACGAGAAATCGATCCCAAAAAGGCTGACGTAGAGCTCAAGCAGCGTTATGAAAAAGCGAACCGAGTGCAATAATAGGGATGTAATATTATCGAATTTTACCTGGGTAACATTAGCGAAAAAAAGCTGATGTCACGCTTCAAGGTAGATACAACGGATAACACTTCGCTCGCTGAGCATCTCAATAAAACTGACTTTTATTTAGGTAAACACCACCTGATTCTAGGGGACAAGAACACAGCTTCGGCGCTGTTCAAACTGACGGTGGCTAGTAACGTAAATAACTTCGTTAAGCACCGCTATGCATTGTTGGAATTTGGCGCTTTTAGGCCAAGAGCAAGACGAATTATCATAATCATACCAGCAATAGCTGACGAACACTTCTACCCAATAGGTTTTAATTTGCGGCAAGTTAGCAATCAAACGGGATCCCTGGAGCTAAGTTTGCTAAGTGACGAGGGTAAGGGAGAGCAGCTAACACCGCGGTGGCTTGAAAGATGAAGGATTATCATCTCTGATAGACATTAGTTTTACAGCCAATGCTACCGCCTTCACGTGTGAGAGTTTTTTGTTCGTTTTATAAACTAATTTGAGCCGGTTCACATTTTTCAATGAAAATGACTGAAAATTTTCTCGACGAGTTATGTAGACTGGCTGCCATTATTAATGAGGCATGTGTACATGACTACTGAGTTTGAAATCTCTTTTGCTGATCTGGGGCTATCTGCTGAGATCATTTCTGCCCTGACTGACCTGGGCTATGAAAAACCATCACCGATCCAGGCTGAGTGTATTCCTCACCTGTTGAACGGTCTCGATGTGCTGGGCATGGCGCAGACCGGTAGTGGTAAAACCGCAGCATTCTCGCTGCCACTATTGCATAATCTGCAGGCTGACCTGAAAGCACCTCAGATTCTGGTTCTGGCACCAACCCGCGAACTAGCGGTTCAGGTTGCTGAAGCTATGACTGATTTCTCCAAACACATGCATGGTGTGAATGTTGTAGCTCTGTACGGTGGCCAACGTTATGACGTACAGTTGCGCGCCCTGCGTCAGGGACCACAAATTGTGGTAGGTACGCCAGGTCGTCTATTAGATCACCTGAAACGTGGCACCTTGAATCTCTCTGACCTGAGCGGCTTAGTATTAGATGAAGCCGATGAAATGTTGCGTATGGGCTTTATCGAAGACGTAAAAACCATCATGGCTGAGATCCCGGCTGAACATCAAACCGCACTCTTCTCCGCTACCATGCCAGAGGCAATCCGCCGTATTACCCGCCGCTTTATGAAAGATCCACAGGAAGTGCGCATTCAGTCCAATATCACTACCCGTCCAGATATCAGCCAAAGCTATTGGACGGTGCAAGGCATGCGTAAAAACGAATCGCTGGTACGCTTCCTGGAAGCCGAAGACTTTAACGCGGCGATCATTTTTGTGCGCACCAAAAATGCCACGCTGGAAGTGGCCGAAACTCTGGAGCACAGTGGTTACAGCAGCGCTGCGCTGAACGGTGATATGAACCAGGCGTTGCGCGAGCAGACCTTGGAACGTCTAAAAGACGGTCGTCTGGACATCCTGATCGCCACAGACGTTGCGGCCCGTGGTCTAGATGTTGAACGCATCAGCTTGGTAGTAAACTACGATATCCCGATGGACTCCGAGTCTTACGTTCACCGTATTGGCCGTACCGGCCGTGCAGGCCGCGCAGGACGTGCGCTACTGTTTGTGGAAAACCGTGAACGTCGCCTGCTGCGTAATATTGAACGTACTATGAAGCTAACTATCGCAGAAGTAGCACTGCCTAACGCAGAACTGCTGGGTGAGCGTCGTCTAGCCAAATTTGCCGCTAAAGTTCAGCAACAACTGGAAAGTCGCGATCTAGACATATATCGTGAGCTATTGGCTAAACTGCAGCCGGAAGAAGAGCTGGACATGGAAACCCTGGCTGCCGCATTGCTGAAGATGGCTCAGGGTGAACGTCCGCTAATTCTCCCGCCTGATCCCGTATGCAAGCCACGTCAGCGTCTTAATTTCAATGATTGTGACGATCGTAGCAATAATCGCCGCCGTAATATACGTTCAGACAGCCGTAACGCTGACCGTCCGCGCCGTGAAATTCGGGACGTTGGTGAGATGCAACTCTACCGCATTGAAGTTGGTCGTGATGACGGTGTGGATGTTCGTCATATCGTTGGCACTATCGCTAACGAAGGTGATATCAGCAGCCGTTACATCGGTAATATCAAGCTGTTTGCTTCCCATTCCACTATCGAATTGCCGAAAGGGATTCCAGGCGGGATCCTGAATCACTTCACTCGCACCCGTATCCTGAACAAGCCGATGAATATGCAACTGCTTGGTGATGCACAGCCGAATGAACGCAGTGGCCATAGCCGTATATTCAACGGCGGTGCACGCCGTGAAGGTGCAACGCGTCGTTCCGCTGGTGGTAGTGACCGTCGCAGCGGTAATTTTAACCGTGACGGCAAAACAAAACCAGCACCGAGCCGTAATGACTCAGCACCGACGGTAAGAAGCCGTCGTTTTAGTGATGCATAACCGCTGTTTTGACCGTTCTTAGTCAGTGGTACAGGGAACTAGATTACGGGCTGGTTTTTTTATGCAGCGAACTCTGAAACGTCAATGGTTTAACCGGCTCGCTGTCATTATCATAAAAAGAGGATATATTCGAGCAAATGTAGATGGGAACAAGATTATTTCTACCTACCGCTTACACTTTGGTAGTAGATATCATAATGAAAAAAAAGACGTTATTAACCATGCTGCTGATGATAGTTGCGATCGCTATGGCGATTCTGTTCCGTGCGCATAATCAGGATGTACTGCTACAGTATAAAGTTGATGCGCTAGAGGTAATCGTTGCCTCCAAGGCCATAGGTCTGGTGATAAAACGCCTGGTAGAGCGTAGCGACAACGTGAAAGGTAGCCAACTGTTGATTCTGCTTGACAGTACAGAGATGATAGCTCAATTACGTTCTGTACACAGACGACACGCATCAAAACCAATGCTACAGCTCGAATAATAGATGCACGGCACCCGTGAAGAGAGCATCAGCACCTTTCGTGCCAATTTGGCGCTGGCCGAGGCGCAATACTGTAACGCGCATAACGATTACAACAGGAGTTGTTGAATAAATCGAACATTTGGCCGGCACGAGGATCAGATCACTCTCCTTCTGTCAAAATAGCGACATTGCGTGGTCTAGCAAAAGTTTAAGATCACCAACTGTAAGGCTTACAACAACGCTCCTTCGATTTCAACAAAGCTCTTAATATTATGACGTTATAGTTGCGACATAGTATGATGAATGCTCTCGATAAAGGCCGGGATCCTGTCTTTCAGCACTGCTCAACTCGCTTAGACCAGTTCGATTACCTCGAAGCTAACTTCACAACTCAGGTCAGCGTTGTAATCAACACCCGCTATGCCAAAGCCGAACAAGCGCAAGAAATCTGCCTTATAGCCCTTATAGTCTGTCAGTTCATTGATGTTATTATCGTTGATGCGCGCCCAGATTTTACGGCAAGTGTTTTGCACATCGTCACGCAGTTCCAAATCATCCAAACGCAGGCGATGCCTCTCGTCAGTTTCTGGCACTGTGCCAGTGTACAGTTTGCTAGCGAATAAACGCTGTACCTGCTCAATGCAGCCTTCGTGAATGCCCTGCTCCTTCATGATTTTGAACACGATAGAAATGTATAGCGGCATAACTGGGATCGCAGAGGAAGCCTGGGTAACGACTGACTTCAGCACGGCAACATAGGCGGCCCCACCTTTGGCTTTCAGCTTCTGATCGATGGCTTGTGCTGCGCGATCTAGATCTTCTTTCGCTTTACCCAAGGTGCCATGCCAATAAATTGGCCAGGTCAGATTAGTGCCAATGTAAGAATAGGCAACGGTCTGAATGTTATTCTCCAGCACGCCAGCTTCATCCAATGCGTCCATCCATAGCTGCCAATCTTGGCCACCCATTACCTTGATGGTGTCGGCAATTTCCTTCTCGTTGGCTGGCTCAACGACGACTTCCACCAGCACATCTTTGTTGGTTTCCAGCGCCACGGATTTATAGGGTTTACCGATAGGCTTTAGTGCAGAACGCACCACTTCACCGGTTTCTGGCATTTTGCGCACCGGGGAAGCCAATGAGTAGACCACCAGATCAATTTGCCCCAGATCCTGCTTAATTAGATTGATAACACTTAGGCGGCATTCATTGGAGAATGCATCACCGTTAATGCTTTTTGCATATATACCTGCTTCTTTGGCGAACTTGTAAAAACAGGCAGAGTTGTACCAACCAGCAGAGCCTGTTTTACCTTCGCTACATGGCTTTTCAAAAAACACGCCGATGGTTGCCGCACCGCTGCCGAATGCAGCATTGATAATAGAGGCAAGCCCATAGCCAGTAGATGCACCAATAACCAGCACCTTCTTAGGCCCATTTCTTAGTTCGCTACGTGATTTCACGTAGGCGATTTGCTCACGGACGTTGGCTTCACAGCCTGCCGGATGAGCCGTAGTGCAAATAAAACCACGAATTTTAGGTTTGATAATCATATTATTTTTTCTTAGTAGCTAAAACCGAAGGCTAATATAACTGATTTTCTCAATATACTTAATATGGATACACGGCATAATCGAAACAAGCACCGACGTTGTTGAATAAATCGAACTTTTGTCCGCCACTAAGATAAGATCACTCTCCTTCTGTAGCGTTGTTGAATAAATCAGATTTTGAATAAAGAGTCCTCTGAATATGCATCTTTCAGGCAACGCGTACACTTTCTGGCATACCGGCGAGCGTCATCTTGCGCATCATAGTCTCGCAGCGATAGGTGACCACCAAATAGCTGTTTTACTATGTACATCGCTGTTTCAGCTATCGAACGTCGGTGGTGAACTGTCATACTTTTCCTCCGTGTGTTGTCGCCGTTAAGGCGCTGGTTCGCCTCCGCTTGATTTAGGTCTGCATAAGTCTACCGACCAATAAAGAGCTCAGCTTCTGGGCGGTATTAACGCCCTAATCTTCTTGCGCCTTAACTCATAATGACTCACTCGCGTATCACTCACTCGCGTATCGTAAGCCAAAGCCGCCGAGGCGGCTTTTAGCGGATGAGACCTGGGAAGGATTCTGTATCGGTGACATTGCTCAAGGAAAGTTCAGCACAGATGACCTCATGTATTTCTCTATCTACGGCTAAATGCAGTTTTCGCTAGATCCGCCGTTTTCCTGACCGTGTTTTATACCTAGGGGCGCAATTTCATCCGGCATTGGGGTTTTAAACGGGACATTAACGGACTACACCCGCTTACTGATGCAGGTGTAGTCCGGGTAAGTTCAACGGAACTTTCATAAGTGTGAAAATGAAGTAGACGAAGCCCTGGAGGGCAAGAAGTGTCAGGCCAAAAATCCGTTTCAGCATTAATACGCAGGTCATTGCCATATTGAATATCCACTCATAAAGTGAGTGAACCCCGAGTGATAAGGGCGTTGTTGTAAGCCTTCCAGTTGGTAATCTTGAACTTTTGCTTGGCCACGCAATATCGCTATTTTGACAGAAGGAGAGTTATCGGATCCTCGTTCCGGAAAAATATTCGATTTATTTAACAACGCTGAAATAAGCGAGAAAAATTGTTGGTTGTGGCTTCGGCCAAGTTTTCCAGGCTAATGCCCTTCAGTACCGCTATGTATTCAGCCACATCACGCACATAGGCGGGTTGATTTTCTTTACCCCGGTGTGGCACCGGGGCCAGATACGGCGAGTCAGTTTCCACCAGTATGCGATTCAGCGGCACATAACGCACCACCTCACGCAATTTCTCGGCGTTACGGAAGGTCACGATTCCAGAGAAAGAAATGTAGAAGCTGAGATCCAACAGAACTTCTGCGGTGGCGCGATCCTCGGTGAAACAGTGCAGCACCCCGCCACAGTCCTGCGCATTTTCCTCAAGCAAAATCGCCAATGTGTCGGCACGCGCATCACGGGTATGCACGATCAGCGGTTTATTCAGATCTCGGCCAATGTTAATATGCTCGCGGAATGATTCCTGTTGCAGCTCAAGATTGTCTTTATGGTAGAAGTAATCTAGCCCGGTTTCCCCCAACGCGACCACTTGTGCCGACGCTGCCAGGCGGCGCAGTTCGCCGTAATTATAGCCATTATCCAGGTTCAGCGGGTGTACGCCACAGGAGAAGGCCACATCATCGCGCTCACCAATCAACTGGGTCATAGCCTGATAGCCCGGTAACGTAGTGGCAACTGATAGCACGTATCCGACATCGCGCACTTTGGCCTTGGCCAGCGCGTCATCTACATTTTGGTGCAGGTTTTGATAATCCAGGTAGTTAAGGTGACAATGAGAATCAACTAACAACATAATGTTTAACTCTTTTTTTTACAGCGAATGAAGCGGGGAATAGCTGGCATTGCTTAGCATTTTCTCCCAGCCCAGTAATTGTTCGGTCAATAGCAGTTCGCGGTTAATGCCAACCACTCTGAGCAGCTGATGACGGCAGATCAACCATTGTTGCACAATTTGCAGCAACGAAATCCCGCTCAGCCGACTGGCCAGTTGATACACCAACGGCTGCTGATCCTGATTGAGTACATGGCGCCGTGCACCTTGCTGCCATTTTATCGTATCCACCAACAGAGCGCACAACCAATGTAGACGCTCCCCCACATCTAGGTGACTGAGCACTGGCAATAGCGACAGCATATCATGCTGCGGCAAGGCAGCGCTCAACGTTCTACACAGGGCATTGCGCTGTTGCCAGCGCTCCGGTTGCAGCAATTGTTTAGCAGCGATTGGCGCACCGTCGTGCAGGCGTAGAGCAGTGAGGTGTTCTACCGGGTTACCTGCTGCGTGACAGCTTAGCCACTGCATGCTAAGTTGCTCATCCGGGCTGACTAAATGCCAATACATGCAGCGGCTGCGTAACGTCGCCAATAATCGTGAAGGCTCGCGGCAACTCAGTAGAAAATAGGTTTTCCCCGGCGGCTCTTCCAATATCTTCAGCAGCGCGTTGGCCGCAGCTTCGGTCAATAGCTCGGCCTGGAAGAGCCAGATCACCTTGGCCCCTCCTTGCTGTGCATAGGAGTAGAGCCTCTCGATCAACTGACGGATCGGTTCGATACCTACACTGTTTTTGCCTTTTCCCGGGACCAGCAGATGGTAGTCCGGGTGGTTACCCGCCAGCATCAGTCGGCAACTATGACATTCACCACAGTTCTTTTCACCGTTACGCTGCTGGCAGAGCAACCAGCGGCTCAAAGCGTAAGCTAGCGTATCGTCGCCATTGCCTGCGGCAGCATGCAAAAGCAAAGCATGATGGCCGCGCCCAATGGCGTATTGCCCAACCAACTGGTGATATGGGATGTTCAGCCACGGATACTCCATTACACGCCCTCCTGCTGTTGAAGCCAGAGGCTGACGCAGGCACGAATAGATGCAGTAACCTGCTCAAGCGGTTGTGTAGCATCAAGCGTGACAATCGATTCATCTTGCGCTGCCAACGCCAAATAGCGTGCGCGCGTACGTATGAAGAACGGCAATAGCTCTTGTTCAATGCGATCTAGTTCGCCGCGCGCCTTAGCGCGTTGCAGCCCAATCAGCGGCGGCAGATCTAAATAAATAGTGAGATCCGGGCGGAAGCTCCCCAACACAGCATCGCGCAGTGAGAGCATCAGTTGCGGATCTGTGCCGCGCCCACTACCCTGATAAGTCTGTGAAGACAGATCGTGACGATCACCCACCACCCATGCACCGCGTTCCAACGCCGGCTTGATAACGGTTTCCACCAACTGCACACGGGCAGCGTACAGCATCAGCACTTCCGCCTTGATGGTCGGCATTTCGTTACCCACTCCACGTTTGAATAGATCGCGCAATTTCTCCGCTAGCGGCGTGCCACCAGGCTCACGCGTAAAGACTATATCGTTGATATAACGCTCTCGTAATACACTGGCTACGGTATCACGCGCGGTGGTTTTTCCTGCTCCTTCCAATCCTTCTATAACAACGAATTTACTTTTCATTCTTTTCTTTAACCCCAACGGTAGGCACGCACCGCCTGGTTATGGCTTGCCAGGTTGGTGGTAAACATATGGCTAACCTTACCGTGTCTGCGACAAAGTATAAGTAAGGTATCTTTGCTGGGCTGGTGGCGGATTTCAGCGCTGCTTCGCCTGGCATAGCGATCGGGGGAGATGGCAAGCCAGCAATCACATAGGTGTTATACGCGGTGCTTGCTTCCAGATCCTTGAGTGTAATACGGCCATTATAGCTATCGCCCATGCCGTATATTACCGAGAGATCGGTCTGCAAGCGCATGTTAATACACAGCCGATTAACAAAACGCAGCCGTTTAACAAATACCTAGGCTACTTTGCTACGCTCTTGCAGCTGCGCCGTTTCTTTTTCGATGATCGACGCCAGGATTAGAAGATCAGCTGGTTTTTTATACGGCAGGCTGGTGTCGCATTCATCCCACTCAGTCTGCAGCGCTTTATTCATACGCACGTGATTACGCTGCAGCAAGTCGATGTGACTCATATCGGCGATATACCGATAGATATCCGGGTACAACTGCCCCTCCGGGTTGCCCCCCTATGGCATGCCTAACGCAACAGCAATCTATTCGTCGTTTTTACCCGCTAGCGTATGCTGCAAATATTTTGGCTGTTGCAGCACTTGCAGCCAGACGCACAGGCGTCATTCTTTAATAAAGCGCACGGTGAACTGAGCTTCTTTGCCGCTTTTCAATAACTATAGCATTTGGCGCACCCGTCATAGCCTAGGGTAAAACGATAAGTGCTGACCTTAAATTCCGCCAGTTCCGGCTCAACCAGCAGTAGCCATGGGAACTATCTACAGCTGCGCACCAGTTGGTCACGCATCAATAAACTCACCAGCGCCATACGCCCGCTGCCAACCGATAACTTGAGTATCGTTTACTGCTCGATGGCCAGCGGCCTATTGGCAAAGCGTTCAATCTTCTGGTATCCCCAAAACATTAGAGCCAAGGCTAGAGCAATAATAATGGATAGGATCTTTAGCTTTTTTTTCTTCATCAATTAGCCGTGATTAACAATGTGGGCGTAAAAAATCATACAGTTGGCGTGAACAGTAACGCCATGATTGTACTGTATTAACCGGTAACAACGGCATTAGCGCATTGCTCACCAGCACTTCATCAGCATCGGCCAGCGCTTCTATTGGCTCGCTAACACAATGCAGGCTATATTCAGTGCCAATCAGTAGTTCGATCACGCGCCGCCGCATCAGACCGGCCACGCCCGACTAACTTAGATCTGGCGTAAATACATATCTTCCCTTGCGCCAGAACAAATTAGCCGTACAGCATTCCACCAGCATACCGGCAGTGTCAAGCACCAGCGCCTCGTTGGCTACCGTCTGTTCAAGATGCGCACGGATCAGCACTTGCTCTAAACGGTTAAGGTGCTTCAAGCCTGCCAGCAGCGGATTGCGCGCTAGTGGCACTGGGCTAAGTGCTAGACTAATGCCATGATCGCGCCACTGTTGATAATGTGCAGGGTAGCTGCTGCGTGCCATAAGGCGCGTGGGGTTTTCACACCCTGCTGGGCTGTAGCCGCGTCCGCCGCTGCCACGTGTTAGTATCGCTTTGATCACGCCGAGTGGGAGAGGTTTGGCCGCATGCACCATCTCCTGTTCAAAGGCAACCCAGTCGGTCGTAGGCAACATCAGACGATGCGCAGCTTGTTGCAAGCGTTCGATATGCTAGGGCAGCATATCGACCTTACCACCCGTTACCCGATCGGTAGTGAAACAACCATCGCCAAACTGCAAACCGCGATCGCTCGGTGCTAAAGCGTGATGTCGTTGCCCGTTTATCCAGTACATAAACTTTTCCCGGCCACTTTGGTTTTCACAAAAGAATACTAGGCACGTATCGTATTAGCAGCAACATGCCGGCTGACGCGTGCAGCTTTCCGACTGACAGCTCATAAACGGATATGGGCTTTTTTACTGGATATCATGTTTAAGCATAAAAATCCGGGGCTAAAGTGATGAATTCGGATTCTATCTGACTGGCGAAACCCTCAGGCACGTTTAAATGATCAACATTAGAGCCCAAAATAGGCTTACGGATAGGTTTACCAATAGCGTGATTACATTCTGCGGAAGATCAGCGAACCATTCGTGCCGCCAAAACCGAAGGAGTTACAAAGCGTATACTGCATATCACTTACCTGTCGTGCTTCATTTGGCACAAAGTCAAGATTACACTTTTTATCCGGGTGATCCAGGTTGATGGTTGGCGGTACGGCCTGATCACGCAGCGCCAAAACGGTAAAGATTGATTCGACCGAACCCGCCGCCCCTAATAGATGGCCGGTCATCGATTTAGTCGAACTGACCATCACTCGTTGCGCATCAATGCCAAAAACAGACTTAACCGCATGTGCTTCAGCCTCGTCACCAGCCGGAGTCGAGGTGCCGTGCGCGTTGATGTAACTAATTTGTGACGTGGTCACGCCAGCATCGATTAGGGCATTTTTCATCGCCAACGCAGCACCTGCACCATTTTCCGGTGGTGAAGTCATATGGTAGGCATCGCTGCTCATACCAAAACCGAGCACTTCAGCGTATATCTGCGCGCTGCGTCTTTTTGCATGCTCGTATTCTTCCAGCACCATCATGCCGGCACCATCGCCAAGAACGAAACCATCACGATCTTTATCCCAGGGGCGGCTGGCCGCCTGTGGGTTCTCGTTACGGGTAGACAATGCGCGCGCTGCACTAAAGCCGCCAATCCCCAATGGGGTGCTGGCTTTCTCTGCCCCACCTGCTAGCATCACGTCTGCATCATTATAAACAATGATACGCGCAGCATGGCCGATGTTATGCACCCCTGAGGTACAAGCGGTGGCGATGGAAATACTGGGGCCACGCATGCCGTACATAATTGTCAGGTGGCCTGCAATCATGTTCACGATGGTAGATGGTACGAAAAACGGGCTGATTTTTCGTGGGCCACCCTCAGCCAGTGAATTGTGATTTTCTTCTATTAAGCCTAGGCCACCAATGCCGGAACCAATAGCGGCCCCGATGCGGCTGGCATTAGCCTCGGTGATCTCCAGTCCCGCATCTTTCATAGCCTGGATGCCGGAAACTATGCCGTACTGGATAAAGGCATCCATCTTACGCGCATCCTTGCGGGAGATGAAATCCTCTGAATTAAAATGCTTTATCAAGCCAGCAAATTTGGTCGCATAGGCGGTGGTATCGAAATGGTCAATCAGGCTGATGCCACTCTGACCGGCAAGAAGAGCGTTCCATGTAGACTCCACCGTATTGCCGATAGGAGACAGCATGCCCAGTCCGGTCACAACTACTCGACGCTTAGACACGTTTATCCTCCAAGGAGGTGAAGTATGATACTAAGAATAGAAAAAACTTAGGCGGTCGAATGACCGCCTAGAGATGTTCTCTTACTGCTGGCTAGAGTTGTTAATGAAATCAATAGCTGCCTGAACAGTAGTTATCTTCTCAGCCTCTTCGTCTGGAATCTCAGTGTCAAATTCTTCTTCTAGTGCCATTACTAACTCTACGGTGTCAAGAGAATCAGCTCCTAGATCTTCAACGAAAGAAGCGTTATTGAGCACCTCTTCCTGTTTAACACCCAATTGCTCAACAATGATTTTCTTAATGCGTTCTTCGATAGTGCTCATACTCTTAAATTCCCTATCAAAACTCGCTTTCGCGATGGTTTTTGTAGTGTATAAAGTGTTGGGGAAGGTGCAACTTAATCCTGGTAATTCCGGCTGGTCAAACCATGATTTTACGCTATTTTGCGGTTTTTATCTCAAATAACGCAAATGGTTTTCTCATTTTTTAAATCATGTACATGCCGCCATTTACATGTAACGTTTCACCTGTGATATAGCCAGCCTGATTAGAGGCTAAAAATACAACAGCGTTGGCAATTTCTTGTGCATCTCCCAGCCGATTGGCTGGAACTGATGACAAAATTCCTACCCGTTGAGCGTCTGTTAACGCTCGTGTCATGTCCGTCTCAACAAAGCCAGGAGCCACGACGTTGACGGTAATACCTCGTGATGCGACTTCACGCGCTAAAGACTTGCTAAAACCGATTAAACCAGCTTTGGCCGCCGCGTAATTAGCTTGCCCTGCATTCCCCATGCTGCCAACAACGGAGCCTATAGTGATAATACGGCCAAACCGCTGTTTTATCATATCTCTTATTACCGCTTTTGATAGGCGGAATACTGAGGTCAGATTGGTATTTATGGTATCCTGCCATTCATCGTCTTTCATGCGCATTAGTAAACTATCACGCGTAATACCGGCATTATTCACTAAAATATCGATTTTGCCAAATTGAGCATCAATAGCGTCCAGCACGGTATTGATAGGTAGCGTATCAACCACGTTCAAGATCAACCCTTTGCCGTTTGCCCCTAAATAGCTGCTGATAGCATCAGCAGCGCTTTCACTGGTCGCTGTACCAATCACTTTGGCCCCGCGTGCCACAAACGTTTCTGCAATAGCCCGGCCAATACCACGAGTTGCACCAGTGACTAGAACAACTTTACCTTCGAAATTCATCATGTTCCTCTTTATTATTGTTCAAGCGCCACTGATATACTGGCGGAGTCGTTTACCGCCGCTGCTGGCAGGATGTCAACAATACGTTTAGTCAGACCGCTTAGAACCTTACCAGGGCCAGCTTCCAGCAGTAGAGTCACTCCCTGTGATGCGATAAATTCTACGCTCTCGCTCCAGCGCACCGGGCTGTAAAGTTGGCGCACCAGCGCACTATGGATCGCTTCAGGATCGTTTTCGATGCGTACATCAACATTATTTACTACTGGCACACGTGGGACGTTGAAGGCGACATCATGCAGCGCCACCGCCAGCTTATTGGCCGCTGGCATCATAAGCGCACAGTGCGATGGCACGCTCACTGGCAGCGGCAGCACACGTTTGGCTCCAGCAGCTTTACAGGCGATACCTGCACGCTCAACCGCTTCTTTGTGGCCAGCGATCACTATCTGGCCTGGCGAGTTAAAGTTGACCGGGGAAACTATCTGCCCCTGAGCGGATGCTTTGCAGGCTTGAGCGATCGCTGCGTTGTCTAGACCAATGATAGCGTACATAGCGCCAGTGCCCTCTGGCACTGCTTCCTGCATCAACTTACCACGCAATTCCACCAGACGAATCGCCGCTTTAAAATCCAACACGCTAGCGCAGACCAGCGCCGAGTATTCACCAAGGCTGTGGCCAGCCATCAGCCTTGGCACTTTACCACCTTGCTGCTGCCAGATGCGGAATATCGCCACCGAGGATGCTAGTAATGCTGGCTGTGTGTGCCAGGTTTTATTCAGTGCCTCTGCCGGGCCTTGCTGCACCAATTGCCACAAGTCGTACCCCAGAGCAGCCGAGGCTTCGCCGAAGGTTTCTTCAACCATCGGAAATTGTGCAGCCAACTCGGCCAGCATGCCAAGGCTCTGTGATCCCTGACCGGGGAAAACAAAAGCAAATGGCGTCATTTGTTTATTCCTGTCAAATTAGAATCTAACCAACGCCGATCCCCAAGTAAATCCGCTACCAAAGGCTTCTAACAGTAGCAAGTGGCCACGCTGAATTCGCCCGTCGCGCACTGCTACATCCAATGCTATCGGAACTGAAGCAGCACTGGTGTTGCCATGACGATCTAGCGTCAGTACTACCTTATCCATGCTCATGTCCAGTTTTTTTGCCGTAGCATTGATAATGCGTATGTTGGCCTGATGTGGCACCAGCCAGTCTAGCGCACTACGTTCTAGATTATTGGCCTGTAACGTCTCATCGACAATATTTGACAGTTCGTTAACTGCAACCTTAAATACTTCGTTACCCGTCATGGTGACATAGGCCGGTTTGTCCTGATCCTGACGATCTTTAAACGGCAAGGTCAGCAGGCCGCTATAGCTGCCATCGGCATGCAGGTGGGTTGATATGATGCCCTGCTTTTCAGATGATACCAGTAGCACTGCACCCGCACCATCACCAAACAGGATAAGGGTACCGCGATCTTCAGGGTTTAATGTCTGTGACAGAACATCTGCGCTAATCACCAGCGCATGCTTCACCGCGCCATTTTTTACGTATTGATCGGCCACGCTGAGTGCGTAGGTAAATCCAGCACAAGCTGCTGCCAGATCGAACGCGGCGCACGCCTTGATGCCCAGCATTTTCTGTATCAGGCAAGCGGCACTAGGAAATGCATAGGTTGAGGTGGTAGTCGCCACCACGATAAGTCCGATGTCCTCTTTCGCTACACCCGCCATTTCCAGCGCTTTTTCAGCCGCTTTGAAACCCATCGTCACTACAGTTTCATCATCGGCGGCGATACGCCGCTCACGAATACCGGTGCGCGTGACGATCCACTCGTCAGAGGTATCCACCATTTTTTCCAGATCAGCATTGGTGCGCACTTTTACGGGTAAATAACTCCCCGTACCGAGAATCTTTGTATGCATGTACGATTAGTCACTCTTAGGTAATACAGCTTTAAGGCGCGCAGCAATCCTTTCAGGGACTTGCCGCTGCACCGCCTGCACAGCCTGTTCAATTGCTGCTGCAAACGCGTGAAGATTCGCAGCGCCGTGGCTTTTCATTACGGTGCTACGCAATCCTAACAGACATGCGCCATTATACTTGTCGGGGTTTAGGTGGCCAAACCGCTTAACCACCCATGCTTGCAACCAACGGCTCAACAATTTTAACCACCACGTTTGCTTGCCACCGTCTTTAGATAATTTCAGCAGTGATAAGAATACTCTTACTACTCCTTCCATCGTTTTCAGAGTGATGTTACCCACAAAGCCATCGCAGATTATCACATCGGTTTTACCAGTGAGCAGATCGTTCCCTTCAAGATAACCAATATAATTGATTGTCGGCGTATTCTTTAATATGGCGGCAGCGGCACGGATATGATCTAGACCTTTAGTTTCTTCTTCACCAATATTTAGCAACGCTACACGGGGTTGCGCCATGCCAACTACTTCTTCCGCCATCACTGCCCCCATCACCGCGAACTGCACCAGCATAGTGCTATCGCATTCGATGTTTGCCCCTAAATCCAGCACTACAGTTTTACTGCGCAATTGGTTAGGTATCACTGTCATTAGCGCCGGACGCTCAATGCCCTCCAGCGGCTTGATCAACAACTTCGCTAGTCCCATTAGCGCCCCGGTGTTGCCCGCACTGACACAGCCCTGCACTTTGCCGTCATTAATCAGCTCTAATGCGATACGCATTGATGTACCACGGCTGGCACGTATCGCTTGTGAAGGTTTAGCATCATCAGCAATCGCTGACTCAGAGGGTATGACTTGCAATCGCGCTAGAAGAACCGGATCAGCTTTGGCAAGCAAGGGGGAGAGGGCGTTGGGATTGCCGACCAGTAGAAGATGAAGCTGTAAATTAGAGGCCAGTACCTGCAATGCTGCGGGCACTGTAACGCGGGGACCGAAGTCCCCGCCCATTGTATCTAGCGCCATGGTTAGCCGAGTCAAGGTACTGCTACTTTAGCTTAGCCGATAACTTTGCGACCACGGTAGAAGCCGTCGGCAGTGATGTGATGACGGCGATGAGTCTCACCAGAAGTTGCATCGACAGACAACGTAGCGGTAATCAGTGCATCGTGTGAACGGCGCATGCCACGTTTAGAACGGGTTGGTTTATTTTGTTGTACGGCCATAAACCCTACTCCTCAATTACTTATGCTTTAAGCTGGCTAGTACGGCAAACGGATTTTATTTTTTTACTTCTATAGGCATTTTACTATATACCCTCTCTGCTTTGAACACTTCACAGTGTTCAGATTTATGTATCGAAACCACAGGCAGTGAAATAATAATTTCATCTTCTATTATTACCAAAAGATCGACTTGGCCAAATTCGTCATCTACGATCGGTTCGTAGCTTTACGGTAATGCTACAGCCTGTTTATTATTAATGACAGGGCTAGAACAGTATGTTGTGTGAACACGGTGCGCAAATGGGATACCGCAGCGCTGGCAAATCAAGGTTACCTGGAGGTTCGCCTTCCCTGTTATCACCGCGAGGCGTTGGTTATCGATATCAAACGACAACACTCATTCGACATCGCTGTCTACGCTGACTACAGTGTCAGCGGCACGCGTAACATGCTCGGGAGCATAGGCACCTACATAGTCCAGGCGTTTTTGATCGGTACGTACTACATCAATGGTTAAGGGTAATTTAACTTTTTTTTACAGGGCGTACATATTAACGTTGTAGCAAATTAGAGTCAAGAAAAAGGCCGCAAAACGTTACATTTATACCTATATTCGCTTTCACTATAGCCAACAGTTTAAAATACCGTACTTAGAGTACTATCCCAGTAAGAGTACATTGTTGCAGCCAGTTTGGACAGGAAAATCGCAACATCTGACGGGAGTTATTGAATAAATCGAACATTTGGCCGGCACTAAGATCAGATGACTCTACTGCTATTAAAATATCAATCTTCCGTGGCCAAGAAAAAGGTCAAGATCACCAACTGGCAAATCTACAACAACGCCCTTATAACAGGGGACTCTTTATTCTAAATTAAATTTATTCAATAACTCTCCTCCTCACGTACATGGTGTACGTGAGGAGGGGTTAGCACTGCCAGAATTAAAATGGCAAATAAAATAGCCTAATAGGCTAGGGGCTGATTTTACACTTTTATAGTTAGTAAAAAATCATGCTAAAAATACTTCTAGCTTCCACGTGACCCTATTAAACAATACTGTTGGAAAAGCTACAACTGTTTTTCTCCTGCACCGCCGCGGAAGTGGATAAAATGCCACTAGCCGATGAAACCGCCGAGGCGCTGGTGCTTAATCTAGCGACAGCAAAAGCTCAGGCACTGGCCAGCGCCTATCCAGACCACCTGATTATCGGTTGTTATCATGTCTGAGTGATTGACGGGAAAATCACCGGTAATCCGCACAGTGCCGAAAATGCATGCACCAAATTACGCCAGGCAGCAGCCAACTCGTCACCTTTTATACTGGTCTGAATTTATACAATAGCCGCATCAGGCATTTGCAGGTGCTGTGCGAACCGTTTTTCAGGTTCATTTACGCAGGCGCTTAGCGAAGCGGAGATTAGCGCGCCTACGTAAGCCTGGAGCAGCCACTAAATTGCGTCGGCAGGTTTAAAAATGATTGTGGATTGCCATGTTCGATAGACCAGAAGGCCAAGATCCTAATGCGCTGGTTAGCCTGCCGCTGATTGCGTTGCTCGCTATGCTGCGGGCTGAAGGCGTTTCAATCCGCTAGCCTGACGGGGTTATTGGGCTGTCTGATAGCGCAACCTCTGCAAACATTGGCGCAGCACCCCATCCATTGGTGCTTCAATGCAAACGGTTTCACCGGTAGCAGGATGCTCGAAGTGCAGCGCCGCCGCATGAAGAAACAAACGCTTGAGACCGGTGCCAAGCAGTTGCCGGTCAAACTCGCGATCACCATAGCGATCATCAAAAGCTATCGGGTGCCCCGCATGCAGCGCATGCACGCGGATTTGATGGGTGCGCCCAGTAATAGGAATAGCTTTGACCAGCGTTGCGAACTCATAACGTGCTTCCACTTTAAAGCGCGTTTCCGAGGACTTGCCTGCACTGCTAACGCGCACGATACGTTCACCGCTGTGCAAAATGTTTTTCAGCAAGGGTGCCTGCACCACCTTGCAGTGGGACTGCCACTGGCCGCGCACCAGCGCCAGATAGTCCTTTTGCATTCCTTTCATCCGTAGTTGCTCATGCAGCGACTTCAGCGCCGAACGCTTCTTGGCTACCAGCAGTACGCCGGAGGTATCACGATCCAAACGGTGCACCAGTTCCAGGAAACGGGCTTTTGGCAGCAGCAGCGCGCGCAGCCCTTCAATGACGCCAAAGCTCAGGCCGCTACCGCCATGCACCGCCGTACCTGAGGGTTTGTTTAAGATCAGCAGGTGATCGTCTTCATACAAAATGCAGTTAGCCAGCGCAACTACTTTATCCATTTTGGCGGATACCGGCACAACTTCCCTCTCAGCTATGCGCACCGGCGGTACGCGTACTAGATCGCCCGCAGTTAACTTGTACTCAGCCTTGATACGCCTTTTATTTACTCGTAACTCGCCTGTGCGCACGATGCGGTAAATCATGCTCTTCGGCACGCCTTTCAGGCGAGCGAGCAAAAAGTTATCGATTCTCTGACCGGCTTCGTCGTCAGAAATCGTGATTAGTTGTATTGCCGGATTGTTAATTTTCATGGTATAGAATTCTAAATAGAGCGCTTTGATAGCGCCACATCTATTTCTTAGATGATAGGTAAAAACCCGGCGACAAATAAGCAAGACAGTATGCCGATGGCTTTGTTGAATAAATCTGATTTGGAAGGTTGAGCTGATTGCGGAGCAATCAGAATTTTATTATTATTTATCATCCAGTTTACTCTTCATAGGTAAACAGGATAGAGCTCCTGTAGTTGACTTTACATGAGAAAGTCACATACAATCACTGTTGCCAACTGGTCGAATACTTCACCAAACGGGTACTGGCAAAATTGTGCCAGCATCAGCGTCATCATGCTGATGGTCATTATGCCAATGGTCATGGTGATCGGAAAGCCGATATCAAATGGCTCCTTGGGTGTTTGGGGCAGATTTCTTTATCAATTTCTGATTATTATGCTAAGCCCGCCGATCTTCTACGGCTACCTTTTTTTTATCATACGGTTTCTTAGGGTTATTCATTGGGCTGTTCTTCACTTAAAACATGTAAAATAAGGTTAATCAATTATTCAACACGCAGCGGGCGCATACTGCCCGTTTAATGTGCCGTAGTGACTGGATAAAATCGGAATACCGTCTACATGGACAATAAAGCGATCCGGTTTTTCTATAGTTAATATATCGCCGGGCTGAAGCTTCAGAACTTTTGACAACCGCATAGGGATATCGATAAAGTTATCAATCAGTTCTAGCTTAGAATGCTGCACTTGTTTTGCCAGCGTTGCACGCCATTGGTTATTCTTTTGATGCAATTTCTCCTGCGGTGAGTTATTGAGCAGTTCGCGCAGCTGCTCGATCATCGCAAAGGGGATGTAAATGTTGAAATAGGAGATCAGCGTGCCAATTTTTACTTGAAACAGTGTGGTAACCACGATATCTTTCGGTGAAGTGGTGATGTTGGTGAATTTCATCCGCATTTCGGCGCACACGTACTACACATTAATCTTGCAAATGTAGCTCCATAAATCGCCATAAGCGTCCAGCGCTAGTTTTAGCAGGCGTTTGATCACCAGCTGTTCAGTTGGAGTGAATTTGCTCTCCTCGACTTTGGCAGGTAAACGTCCAAATTCGCCAAATAGGTTATCGACAACGCAAAACACCAAATTGGACGAAAACACGAATAACGCGGTGCAGTATAGCGGATGCATATGAACCAGGTTAAGTCTGGTAAGCTCTGGCAAGCCGCTGGCGTAATCGTGGTAGGGCTGGATCTTGATCTTACCTACGGTGATGTCAGGGCTACGGTGCAGTAGGTTAAACAACCATATACGAAAAATTGACGGGCAAATAGTTCGTTAACGATTTCCAGCGATTGTAGGAACTCACGTATCATGTGGCGTTGGGTCGTGTCGGATCGTAAGGTTTGATCTCTTTACATTAGTCAGCCACCGCAGCCTGTTTGTCTTTCTCGTCGTCACCGTTGAGAAAAGTGTCACGATACGCTTGGAAAAGTATAGTATCATTCATGTTGATTACCGCAATATAAAAGCAGTAAACAGCACATCGCTAATCACCAATGCAGGTTGGCCTTCAACGGATGGTGGGTTGAATACCTTTTTAATTTGTACGTTCAACTGTTGTTTCCCTGCTTAACTAGCCAACTGATAGTGAGGCAGGGAAAGCAGCATCAGTAGACGGCTGCGTACCTCTGGCATAAAATCTCTAATTGAATGACGGTTTTCGTCGTCTGGAAGATGCAGCGTGAGGCCGATATATAGCACGCGTTCGGGGTTGTTGTCTGCTGTTACCAGATTGACGGTGAAGGTATCTAGCGGCATAAGCACCGGCGCAACAGCTGGTTCTACTTTGACGCTAACCGGTTGGTTAGCGTCTTTTTTCTGCTTCAGTAACCACCAGCCTTAACCTGCTCTACCGCAGAGCATGACGGTAGTCAGTACCAGCAATATGAACAGAAGAGAGCGTTTCTTCGGTGCTTTTGGTAGGGTGTCTTCAGATATAAGAAAATTGCATTCCTTTTATTATTACTCTGCATCTTTCAGTAGCCGTGTGGTTGGCTGCATACGTGAAATCCATCAGACATCACGTACATTAAAACCTCACGTATAACATGTGGCGCTATTATCGCGTCTATATCCGGTACACAAATAGCTTGAATGAACGTGGGAAAGCGCGCCAGCTTAGGCGTTTGCCGGCTCAGGCGAAAATATCAACGCTGCCTACGGAATTAGCTATACGTTGTAACGCCTACGGGGGACTGACGCTCTCTACCACAGTGCTCTCGCTGTTGTGGAAACGCCCTTGGCCCTCGGCAGCCTGTTGATGTGGCTGCTGCCCACGCGGCATAGATTCACCGCCCATACTGCTTTGTCCCAGGCTGATGCCTCTCTTGTCCAATGCATGGCACAATTGCGGCATCGCTGCCTCTACGTCTGCACTTACCTGCCCATTATCAGAGGCAACAGGCAAAGATGCCTGCTCATCGTCGAGCTTCAGCGTAATTTGTGATGCATATAACTCATGCGGGTACAGACGCAGATCGGCGCGCAGTTTGCCAGCGGTTGCGGTGGAACATCAGCATCTGTTGGCTTAGCGCCTGCTGCCGCTCTAGGCTGCTCAACTGCGAGTTCAACTGTAGTATCGGCGGAGCAGTAACCAGCGCGCTGACGGGTGCTGCAGCCGGTGCAGGGCTCGACACTGGTGGCATCATGGCATAATTTAACGTTGGCTGCTGTTGGCTATCTGTTTACCGGCTTCAATGCCGGGAGGTCTGGCCATTTTTCTGCCGCACCAGGCTGCAATGCTATCGCGGTGGTTGAGTATGTGTTTTCCGTTCAGCGTTAGCCTGCGGCTGTGCTGGATGTTCAGTGCTGTTTTCAGCAATCAGCGGCTGTTTAGCTAACGATGCAATTAATTTGCTGCTGGGCCTCGATAGATGGGGTGTTGCTCTTTTCCGCAAACAACGTGCTAGTCATCGACAGGACGCTGTCTACCTTGGAGCCGACAGCGTTATCCGGTTATATGGTCGCTTGCTGGCTTGCGGTTATCGACGGTGGCAACAACATTGAGAACAGCGCGTGTAGGCTAGCATTGTCCAGTTAGCTATCAGATGTTGTTGAGAATTGCGTCGGTTTTTCCGCTTTTGGCTGCTGATCGTCAGTTTGCACAGCGGTGGCCTGCTTACCAGGCAAAGATGTTAAAGCGAGCAGCACATCGCGTTCGCAAAATATCGACATCAGCTGATTAGGCTGGGTGCGGTTCAGCACCAGTACTTTTTTATCGTCCGTATTCAGCGCTGTATTGGGCAGAAAGTGTGCGCTGAGCAACTGGGAAAAGCCAGATGGCAGCGGAGATTGATCTAAAGATAACCGCATGTTTGATCCCTTTTATTATCCTGCTGTTGTTCCGCGTTCAGGGAGCGGGTATGCAGGGTTTTAAAAGCATTCAGCCGTTGTTGCTTGTCTTGCCACTCTTTCACCGCAAGATTTACCTCTTGACTCCAATGAATCAACTGTTGTCGATGCTGGTCGATCGCCTGTTCCAAGGTACAGATAAATTGCTGATAGCTTTGCCAGTGAGAAGGGTTCATGCTATCAATTAATTGGTTATTTAGCTTCTGGCGGTACTCATCCTGATAGTTAAGCAGCATCGACAGCTGTTGCTCAGCGGACTGTTGGGCCTGGCTTGCCTAACCTAATTGCTGTGTTGCGTGACGTTAAACAATCAGTTGCTGCAATTGCTGGCAGGCTTCTTCATAGTAACTTCTTTTAAAAATGCCTTGTTGTAGGTAAGCATCCATTTGTGGATAAAGCGCTATTGATTTGTCCAGTAACTGGTCGCTGCCTGCGGGGTAGGCCCCGATGTTGATCAGATCGCAGTTGCGCTGTTAGCTGGCTAGCATCTGCTTAAAATTTCGCACCCGACGGGTAATGTTCTTAGTCAATCAACGAGGTCATGGCGCGGATAATGGAAGATTTAATGTCAATAGCCGGGTAATGTCCAGCCTCTGCCAGAAGATGCGAAAGTACCAAATAGCCCTTAAGAATCGCACATGCCGAGTCGGAGATGGGGTCTTTTTGATCATTCCATTCAGTCAATACAGTATAGAATGCGGTGATTGAACCGCCACCAAAGACACCATTTCCCGCACTTTCCACCAACGCCGCCAGCTTGGCGAACACTGAGGTGAGATAGCCTTTGGTTGCAGGTGGTTTGCCGATTTCCAAGGCTATCTCACGCTGCGCGATGGCATAGCGTGTGAGCGAGTCCATGATCAGTAGCACATGCAGGCCGCGATTGCGGAAATCTTCGGCGATGCTCGGGGCGTAGGCAGCATCCTGCATACGCAGCAGTGGGGAAACATCCGCCGGTGCGGCGATCACTACTAAACACGCCAGGCCTTCAGCACCGAGAATATTCTCGATGAAATCCTTGACCTCACGGCCGCGTTACACCCATGTCGACAACAATCGCATCGGCCTGGGTGTAACGCGCCATCATGTCTAGCAACACGCTTTTGCCCACGCCGTAACCGGCGAACAACCCCATGCGCACAATCAACGGTGCACGGTAGCCGGTTCCCAGCGATTGCTAAGACATCTAGCGGTTTGGTGCTGCCGTCTAATACTCGCCCCAGCGCCGCTGTGACAAGCGGAAGTTATTTATTAGCGCTCTGTCCTTTTGGGTCAACGAATCGGCTTGGTTGTCTGCCAGGGCACAGCACGCGTTCACGCGGCAACAGCCTATATGTAAAATTGCGTTCTCTAGTTGGGCCGGGAAGGGTGCGCACCGTGCCACTCAAGCTCAGTTCCCCATAACGTGTTTCGCCAATGCCAGCAAGCTGCTTTGCGGCTGGGCCGCTGACTTTCTGGCCGCTAACGGAGTTGTTGAATAAATCGAACATTTGGCCGGCACTAGGATCCAATCACTCTACTTCTGTCAAAATAGCGATATTGCGTAGCCAAGCAAAAGTTCAAGATCACCAACTAGAAGGCTTACAACAACGCCCTTATCCCTCGAGGTTACTCATTTTCTGGGTCGATGAAACGGCACTTCACGCCTGGTACTGCGAGGCAAAACCTTCTCTGCGTAGTCGCATACAACATTATTCTAATATGGCAATAACCAGCGTATTGATGCTGAAACGGATTTATTTCGGCTTGACTATGCAGACCGAAATCAGGCGGTAGCGAACCAGCGCCTGACTGAAGACAGCACACGATGAAAAGTATGACAGGCTACTACCGAAGTTTGATAGCCGAAACGGCGATGTACAGAGTAAAAAAGCTATTTGGTTGTTACCTTTTGCTGCGAGATTATGATGTGCAAGTTGCAGATGCTATGGCCATGCTGTGCATTAAACAAGATAACGCTCGCCAGTATGGCAGAAAGTATACGCGGTGCCTGAAAGATGCCTATTCAGGGGACTCCTTATTCTAAATCCGATTTATTTAACAAAGACCATTCTTATCTATTTCTCAAAGTTATGCCAATTACCTTTCTGATGTTACGTCTCCACTTGACTATTATCCAGTATAATTAAATGGTCTTAATCAAAAGAATGTGAAAATAATATTACCTCAATCCCCTATCCAGAAAAATAATCTGCCATCGTCCGAGAACAAGTTTTTGGTACTGACGCCCCCCAAGTGCTTCCGTCGGATATAATTCATGTGGCACACTATTTACACTATTTCATAGGTTAGTTGTGTTAAAGAGTTGGAGAACGCAGTGAGAATTCTAGTTGATGAAAATATGCCCTATGTGGCTGAGCTATTCAGTCGCCTGGGTGATGTACAGGTGGTGCCAGGTCGCCAGATCCAGCGTGATGCGCTAGCGGACGCCAAGGCACTAATGGTGCGTTCGGTTACCCAGGTAAATGCGGAATTGCTGGCTGGTAGCCGCGTTAGTTTTGTCGGCACCGCCACCGCCGGCACCGACCACATTGATGAAGCTTGGCTTCAGCAGCAAGGCATCGTTTTTTCTGCCGCACCAGGCTGCAATGCTATCGCGGTGGTTGAGTATGTGTTTTCCGCTTTACTGGTGCTTGCTGAACGTGATGGTTTCCAACTGCGTGATAAAACCATAGGTATCGTCGGCACGGGTAACGTTGGCTCGCGTCTAGATGCGCGCCTGAAAGCATTAGGCGTTCGTACGCTATTATGTGATCCACCGCGCGCAGTGCGCGGTGACGGGGGGGAGTTTTTGCCGCTGGAGAAGCTGGTGGCAGAAGCTGATGTCCTTACTTTTCATACGCCGCTGAATAAGTCTGGCCCTTATACCTCGTGGCATCTGGCTGATGCTGATCTGCTAGCAGCACTACCGGACAACCGTATTCTGATTAATGCCTGCCGTGGCGCGGTGGTCGACAACGCAGCGCTGTTGCAGGCGTTAGAAAAGGGCAAAAAACTGAGCACGGTGATGGACGTTTGGGAGCCGGAGCCGGCTCTTTCACCGCTATTGCTGGCAAAGGTAGACATCGGCACCGCGCATATCGCGGGCTATACTCTGGAGGGCAAAGCGCGCGGCACAACGCAAGTATTTGAGGCCTACAGCTGTTATCTTGGGCAGCCACAACATATTGCATTAGCCTCACTGCTGCCGATAGCAGAATTCTGCTATATCGAACTTAATGGGGTGTTGGATGAAGTCAAATTAAAACGATTGATTCACTTGGTGTATGATGTGCGCCGTGATGACGCGCTGCTGCGCAATGTCGTCGGGCTGACGGGTGAATTTGATCGCCTGCGCAAAAACTATAAGGAGCGCCGCGAATGGTCTTCTCTACGCGTTCAGTGCCATAAAAGTGCCAGTGCTGAGTTGCTTCTTGAGCTAGGTTTCAACGTCCTATGAATATTCCGTAAGGTTTTATTAGCTTTGTTGAATAAATTGGATTTGGAATAAATAGTCCCCTGAATGGGCATTTTTCAGGCAACGCGTACAGTTTCTGGCATACCGGCCAGAGTTATCTTATTTAATGCACAGATCATGGCCATAGCCTCTGCAACTTGCGCATCATAATATCGCAGCAACAGGTGACTACCAAATAGCTGTTTTACTCTGTACATAGCTGTTTCGGCTATCGAACGTCGTCGATGGTAGCTTGTCATACCTTCCCTCCGTGTGTTGTTTTAGGTCAGGCGCTGGTTCGCTACCGCCTGATTTCGGTCTGCATAGTCAGGCCTAAATAAATCCGTTTCATCATCAATACGCTGTTCATTGCCATATTAGAATAATGTTGTATGCGACCACGCAGAGAAGGTTTTGCCTCGCAGTACTAGGCGTGAATTGCCGTTTTATCCATCTATAAAGTGAGTAAACCCCGAGTGATAAGGGCGTTGTTGTAAGCCTTCCAGTTGGTGATCTTAAACTTTTGCTTAGCCACGTAATGTCGCTATTTTGACAGAATAAGAGTCATCTAATCCTCGTGATGGAAAAATGTTCGATTTATTCAACAACATTAAGAATAATTATCATGAGTCTACTGTTCCCGTTGCTAGCAGTGCTGATCTGGTTAATCAGTGCCTCTGGTTAATCAGTTCCATAGTCAACAAACTCGCCGTCATTACCATCGATCCGGCAGCTATCTACTTCTACCGCTGGCTACTGGCGCTAATCATCCTGACACCCTTTGTATTGCTGGGGTAATCGTCAACCGACAGGCAGTACGTGTCAATGGGTAGAAACTGCTGGTACTCGGGCTGCTGGGTATGGTGCTGTATAATAGGCCTACTTATGCTGCGCACAGCGTCAGTGCACTGTTTATTTTATAGGCATCATCGCTTCCTTAATCCCGCTATTGACCATATTGATCAGTCTGGTATATTGCTACAACAGGGTATCGGCAAGGGAGAATTGAGGATGTTAGCCGCCATCTTCTTGTACGCGCTATACAGCGTGTTAACCAAACGTTGGAATATTGCCCTGCCTAATTGGCAGTAACTGTAAGTACAGATCCTGTTTGCCGTCGTGCTACCGCTACTAGATTTTCTGCTGGGGCAGGATATCAGGATCGATAGTCATAACATACCTGTGATACTGTTTGTCATCATCCAGGCCTCGATCATTGCCCCTTTCTTTTAGATTCAAGGCGTTATGCGCCTGTGGGCTAATACCGCCGCTCTATTTATGAACTTATACACCGGTGTTCACCGCCATCATTCTCCTGTAGCCAGCGCGCAAAAATACCTACCACCGGGGGTATATTATGCAAGGATCAGGACAAACGTTGAAAATGCGCCGCCAAAACGCTGTGCTCCACCAATCGCTCCTAGCGCAGGCCAAAAAAATACTATTTTCCCTTTACTCAGTTTTCATTTACCGCGCATTGCTTTATCTGTAGCACCTTATTTACAGCACTAAAAGATGTTTTATGACTAATACTTTCGTCAAAGGGTTACTTCTGAGTACAGTAATCACCCTGCTTTCTGCCTGCAACAAACCGTAATCTCTCCCGCAGATCGACATAAATAGCAAAACTATGGGTACCTTTTATAGCGTTAAAGTAAGTGGTGATATCTCTGTCAGCAAAGAGCAGTTACAGAAGCAGATCGATGCTCTGCTAGAACAGGCCAACGACGATATTTCCACCTATCGTATCGATTCGGTGCTGTCTCGCTTTAATCATTCCCGCAGCACTAACCCACAAGCCATTCCGCGCGGCATGGCAAATATCATACTGATGGCTCAGCGCATTGTCCACGATACCGGTGGTTCCATGGACATTACCATTGGCCCGTTGGTGAACCTGTGGGGCTTTGGGTCGTACAAACACCCGATCAAGGTACCGATCCAGCAGGAAATAGCAGCGGCGCAGAAGAAGGTAGGTTTACAGCACCTGAATCTGTTCAGTGACAGCCGGGGAGAATGGTTACAGAAAGATTTGCCTGATATGTCTGTCGATCTCTCGACTTTGGGTGAAGGCTATGGTACCGATGAACTGGTGCGTCTTATGACGCGCAACGGCATCACTAATTATCTGGTTTCGGTAGGCGGCGCAGTATCGGCACACGGTGTTAACAGTCAGTGTAAACCCTGGCGAGTAGCAATCCAGAAACCAACCGATCGTGAGAATGCCGTGCAAGCCCTGGTCGATTTACAGGGCTACAGCATTAGCACAGCTGGCAGCTATCGTAACTATTTTGAGCAAGATGGCCAGCACTATTCGCATCTTATCGATCCAATCACAGGCAAGCCAATTCAACATCGGCTAGTTTCCGCTACGGTGATCGCTTCTACCGCGCTAGAATCTGATAGCTGGGATACTGGGCTGATGGTGTTGGACACAGACAAAGCATTACAGTTAGCGCAAGAAAAAGGGCTAGCGGCATATCTGATCAGCAAAACTAACGATGGCTTTAGTACGGTGATGACGCCGCAGTTCAAGGCATTTCTGATGCAATAAGATAAAAAGATTAGAGTAAACTGATCTGGGGGAAAGGAAGATATGCACCTGATTTCTTTATTAAAGCTTGCACATTCCATCATCAACAATGCACTTTCACTCCACAATGTCACTACAAAATCTCGCTTCCCCAACGAGAGAACTGTTGATCAGTGGGTTATACATTGTTTAGGTATCTACGTGTCATATTCATGTAACAATATTAGCCCGATGATTTAAATGGCCGTGGAAAACAGTTCTACGCCAAACTACCTCGCACGCCAGCCTAACCTAGTGGTGGGGTAATGAGCTGGCATTTGGATACGCCGTGCATTGCTCAGATAGCGAGCAATCGAATCTGAATGATCAATTTATCTTTGACACTTCTAGGGAGGCTGGATACGATACGCTCGTTTTACACGATTCCTCTGTAGTTCAGTCGGTAGAACGGCGGACTGTTAATCCGTATGTCACTGGTTCGATTCCAGTCAGGGGAGCCAAATTATTGCTTTCAGGCATACTCATAAGTACCCACATAATTAGACTTCAATAAGTCAGTCTAAAAAATACTCCTGATGCGTATCTAGTTCTCCATATGCATACGGTAAAATTAGTGATATGATTCATGGTCACTTCAGTTCAATAATAGAGCTGATCACCCAGCTTACCTGTCAGACGCGCAAATCCATAATATCAAGCCTTCTGATAACCCCTTTTTAAACTGACAGATTCTCACTGCTCCGTATTCTGCTTGTTAATTCGGGCGGTTCCCAACCCTCTGATATCTCAAATATCGCTGTCAATTGCGCCGCCGGTTAAAAATTAGTATCTCGCCCTGCCTCTGGCACAGTTGCCAGGACTACTGGAGCGTATCGTTGACTACTAGCAGGGGCGGCAGTTAACAAGGCTGGCGGTAATCCTGACATTGCATCTGTTTGTCCGCTCCAGCGAACTGCGTTTTGCCTGCTGGAACGAGATTGATTTCAGATATAAAATCTGGATCATTCCAGCCGCACTGGAAAAATTGAGAAAGTGCGATTTTCTAGTCGTGGTGCAAAATACGCACTCCACATATCGTGACGCTTTCCCACCAGGCTATTGCCATTCTGAAACAGATAAAAGAAATCTCCGGTCATCTAAATCTGGTGGTCTCCGGTAACCATAAACCGTATAAGCCGATGAGGGCTTTGTTGAATAAATTGGATTTGGAATAAAGAGCCCCATGAAGGGGCATATTTCAGGCAACGCATACATTTCCTGGCATACCTGCTAGCGTCATCTTGTTTTTAATGCACAGATCATGGCCATAGCCTCTGCAACTTGCGCATCATACGCTCGCAGTGATAGAGGTGACCACCAAATAAATAAGAGTGATCTAATCATCGTGCCGGATAAATATTCGATTTATTCAACAACGCCCAGCAAGTTACCAAATTAGCGCCTTTCTCTCTCAATTATGGTACTATTCTTAATAGTCTATATAAATGAAGTTCATAGAATGTTGCTACGTTTTTATCAGGTACTACTCTACCTTATGCAACCCCTGATTTGGCTCCGCCTACTGATGCGTAGCCGCAAAGCTACAGCTTACAGGAATCGCTGGGCAGAGCGTTATGGCTATTGCACCGGCAAAGTGCTACCAGGCGGTATCATGCTGCATTCCGTTTCTGTCGGCGAAACGCTGGCCGCTATCCCCCTGGTGCGAGCGTTGCGTCACCACTACCCCTATTTACCGATCACTGTTACCACGATGACCCTAACGGGTTCAGAGCGCGTACAATCAGCCTTTGGTAAAGATGTACACCATGTCTATCTTCCTTACGACCTACATGGCGCTATAAAGCGTTTTCTCGACCAGGTGGATCCCAAACTGGTGATCATCATGGAAACCGAGCTATGGCCAAACCTGATTCACGCGCTGCATCAGCGGCATATTCCTCTAGTGATCGCCAACGCACGTCTCTCAGTACGCTCTGCCGCAGGTTATAAAAAAATCGGCGGTTTTGTCCGCAACATGTTGCACCGCATTACGTTGATCGCCGCACAGAATCAGGAAGATGGTGATCGCTTAGTAGAACTTGGTCTGAAACGCTCGCAGCTTACCGTAACTGGTAGCCTGAAATTCGACATCTCTGTCACGCCGGAACTGGCTGCTCGTGCCGTTACCCTGCGACGACAATGGGCACCGCACCGCCCGGTGTGGATCGCCACCAGCACCCATGATGGTGAAGAACGCATTTTGCTGGCAGCACAGCGCAAACTTCTGGAAAAACACCCCTATTTATTGCTGATCCTGGTGCCGCGCCACCCAGAACGCTTCGCGACTGCTAAATATTTGGTACAAAAAGCCGGATTCAGCTATATCCGGCGTAGCTGTGGTGAAATCCCTTCCGGCAGCACGCAAATAGTGATCGGTGACACTATGGGCGAACTCATGCTTCTGTATGGCATTGCCGACCTGGCCTTTATCGGTGGTAGCTTTGTCGAACGTGGTGGACACAACCCGTTGGAGGCCGCAGCTCACGCTATCCCGGTGCTCATGGGGCCACATACCTTCAACTTCAATGATATATGTGCTAAGCTGTCACAGGCTAAAGGGTTGATTACCGTGGAAGATACAGAGTCATTGGTAAAGGAAGTAGAAACCCTACTAACTGACGAAGGCTATCGCCGTGACTATGGTCGCCATGCGGTGGAAGTGCTGTATCAGAATCAGGGAGCATTGCAGCGCCTCCTGCAACTGTTAAAACCGCATCTGCCGCCTCGTTGCCATTAAATGAGCAACCGTAAAAGCCTATCGGTGGTAATAATCGCTAAAAATGAAGCTGAGCTGTTGCCGGATTGCCTGCGTTCAGTGGCCTGGGCTGAAGAAATCATCATGTTAGATTCCGGCAGCCAGGATGAAAGCATCGCCATTGCCGAAAGTATGGGGGCGAAAGTGTTCACTCATCCCGATTGGCAAGGCTTCGGTAAACAGCGTCAGTTGGCGCAAAGGCATGCCAGCCAAGACTACATTCTGATGATCGATGCCGATGAGCGGGTGACGCCTGAATTGCGCCAATCCATAGAGCAAGTCTTAACCGTACCAGGCAACGGCACCGTTTACACTTGCGCGCGCCGTAATTTGTTTCTAGGCCGCTTTATGCGCCACAGCGGCTGGTACCCGGATCGGGTCAACCGTTTGTACGCCAACTACCGTTACTGCTATAACGAAGATCTAGTGCATGAATCGCTCAATATTGATGGTGCCAATTTGGTTGCGCTTAGCGGCGATCTGCTGCATCTAACCTGCCGTAATTTTTTCGCTTTCCAACGCAAACAACTGCGTTACGCTGAAGAGTGGGCTAATCAGCGCTACCAGGCTGGCAAACGCTGCGGTTACCTGTCAATCCTGACCCACACGTTCGGCGCTTTCTGCAAGACATGGTTGCTGCGAGCTGGCTTTCTGGATGGTAAACAGGGGTTGCTGTTAGCGGTGGTCAACGCTCAATATACCTTCAATAAATATGCTACATTATGGGCATTGGTCCGAAACTACTCAGAGAAGTGAATCATGTTCCGCAAAGCCATCTATCCCGGGACGTTCGATCCCATGACCAACGGCCACTTGGACTTAGTGACGCGTGCGTCATTAATGTTTAATCATGTGGTTCTAGCCATTGCCTCTAGCTCAAGCAAAAAGCCACTATTCACCCTGGAAGAACGAGTGGAGTTGGCGACCCAAGTCACCTCGCATCTGGATAATGTCGAAGTACTTGGCTTCAGCGAATTAATGGCGCACTTTGCCGCCCACCATAATGCCAATATCCTGGTGCGCGGCCTGCGTGCGGTATCCGACTTTGAATACGAAATGCAGTTGGTGAACATGAACCGCCATCTGATGCCAACACTGGAAAGCATATTCCTGATGCCGTCCGAAGAGTGCTCGCTTATCTATTCTTCACTGGTGAAGGAAGTGGCCCGACATGGTGGGGATATCGCGCCTTTCCTGCCAGCTGTGGTCACCAAAGCGCTGATGGAAAAGATTGCCGCTAAATAATGTCTTAACATTGGCAATGGCGGCAGAAAAAAGTGCTCCGTTGCCCATGCTTGGTAGATTCTATCGGCAGGCCACAGGCGCGGCAAGGCTCACCCGCCCGCCCATACACCTGTAATTCCTGAGCGAAACACCCCGGCTTGCCGTCTGATTGCAAGAAGTCGCGTAGCGTAGTTCCTCCTTGATCGATAGAACGCTGCAATACCTTCTTGATAGTTACCGCAAGTAATTCTGCTTCCGTCTTGCTTAGTGAGTCCGCCTGGCGATCGGGCAAGATTCCAGCACTAAACAGTGACTCGCTGGCGTAGATGTTGCCAACCCCGACCACTAGATTGTTATCCATTAGCCAGGGTTTGAGCCTCGTACGCTTGTTACGTGATTTTTTATGCAGATAGGTACCGTTAAACGCCTCGCTCAGCGGCTCTGGCCCCAGATGCACTAACACATTGCTGGCTGCCAGATTCTCGCACCATATCCAAGCGCCGAAGCGGCGTGGGTCAGTGTAGCGTAGAATCATGCAGTTGCTGATCACCAGGTCAATGTGATCGTGCTTGTCGGCTGCGTCTTGGTTTTCTTTACGCAGCATGCGTAAGCTACCGGACATGCCCAGATGGACAATAATCCAGCCGTGTTCCAGCTCAATTAACAGATATTTAGCACGGCGCTGCACGCTGTGTACCGGCTGGTTGCTCAGCGTTAGGATCTGCTCGGAGACCGGATAACGCAGGCGCGCATTGCGCACTATTGCGTACTGAATGCTATGGCCGACAAGATAAGGTTCAATACCCCGTCGGCTGGTTTCAACCTCTGGTAATTCAGGCATTTGGCATTTTCCCATCTTTTTCTGTTGTTATAAAATAAAAGAACCCGGCGAAACCCGGGTTCTTTTATTGATCCACTAAAATTAAATAATTTTAGCTTCTTTATAAATCACATGCTGGCGGACGAATGGATCGAATTTCTTCAGTTCCAATTTTTCCGGCTTAGTACGCTTATTCTTCGTGGTGGTATAGAAGTGACAAGTACCAGCAGAAGAAACCAGTTTGATCTTATCGCGAACACTTTTAGCCATGATGCAGTTCCTTAATACTTCTCACCACGGGCACTTAGATCGGCCAACACCGCCTCAATACCCTTTTTATCGATAACACGCATACCTTTAGCGGATACACGCAAAGTTACAAAGCGCTTCTCAGCCTCAACCCAAAAACGGTGTGAGTGCAGGTTAGGCAGGAAACGGCGTTTGGTCGCGTTCATTGCATGGGAGCGGTTGTTACCGCTCGCCGGGCGCTTGCCAGAAACTTGGCAGACTCGTGACATGTCTATTCTCCAAAAATCAAATCAGCTCGAGCTTCTTTTAGGGTATTGGCAACCTTGTCAGGATTTTAAAGCCTATATCAGCAAGCTTCAATAATGAGGGAGACTATTGTCATAAAGCCAGAAGCCTGCTGAGGCTGAGATAGACCCTTACGCCAAACCTAAGATTCTCAAAGGTATAGTAGCATACGCTTTGAAGCGTAAGTGCTCAAGTCACGAACAGCTAAAGATCTCACAAGGATTGCGAAAAATCGCTTAAAGCCATCCGCGCTCGGCAAAAGAAACGCATTCACCCAACTTATCACCAAATAATCAATAACTCGGATCTCCAATAACAGTCAGGCATTAATGACTTACTCGGTTATCATACGGTCGGCATGACTGGGTTTAGCTTTACCCGAGAGATGATTATGCGCCAGAATGATGGCGGCCGCATTCGCCTTAAAAGCTACGCGTACAATTTTTTAGGATGAACGACGACGCTGCTGATAGTCCCAGCAAACATCTCTTCATGGCGAATAACCTGGTGTTGATTATCTAAAAACAATAATAGAAACACCTCTCGCTCGTAATGCGCTAATAAACTTTGTAGGTAATGCTGAGTAATGCGCGGGTTTAACATGGCGTTCTCTTGCGCCAAATAGCTAGAAAAGAAACGAAATGCCAGAGTTCTGAAATCGCCTGCAACTCGGCATAGCTGGCATTCTCCAATCCTTTCTGGCTACAAAATACCCTGTAATCAGCTGACATCAGATGATACAAAGAACCGAATTGTCGCAGCATTTGTTATGCTAACTATATAACATGCAAACTGGGTAGCCCGATGCTTAGAAAAATAGCCAGCAGTTCGACATCGGATAAAGATGCTGCGCCATGATTCAACAATTTCTTCCATAGTGGCATCGCTCCCTGCCAAATTATGCTTGCCTGACTGCCCATCTCTTCCTCCCTAAAAGCGCCACAGCATGCGATACGCCGATTGCCACATTGGACAGGTAGTCGATAACATTGCGCAGTACTGTGTAAAGTGAAATGTAACGGACAACAGCCATCGCGGAAGTGCTCACCTGCCCGGCAGTTATGCTAAAATAGTCCATATTTTGGCTTTAAATTGGACCATCATGATAACAGGACTTTCCGGCAAACATATTGTGCTTGGCATCAGTGGCGGTATCGCTGCGTATAAATGCCCTGAGTTGGTGCGCCGCCTGCACGACGGCGGCGCGGAGGTGCGGGTGGCAATGACCGACGCGGCCAAGGAGTTCATCACGCCGCTGACGTTACAGGCTGTCTCCGGCTACCCGGTTTCCGACGATCTGCTGAAGCATACCGCTGAAGCCGCAATGGGCCATATTGAGTTAGGCAAATGGGCTGACCTGATAATTCTGGCACCAGCGACTGCTGACCTGCTGGCACGCATTACCGTCGGCATGGCCAATAATCTGCTGACTACCGTCTGTCTGGATACCAAAGCGCCCATTGCAGCCGTTCCCGCCATGAACCAGCAGATGTACCGCGCCGCAGCTACCCAAGCCAACCTGCAAACGCTACAAGCGCGAGGTATGCTGCTCTGGGGTCCAGATAGCGGTAGACAAGCTTGCGGCGATGTCGGCCCCGGCCGTATGCTCAACCCACAAGAAATCGTCGATCTGGCGAACAGCTATTTTTCTACACCGCAGGATTTGCAACATTTACAAGTTATGATCACCGCTGGCCCCACGCGTGAAGCGCTAGATCCAGTGCGCTTCATCAGCAACCACAGCTCCGGGAAAATGGGCTTTGCTATTGCCCGCACGGCTGCTGTCCGTGGTGCGCAGGTCACGTTGATTACCGGGCCAGTTAGCTTGCCAACGCCACCATTGGTTACCCGTGTGGACGTTACCAGCGCACTGGAGATGGAACAGGCGGTGCAGCAACGCGCCGCTCAGCAGGACATTTTCATTTCTTGTGCTGCTGTCGCCGATTATCGTGCTGAACATATAGACGATGCAAAAATCAAAAAACAAGGTAATGAACTCGTACTCAAGATGGTCAAAAACCCCGACATCGTCGCCGGTGTGGCAGCAATGAATGAAAACCGCCCTTTTGTCGTAGGATTTGCCGCCGAAATCCAGAATATTGAAGAATATGCGCAACAAAAACTGGTGTGTAAGAAGCTGGATTTAATTTGTGCTAATAATGTATCGCTTGCTGAGCATGGGTTCGATAGTAACACCAATGCGCTGCACCTTTTTTGGCAGGGTGGAGAAAAGCGCCTGGCGCTGAGTGACAAAACACTCCTTAGTCAATGTTTAATCGACGAGATACTCAGCCGTTATGATGAAAAAAATCGACGTTAAGGTCCTTGACCCTCGTATTGGTCAGGATTTCCCGCTACCTACCTACGCTACTCCGGGTTCTGCCGGGCTAGATCTGCGTGCCTGCATAGACGGCACGGTGGCGCTGATGCCCGGTAAAACTAAGCTGCTACCTACAGGTTTAGCAATTCATATCGCTGATGCCAACGTGGCAGCGGTAATACTGCCACGATCCGGCCTTAGCCATAAGCACGGCGTAGTGTTGGGCAACCTGGTTGGCCTGATCGACTCCGATTATCAGGGACAGTTGATGATTTCCATTTGGAATCGCGGTCAGGAACCCTTCATCATTAAACCGGGTGAGCGTATTGCGCAGATGGTCTTTGTGCCGGTGGTACAGGTTAAGTTTAACTTGGTAGAAGAGTTCGATAGCAGCGAACGCGGTACTGGCGGCTTTGGCCACTCTGGCCGCCACTAAACTTGGTGCGAAAAAGATAGACGACAAGGGAATGTCGCCTAAATCTTGCCAGAACAGCGCTATGTTAAGAGTTGTTCGGCAATGATTACAGCTGCCCAACAGGCAGCGCGGAGAACCAAGATTGTCAAGACCGCAGACCACAGCACCGTAGTAAAGCTATCACATAAGCTGTATAATACGAGTTATCTCTAGTCTTCTTAAGATAATAAGCCCGCCAGCGCCGCTTTCTACGCCTGTAAGATGGTCTCGATGCTCCCCCGAGCCAGTGTAAACAATGCCATTAGTTCATCGTGGCTAACCGGCTCACCTTCGGCGATGCCTTGCCCCTCGATCATGCTGCCATCTTACATCATTACCACGTTCATGTCGGTCTCGGCTGCGGAGTCTTTAACGTACTCCAAATCGCACAGCGCTTCACCTTTAAGGATGCCAACGGAAACAGACTCCACTAACTCCTTCATCGGATTAGCTTTCAATTTGCCGTTAGCTACCAGTACATTCAGCGTATAAATCAGCGCCATGCAGGCCCCAGAAATGGAAACGATGCGAGTGCCACTATCAGCTTGTAACACATCATATTCAAGGATAATGGTAAGCTCACCTATCTTTTTCAGATCCACTGCGGCGCCTAACGAACTGGCAATTAGGCGTTGAATTTATAGTGTACGACCACCCTGTTTGCCTTTGGCAGCTTCACGCACATTACGGCTGTGAGTGGAGCGCGGCAACATACTGTATTCAGCGGTGATCCACCCCTGGATCATGCATTTCAGGAAGCGTGGCACGCCCACCACCACCGTGGCGGTGCACAAAACTTTGGTATCGCCAAACTCAACTAGCACGGAGCCTTCAGCATGTTTGGTATAGTGACGTGTCAATATAAGTGGGCGAACGTGTTGTGGTGCTCTACCTACAGGGAGCATGGGCTTTTTCCAGCTTAAAATCAACTTTTGCCTGCACATTATAATACGGGATTGATGACGTAATGCCTATCCTACCCGCAGCGGTAACGCTATAATTGCTTCATCTTTTTTATTGGGTACGACAATGATCCGTAGTATGACTGCCTATGCCAGGCGTGAAATCAAGGGAGAATGGGGCAGCGCGGCATGGGAACTGCGTTCCGTAAACCAGCGCTACTTAGAAACCTATATCCGTCTACCAGAACAATTCCGCAGCCTAGAGCCGGTAATCCGGGAACGTATCCGTGGCCGTTTGACTCGTGGTAAAGTAGAGTGCAATCTGCGCTTCGAGCTGGATCCCAGCGCACAAAGCTTGATGATATTAAACGAAAAACTGGCTAAGCAACTGGTCGAAGCTGCCAATTGGGTTAAAATGCAGAGCGACGAAGGGAAAATCGACCCGATCGACGTGCTGCGCTGGCCAGGCGTGATGTCCGCTGCGGAGCAAGATCTGGACGCCATCAGCGGCGAGTTGATGCAGGCGTTGGACGGCGCACTGGATGACTTCATCACTGCGCGCGAGAGAGAAGGCACCGAGCTAAAAGCCTTAATCGAGCAACGCCTAAATGGTGTTGGTGCCGAAGTGGTCAAAGTGCGCATCCAGATGCCAAACATTTTACAGTGGCAACGTAAGCGGTTGGTCAGAAAGCTGGAAGAAGCCCAAGTGCAGTTGGAAAAAACTCGCCTGGAGCAAGAGCTGGTGCTAATGGCACAGCGTATCGATGTTGCCGAAGAGCTAGATCGCCTAGAAGCGCACGTGAAGGAAACGCTCAACATCATGAAGAAAAAAGAAGCCGTAGGCCGTCGCCTCGACTTTATGATGCAGGAGTTCAACCGCGAATCGAACACGCTGGCTTCCAAATCGATCAATGCTAATGTCACCACATCCGCTATTGAGCTAAAAGTGCTAATCGAGCAAATGCGCGAACAGATTCAGAATATCGAATAACGTTTCACTCGATCTCGATTTGTCTCACTAAGTCTCGTCAGAATAAAAAGGCCACTATAAATCATGGCCTTTTTTGTTGTATATAGTCTCAGGCTGTATCACTACAGCGCATGTGCAGATTGTTCTTAAAGGTGTACTTATTCAGGTTTAAGTACACACGGGCGTTTTTGAATAAATCGAACATTTGGCCGCTACGAGGATTAAATGACTCTCCTTCTCTCAAAATAGCGAGATTCCGTAACCAATTAAAAGTTCAAGATCACCAACTGGAAGGCTTACAACAACGCCCTTAATCACTCGTGGTTCACTCACTGTCTGGGTGGATGAAACGGCACTTCACGCCTGGTACTGGGATGCAAAACCTTCTCTGCGTGGTCCCACACAACATTATTCCAATATGGCAATGACCAGCGTATTGATGCTAAAATGAATTTTTGGCCTGACACTTCGCGCACTCTAGGGCTCGTAGATTCTATTTTCACACTGATGAAAGTGCCGTTGAACTTCCCGGACTACATCAGAGGAGTCTTTATTCCAAATCCGATCTATTCAACAAAGCCAATTTTTCTATCAGTTTCTCAAAGGATGTTTACAATAAAATCTCCCGTTTGGGGAGGTTTAGAAAGACAAACTAACCGCTTTCCCATCCTGCCTAAAAACGCATGATGCTTTCTTTAACGCTCGTTGAAAGGTTTTCATCGCCTCTGTTCTTCGGGGGCTTGCCTTTATTCCATAATCTTATAATAGTTTCGCTACATATGATTGGCATAGGTTGCATTTACGCACCGGAGGCGCGTGCCGATTAAGCAGTTTATTGGTAACTGGATGTAATTTATTAATTAATTGGTTTTCTTGGCCTAAAGTTAGTCATTGAATGCAAGATTCGGTTGTGACTTTTATTGCTCCTGTTCATCAAGTAGAATGCCCTGCAACGAGAAACCATATCAAGATAAGTATTACTCTAGGCAATGACCTTGCTAGCATTGGGTATTAATCACAAAACCGCTCCGATTTCTCTGCGTGAAAGGGTGGCCTTCTTACCAGAGTCTCTTGATCAGGTGCTGACTAGTTTGCTCCAACAACCTTTGGTGCAGGGCGGTGTGGTGTTGTCTACCTGCAACCGCACTGAGCTGTACATTAGCGTAGAGCAACATGAACATATCCACGAACACCTAGTTTCCTGGCTGTGTGAATATCATCACCTTCGCCCCGAAGATGTGCAAAAAAGCCTCTATTGGCATCACGATAACGACGCGGTCAGCCACCTGATGCGCGTGGCTAGCGGACTAGATTCGTTGGTATTGGGTGAGCCTCAGATCCTTGGGCAGGTGAAAAGAGCCTTCGCTGAATCCCATCGTGGCCAGTCGCGATCCGGTGAGTTGGATCGCCTGTTCAAAACTTCCTTCTCCGTCGCCAAACGCGTGCGCACCGAAACTGAAATCGGTGCCAACGCCGTATCTGTTGCCTTTGCTGCCTGTACACTGGCACGTCAAATTTTCGAATCGCTGGCTGATCTAAACGTTTTGCTGGTTGGTGCCGGTGAAACCATCGAGTTGGTCGCACGACATCTGCGCGTGCACAAAGTGCGGCATATGATCATTGCTAACCGTACCCGCGAACGTGCTCAAAGGCTGTCGGGTGAAGTTGGCGCGGAAGTGATCACCTTGCTGGAGATTGACCAACGTCTGGCAGATGCAGATATCATCATCAGCTCTACCGCCAGTCCGTTGCCGATCATCGGTAAAGGGATGGTAGAACGAGCGCTAAAAGCGCGCCGCTACCAGCCTATGCTGCTGGTAGATATAGCTGTACCACGCGATATCGAGCCGGAGGTTGGCAAACTGGCGAGTGCTTATTTGTACAGTGTAGACGATCTGCACGCCATTATCCATAACAACCTGGCGCAGCGTAAGGCTGCAGCGGCGCAGGCAGAAGTGATCATACAGCAGGAAAGCACCAATTTTATGGCTTGGTTACGTTCGCAGGGGGCGGTAAAAACCATTTGTGATTATCGCTCGCAGGCCGAGCAAATTCGTGCGGGAATGGAGGCCAAAGCATTGGCCGCCATTGCGCAGGGTGCCACTGTTGAACAGGTTATCCAAGAGTTAGCGCACAGATTGACCAACCGTCTTATCCATGCCCCAACAAAATCCCTCCAGCAGGCTGCCAGCGATGGCGATGTGGAGCGGTTGCAATTATTACGCAACATCCTCCAGCTGGATTAGTATTAGTTTTATTAATTAACATGGTCTAATACCACGCATGAAGCCTTCGATTACTGACAAACTAGAAGCGTTACAAGAGCGCTATGAAGAAGTGCAGGCGTTGCTCGGCGATGCTGGCGTTATTGCTGAGCAGGATCGTTTTCGCGCACTGTCGCGAGAATATGCACAACTGACCGATGTCAGCCGCTGCTTCCTTAGATGGCGTCATATACAGGGTGATTTGGCGACGGCGGAAATGATGCAAGACGATCCTGAAATGCGCGAAATGGCGCAAGAAGAACTCAAGCAGGCCAAAGCGACAACCAAAAAACTAGAACAACAGCTACAGGTGCTGCTGTTGCCAAAAGATCCTGACGATGAGTGCGGCTGTTTCCTGGAATTGCGCGCTGGTACCGGCGGCGATGAGGCGGCGATCTTTGCCGGCGATTTATTCCGCATGTATAGCCGCTATGCCGAAAATCGCCGCTGGCGTGTAGAAATGATCAGCGCTAATGAGGGAGAACACGGTGGCTACAAAGAGGTGATTACCAAAGTCTCTGGTGAGGGTGTCTATGGCCAATTAAAGTTTGAATCTGGTGGTCACCGTGTGCAGCGAGTGCCGGAAACCGAGTCTCAGGGGCGTATCCACACCTCCGCCTGCACTGTGGCGGTGATACCGGAAGTGCCAGAGGCTGAAAGGCCGAACATCAATCAAAGCAATCTGAAAATCGACACATTCCGCTCTTCTGGCGCGGGTGGTCAGCATGTTAATACCACCGACTCGGCGATCCGCATCACCCACCTGCCAACTGGCATTGTCGTAGAATGCCAAGACGAGCGTTCGCAGCACAAGAATAAGACCAAGGCAATGTCGGTGCTCAGCGCACGTATCCGTGCTGCCGAAATGGCTAAACGCCAACAGGCAGAAGCCTCAACCCGCCGCAACCTACTTGGTAGCGGTGATCGTTCTGACCGTAACCGCACCTATAACTTCCCGCAGGGGCGCGTGACCGATCACCGCATCAATCTGACACTATATCGTCTAGAAGAGGTGATGTCAGGCAAGCTGGACATGCTGATCCAACCGATCTTGCAGGAATACCAGGCCGACCAACTTGCCGCGCTGTCTGCTGAGCAAGAGTGATGGATTATCACTACTGGCTGAAATCCGCCGCTGCCCGGTTAACGCACAGCGATAGCCCCAGACGTGATGCGGAAATCTTGCTGGGTTTTATTACTGGGCGGACCAGAGCCTTTCTCATAGCGTTCGATGAAACGAGACTGACGCCGCAACAGCAGCAGCAACTAGAAGCGCTGCTGGTACGCCGTGAACATGGTGAACCAGTAGCCTATCTGGTTGGTGAGCGTGAATTCTGGTCGCTACCTCTGTCGGTTTCCCCTGCCACCCTTATCCCGCGCCCGGATAGTGAATGCCTGGTAGCACTGGCGCTGGAATGCCTACCGATCGCGTGCTGCCATATTCTCGATCTCGGCACTGGCACTGGTGCTATTGCGCTAGCGCTAGCCAGCGAACGGCCGGATTGTACGGTCATTGGCGTTGATTTGCAGCCCGACGCGCTGGCACTGGCACAACATAATGCGCAGAAGCTAACGATCAGCAATGTGCAATTCTTACAGGGTAACTGGTTCAGTTCACTAACACCCCAGCATTTTGCATTAATCGCCAGCAACCCGCCGTATATCGACACTGACGACGCACACCTGATGCAGGGAGATGTACGTTTTGAACCTGCTAGCGCGCTGGTGGCGGCGCAACAGGGGCTGGCTGATTTGGACGCAATCGTGCACCAGGCACCGCAGCATCTGCAACCTCAGGGATGGCTATTGCTGGAACACGGCTGGCAGCAGGGTCACAGCGTGCGCACGCTAATGCTGGATGCTGGTTTTATGGCGGTTGCCACTTACCGTGATTACGGCCACAATGAGCGCGTGACCCTCGGCCAGTGGCCGTACTCCGCAGTGACCAAAAATTAATAATAACGAAGCGTAAGACAATCTGGTAGGTAATATTCAGGTTTTATCCGTTGCTGGCTATAGACTAATGGCTGACCGAGAAATTTTTTGGCGTTATTATCTACATCCTGCTTGGCTACGCCACCTTGGATAAGAAGAGTAAAAGTCAGAAACTACGCGTTTTGGCGTTCGTTATTGAGCTGGATTGCTTGTACCTGATAAGTAAACTTGCCAAGACGAAAATACCGTTTCTGATGGGATACCTATGAGCCGTATTGCGGATTTTGAATTTAACACATCGCCACTGAGTTGCGGTGTGATTCTCGTGTCACCGTCGATACGGCACGATTTCCCGGTGGCCGAGGTTGAGTGTAAGCTAAAGCAACTGGTCGATGAAGCGCGCGCAGCTATGCCGGATGATCTCAATCAGGAGCAGCAACTAGCAGCAACTAAACGCACTCATTGAGCTTTTCTTCACTATCTAGGGTTGGGTACTATTTTCTTGCATATTGCGCACCATTTAGATCTGCCGCTGATGCCGGTAATTTTCTTTACTCAGATTATTTTACGTGCCTACTGGCTAGATGATGAAATGTGGCTGATCAACCCGTTGAACGGCGAAACTCTAAACGAGCATCAATTAGAAGTGTGAATTAAAAGTAGCTTAGGGCTGTGTGCTGAGTTAGAAGACAACGATATACATGAATCGGATAACCTCTTCATAGTGGTGCGTAAGATGATCGATGCTTTGAAAGACGCTCTGATTGAAGAAAAACAGATGTAAATGGCACTGAGTACTAGCGAAACTGCCTTGTACTTTGACCCATACGATTCTTACGAGATCCAAGACCGTGGGCTGATTTACGTCCAGCTTGAGTACAACCATAAACTAATTGATTCGATTTACTAAAAGGAAAAGTATGAAACAGAAAGTGATTAGTATTGGTGACATCAATGTAGCGAACGATCTGCCGTTTGTGCTATTTGGTGGTATGAATGTGCTTGAATCGCGTGATCTGGCGATGATTATCTGCGAACACCACGTCACTGTGACGCAAAAACTGGGAATACCTTACGTTTTCAAAGCTTCTTTTGATAAAGCTAACCGTTCTTCTATCCACTCGTACCGTGGGCCAGGGCTGGAAGAAGGGATGAGGATTTTCGAAGAAATCAAAAAAACCTTTTGCGTGAAAATAATCACTGATATTCATGAAGCGGTGCAGGCACAGACGGTATCTGAAGTGGTAGACGTGATCCAGCTACCGGCATTCCTGGCGCGCCAGACTGATTTGGTGGCAGCGATGGCGAAAACTGGCGCGGTAATTAACGTGAAGAAACCGCAATTTGTCAGCCCGGGTCAAATGGGCAATATCGTCGATAAATTCAAAGAAGGCGGTAACGATCAGGTAATCTTATGCGATCGTGGCAGCAACTTTGGCTACGACAACCTGGTTGTTGACATGCTGGGCATGAACGTGATGAAGAACGTAACAGGTGGGCATCCAGTGATCTTCGATGTGACCCATGCTCTGCAAACCCGCGATCAGTTCGGTGCTGCTTCTGGCGGTCGTCGTGCACAAGTAACTGAGCTAGCGCGCGCTGGCATGGCAGTTGGTCTGGCTGGTCTCTTCATTGAAGCGCACCCGGAACCAAACAGTGCCAAGTGCGACGGACCGTCCGCGCTGCCGTTGGACAAGCTGGAGCCATTCCTGGTGCAGATGAAATCGATCGACGATCTGGTGAAGCACTTCCCGGTGCTAGATACCAGTAGTTAGGCGCTATTATCGCTAGCTCTGCTGTGTGTGGCTATAACCTGGGAAACAGTGGAACTGCTGATAGCCTGTCTGGAATGGAGCACGTTTTAAGTGGGGATGCCAAAGCGTTCCTGACAAAACAATTAATTCTTATGGCAAAGAGAATTACATTTGGAATAAAAATATCGGCAGAAAGATAGATACATAGGGAGAAAAGCCCCCTATGTATCTATCTTAAGAACATAAATTCCAAAACAAGCAGGCCTACAGGATAGGCTTCTATTTAACTAACTGACTCCCCTGGTATGAAAGGTGCAATATTTGCATATATTGCAGTATGCCGATTGTTGTAGCAAGCAGTTAGATACTTTCTTACCCTCTTCAGGCTGTCCGCCTCACCGAAGGATAGCAAGTAAAACACTCGTTACTATCATCAGAAAGGAGGGAGAACTAAGTCGATAGCACCACTCTGTGCGCCAAGAAGGTGCTTAGCAGATTCTTAGTAAACTTTAGCCGTGTCTCTCGATCTCTTAAATCGAGCATAAACTTTAATTTGCTTGGCCCATCTAGGCGATATACCTGTGGATTGCTTTGCAGCAGTCCGATCAGGTAGCCCGGATCGACACAGTTGTTATCGCCAAACTCGATAAATCCACCGTACTCATTACCCTCAATTCGTTTGATTCCCAGAGTTTGTGCGTGCTGGCGCAGCGTTGCGTTTTGCAAGAGGTTACGCGCCGGTTCCGGCAGCACGCCGAAACGGTCAATCAGTTCCACCTTTAGCTCTTCAAGATCGTTGCTATTTTTAGCGCTGGCAATGCGTTTATAGAACGATAAACGGGTATTTACGTCTGGCACGAAGTCGTCCGGTAGCAGAATTGGCATGCGTAACTCCACTTCCGCATGGCTACTGGTGAGATCTTCCAGCGACGGTTCGCGGCCATTTTTCAGTGCGTCAACTGCGCTTTCCAGCAATTCCATATACAACGAGAAGCCAATGGTGGTCATCTGGCCGCTCTGATCTTCTCCCAACATCTCACCTGCACCACGAATTTCTAGATCATGAGTGGCTAGCGCGAAGCCATCACCCAGATCCTCTAGCGAGGCGATAGCTGCCAACCGTTTTTGCGCATCGTCGCTCATGGCTTGCTGCGGATTGGGTGTTAGCAGGTAGGCGTAAGCTTGATGGTGTGAACGCCCGACACGGCCTCGTAACTGGTGCAGTTGTGCTAGCCCAAAGCGGTCGGCGCGCTCGATAATAATGGTATTGGCGCTGGCAATATCGATGCCGGTTTCGATAATGGTGGTGCAAACTAGCACTTTGAAGCGTTGATGATTAAAATCGTTCATCACCCGCTCCAAATTGCGTTCGCGCATCTGGCCGTGGCCGATGGCGATACGCGCTTCTGGCACCAGTTTCGCCAGCTTTTGCGCTGCCTTCTCGATGTTCTCCACATCGTTGTAAAGATAATAAACCTGCCCGCCACGTAATACCTCACGTAGGATCGCTTCACGCACTATCAGGCTGTCATATTCGCGTACGAATGTTTTTACTGCCAGACGGTGTGCGGGTGGGGTGGAGATAATAGATAGGTCGCGCATGCCGCTCATCGCCATATTCAAGGTGCGTGGAATGGGGGTGGCAGTCAGCGTTAGAATGTCTACGTTGGAGCGCATCACTTTAATGCGATCTTTATGGCGCACGCCAAAGCGGTGCTCTTCATCGACGATTAGCAATCCCAGATCTCTCCAGCACAGATCGCCTTGTAACAGCTTGTGGGTGCCTATGATGATATTTACCTTGCCATTGGCCGCAGCATTAAGTACCTGCTGCTGTTCTTTGGTACTGCGAAAGCGTGACATCATTTCAATGCGGATCGGCCAAGTGGCGAAGCGATCACGAAAGTTGTCGAAGTGCTGCTGTGCCAGCAGGGTAGTGGGAACTAATACCGCCACCTGTTTACCGTTTTCTACCGCCAGAAAGGCGGCGCGCATTGCCACCTCTGTTTTACCGAAGCCGACATCGCCTGACACCAGACGATCCATGGCTAACGGCTTGCACATGTCGCTCAGCACGGCGTTTATGGCCTGCTGCTGATCAGGTGTGGTCTCAAAGGGGAAGGTTTGGCAGAAAAGCTGATACTTTTTAAGGTTGTGCTGAAAAGAGAAGCCATTTTTTGCAGCGCGCTGGGCATATATATCCAGCAGTTCGGCGGCCACATCCCGCACCTGCTCGGCGGCCTTCTGCCTTGCGCGTGTCCAGGCATCGCCTCCCAACTTGTGCAACGGGGCATTTTCGTCCGCGCGGCCAGCATAGCAGCTGATCAGATGCAGCGAAGAAACTGGTACATACAGCTTGTCTTCGCCAGCGTAGGATAGTATCAGATATTCGGCCTTAATACCCCCGGCTTCCAGAGTGGTCAGACCGACATAGCGCCCAACACCGTGATCCAAGTGCACCACTGGTTGACCGGGATGCAACTCTGCCAGGTTACGGATCAGTGTATCGGTGTTGATAGTGCAGCGATTATCCTGTTGGCGGCGGCGGAACCGTTCTCCCAACAGATCGCTTTCACAGATTAGCGCCCTGTTGTGCATGCTATCGAAGAAACCTTATTCGCACGCGCCGACCATCATCATATAGCGGCCTGTCAGCTGTGCCTGATCTAGGTGCTGGATCAGCAAGGTAACCGAGTTTGATACGACCGAGCAGATCCTGTAGCTGCTCGCGCCGGACCTCACTCTCGAGCGAAAAAATTACACTGCCGTCAAAGTCTGCGACAAAGCGGTGCAAATTGTTCAGCGGCAATTTGTTTTGATCCTGCACCGCCAGATTGGGTAGGGCATAGTAGCCCAAGTTGATATTACCCGCCTGGGCCGCTAGATCTACGGTTTCTAACGCCATACGCGGCCAGGCTTTTAGTTCGATGAATAGTGCATCGACGCGTAACCACAGGGTATCCGGTGCCAGCAGCGGACGCATAGGATCTATGCGTCCGCTTTGGTAACGCAGGCTGATGTCCTGCCAGAAGCGCGTGGCGGCTTTTTCAAGATTACTTTTGTTGACGATCAAGGTGTTGGCTGGCAGATAACTGAACATTGATGGCAGCGGTTGGTTGAAGAACAGCGGTTGCCAATATTCGAAACCTGCAGGACAGGTCCCTTTGCTGGCTTGCAGGTAAATATACTCAGGATAACGGCGCACATCAAATTGCTCACGCCACTGGCTGCGGAATAGCTCGATGTCGTTTTTATCGATTGGAAATTCATGGGCCGGTAGCAGGTTAATGGCGTCGACCTCGCTCAGCGTGCGCTGTCTGTCGACCTCGAAGGTATTCAGGCTGTTGATTTCGTCATCGAAGAAGTCAATAAGGTATGGCTCTTCGCTGCCTATTGGGTAAAGATCGAACAAGGCACCCCAGGGGGCGAATTCGCCATGCTCCATCACTTGCGCAACGCTATAGTAACCAGTTTGTTCCAATTGGCTGCGCAGCTTATTGCGTGATAGGCGCTGGCCTGTTTTCAGCACTAACGCGTAACCATGCAGAAATTCATGCGGACAGACGAGCTGCATTAGGGTATTGACCGGCAAAATGATCACCCCGTGTACTATATTAGGCAGATGATACAGGCGCGACAGGCGAGACGAGCTGATGTCCTGATGTGGTGAGAAGCCATCATAGGGTATGGTTTCCAAGTCGTACAGTGTCATGACCCTTTGATCGGTAAACTGCTGGATCTCGTTGAGCCGCCGTAGGGCATTTTGCATGTCTGGAGTGATTAGCATCACTGGCCCCTTATGGCGTTCGACGATTTCGGTACATTCCACGGCGCAGGCCGAACAGGATAACTGGCCTAATCGGCGCAGATGTCCTGCGCATTCGGGGAGAGAATAACGGTGGGATAAGAAACGGCTGCGGCTATTAGAAATGCTCATTCAAGTATCTTTAATCATCGTGATGGATTGCGCCCGGCAGCAATAATCGAAAAGCGCCTTAAACTGTGCGCTAGACTATAGTAGCACAGTAGTCATCAAACTGACACAGTTAAAAATGCTACAATTAGGTTTTTAACCTAAAACTTAATCGGTTAACAGCCAGGATTTTGTCCGGCTAGTCCGCTTTTGCCTAAGTTTCGGCCAGCGCTGTCAGCGGAATAAAAGGCTCACCGGGTGTTCCCTTGGTGCGGTAGAGCCTTTATTATCGATAATTACATTGCTTTACCATGGCAACAAAACGGATTTCATGTATCAACCTGTCGCGTTATTCATTGGCCTGCGCTACATGCGCGGGCGTATCTCAGACCGCTTTGGGCGGTTTGTTTCCTGGCTATCGACTATCGGCATCACCTTGGGAGTGATGGCGATGGTCACTGTATTATCGGTTATGAACGGTTTTGAAAAGGATCTGGAAAATAACATCCTTGGCTTAATGCCGCAGGTTTTGATTACCAGTAAACATGGATCAATTAACCCTCAGTGGCTACCCGCCTTGGCAGTTCAGGGGCTGAAGGGAGTCAGACGCGTTGCGCCAATGACCACTGGCGATGTGGTGCTGCAAAGCGCCCGCAGTTTGGCGGTGGGTGTAATGCTCGGTGTCAACCCGGACGAAGTCGATCCCTTGACCCCTTATCTAGTCAATATTAAACAGCAGCAACTGCAACCGAGCCAATACAATATCATTATTGGTAAGCAATTGGCCAGCCAGCTCGGCGTCAAGCGCGGTGATTCGCTGCGGCTAATGGTGCCGAGTGCCAGCCAGTTCACGCCAATAGGCCGCATTCCCAGCCAACGGCTGTTCACCATTATCGGCACCTTTTATGCCAACAGTGAGGTGGACAGCTATCAGTTGCTGGTCAACCAGCAGGATGCATCGCGCCTGATGCGTTATCCGGCTGGCAACATTACAGGCTGGCGTCTGTTCCTACAACAGCCGCTGATGGTTGATACCCTTAGCCAGCAGAGGCTGCCACAAGGAACTGAATGGAAAGACTGGCGTGAGCGCAAAGGCGAGCTGTTCCAGGCGGTGCACATGGAAAAAAACATGATGCTACTGCTACTTAGTCTGATCGTCGCGGTTGCCGCGTTCAACATAATTACTTCGCTTGGTTTACTGGTGATGGAAAAACAGAGCGAGGTGGCGATCCTGCAAACCCAAGGCCTGACTCGCGGCCAGATCATGGTGGTGTTTATGGTGCAGGGCGCGAGTTCTGGTATCATAGGTGCCCTGATCGGCACGTTGTTCGGTGTTCTGCTAGCTAGCAATCTGAATAACCTGATGCCAGTCCTTGGCGTATTTATTAATGGCGCTTCTTTACCAGTAGCGGTTGATCCGCTGCAAGTGACGTTTATTGCTGTGCTGGCAATGGCGGTATCTTTAATATCCACGCTCTACCCTTCATGGCGCGCTGCCGCCGCACAACCTGCTGAGGCTTTACGTTATGAGTAACCTTCATGTTATGAGTAACCTTTATTTGATGCAGTGTGACAACCTGTGCAAGAGCTATGAGGAAGGTAACCTGCAAACCGATGTGTTGCGCAATGTCAATTTTAACATGCAGCACGGCGAGATGATAGCGATAGTCGGTAGTTCAGGTTCCGGTAAAAGCACATTGCTGCACCTGCTGGGTGGTTTGGATTCACCGAATGCTGGCGAGGTGATCTTTAAAGGCCTATCGTTAAATAGCATGTCTTCGGCGGCTAAAGCGGAACTACGCAATCGCCAGCTTGGCTTTATCTATCAGTTTCACCACCTGCTGCCAGACTTTACCGCGTTAGAGAATGCCGCCATGCCGTTGCTAATCGGTGGCACCCATACAGCACTGGCGCAGCAGAAGGCGATGTCGATGCTGGCGGCGGTTGGGCTGGAGAAGCGCAGCAAACATCGCCCCTATGAACTGTCAGGAGGTGAGCGACAGCGTGTGGCGATTGCCCGTGCGCTGGTCAACAACCCAGCGCTGGTGTTGGCGGACGAACCGACCGGCAACCTAGATAAACGCACCGCAGACAGCATCCTTGATTTATTGGGTGAGCTAAACGTGCGCCAGAGTACGGCATTTTTAGTCGTTACCCATGATTTGCAGTTGGCTAAGCGCCTCAGCCGCCAATTGGAAATAGTCGATGGCCAACTTCATAGGCCATTAACTCTGTTGGGAGTCGAGTAATGGCGTTTGAATCACTTTCCTTGCTGACGGCTCTGCGTTTTAGCCGTGGCCACAAGCGCGGCGGCATGGTATCGCTGATTTCGGTTATCTCCACCATCGGAATTGCGTTAGGGGTAGCAGTACTGATTGTTGGCCTGAGTGCAATGAACGGCTTCGAACGTGAACTGCAAAACCGTATTCTGGCGGTAGTGCCTCATAGTGAGATCGAAGCGGTGAATCAGCCGCTTCAGGGTTGGATGTCTATGCTAAGGCGTGTAGAGAAAGTTCCGGGAATTCTGGCCGCTGCGCCTTACATCAATTTTACTGGCCTGATGGAAAACGGCGTACAACTGCGTGCGGTACAGGTCAAAGGGGTAAACCCGCAGCAGGAAAATCAGCTCAGCGCTTTGCCACAGTTCGTACAGGGCGATGCCTGGGTTAATTTCAAGGCTGGCGAGCAGCAGGTGATCCTTGGTAAGGGCGTGGCAGATGCGCTGGGTGTCAAACGTGGTGCTTACGTCACAGTAATGATCCCCAACAGCGATCCTGAACTGAAGCTACTGCAACCTAAGCGCATCCGCCTTCATGTAACTGGCATTATGCAACTTAGCAGCCAATTGGATCATGGCCTGGTTCTAGTGCCACTGGGCGATGCGCAACAATATCTCGATATAGGTAACGGCGTCACTGGCATCGCCATCAAAGTGAACCAGGTGTTCGCCGCCAACAAACTGGTACGCGATGCTGGGGAGGTGATTGATTCTTACGTCTACGTCAAGAGCTGGATCAGTACTTATGGTTATATGTACCGCGATATTCAGATGATCCGCGCCATTATGTATCTGGCGATGGGGCTGGAGATCGGCGTGGCTTGCTTTAATATCGTTTCCACGTTAGTGATGGCGGTGAAGGACAAGAGCGGAGATATCGCGGTGCTGCGCACTCTAGGTGCTAAAGATGGCTTCATCCGTGCCATTTTTATTTGGTACGGCCTACTGGCTGGGTTGGTGGGGAGCCTGAGCGGCGTGGTGGTAGGGGTAGCCGTCTCACTAAAACTGACCACTATCACCAAGGGCGTGGAAAAACTGATCAGTCATTCATTACTATCGAAAGATATTTACTTCATCGACTTTCTGCCTTCTGAGCTGCATTGGACGGATGTGGTGATCGTGCTGGCAACAGCCATCGTGCTCAGCATGCTTGCCAGTTGGTATCCTGCTAGGCGTGCCAGCCGTATCGATCCGGCTCGTGTGTTAAGCGGGCAATAATCAAATTACAGGAAGAGAAGCTGCTCTATTTAGGAAGAAATGAATGCACACTTACGATAGGCTGTGTCAGTTTCGCAAGAGTAAGCATGTGCTGCATCAGCGTTTTCGTTCACGTATTTTTATCGTGATATCATGGCGGTGGCCGAGCTGAAAAATCCGTTTGTGGTGGTGTTGAGCGGGGATGGCATCTCAGCCGAATCTGGTATTCGTACTTTCCTCCAGTTAGATGGGCTGACAGCACAGAGTAGAGTACGTCGCAACGCCGGAAGGTTATCAGAGCAATCCGGTATTAATGCAGGAGTTTTATAACGTGCGCCGCAGCCAAGCTACAGGGCGCAGAGGTTGCGCCCAACGCTGCACACCGCGCGCTGGCATATCTGGAAGCGTGTATGGGCGAAAACTTCCTGCTGGTTACTCAGAATATCGATAACCTGGATGAACGCCCATGTAATAAGCGGGTGCTGCATATGCATGTCGAGTTGTTGAAGGTGTGCTGCACTCATTTAAGACAGGTGTTAGAATGGCCTGAAGATCTTAGCGTTGAGGATCTTTGCCACTGCTGCTATCTATCGGTAGCAGTGCGCCCTCATGCCGTTTGGTTTGGAGAAATGGCGCTGGGTATGCACGCAATCTATCAGGCGTTGGCTAAGGCTGATTTCTTTATCTCCATTGGTACCTCTAGGCATGTCTATCCGGCGACAAGCTTTGTATAAGAGGCACAATTAGCAGGGGTTTACACCATGGAATTAAACCTGGAATCCAGCCAGGTGGAAAACCAGTTTAATGAAAAGCATTAAGGTCCAGCCAGCGAGGTGGTGCCGTACTTCATGCACAAATTCTTGGTGGGCAAAGTAGCGCTGGCAGATCGGGATCTCCCTGAGAATCTATCCTATTAGGCGTACATTGTTGCAGCCATTTTGGCCTAAGGCCGCACGCAACAACCGCAGCATACAAGGGAGTCCTTGAGGATAGCGAGCACTTCCTAGAGGGCCGAAATGGCGAAAAAACAGCCTGTTAAAATTGGTTCTTAGTTTGCTACTGATGCAGATCATTGTGCCTTTATTTGGCACTCTTTTTCGCGCCCAACGGCAAGGCCTTGGCGTTTTATCGGCTAAGCAAGAGAATTAACCTAGATTAGAGGAATAAGGAGCAAAGTGATCACCCGGTCAAGGTAGTTTATCGCCTGGCTTTTAATTTCTGGAAGTAGTTTTCGTACAGCCTGCTGGTACTATCGCCCACATCATTTTGCCATTAGCTGTTGTTGATCACCGCTTCATCGGGGTACAGCGATTTGTTGTTAGCGACTTTAGGCGAGAGTAGCTTTTTTGCTGCCAGATTAGGTGTGGGGTAATCGATAGTTTCTGCTAGCTGTGCTTCAATTTCCGTCCGTAGCAGGAAATTGATCAGCTGTAGAGCCCCTGCAACATTATGTGTTTTTGATGGGATTGCTAGGATATGCATCCAGAAAATACCGCCTTCCTTCGGCCAGACGACCTCCAACGGATTGCCCGCTTGGAGCGCTACGAACGCAGCACTGTTCCATACCATCACCAGATTTACTTCCCTTCTATAAATGTTATGTACTGGGTTATCGGAGTCAAAGGCCAGCATATTTGGCATTAGCTTATGCAACTCATGGTAGGCGGCTTCGATCTGTTTGGCATCCCTGGTGTTGCCTGAGTAGCCTAGCTTGCTCAGCGCTATTTGAAATATATCGCGCGCATCGTCGATCAGCAACAGGCGACCCTTATATTGTGGCTGCTAGAAATCAGCCCAGGTGGTGATGGTGGTGGGAGGGATCGATCGCATCTGTATTGACGCCAATGGCTGTAGCGCTCCAGATAAAAGGCATTGAATAGTCATTGTCAGGATCGAAAGGTTTATTCAGCATGTTGGGGTTTAAATCCTTGAAGTGGCTGAGCTTGCTCTTGTCGATCTTTTTTAACATACCTTCCCTGCTCATCTTAGCGATAAAGTAGGTGGAAGGCACTACCAAATTGTAGGCGCTATCCTTGTAGGTTTTCAGATTGACGTACACGCTTTCATTGGCTTCGTAGACTTCTCAAGCAGTCACGGCGTAACGTATTCTGCCCATTTATAGAAGTACATCGTTTTGCTATCAGAGGCATTTACAGAGCTTAGGTTCAGCGCCATAATCCCGGATACCAACAGGTTGGACTACTTTTTCATGCAGCATGTCCTTCAATAGTATTGAGTTTATCTGGTATGCGCCGCCACCTGTAACGGTGCGCTATACCACAGCAAGATTGATTATAAGTGCCGGGACGTAGTGGATAAAATCGTTGCCACCGGGCTATATAATACTGGCGTACTTTTACTTGGTTTGCACGCCAACACAGCCGGATATACGAGCAATCAAAACCACTACAGGGCGCTACTCATCTGATGTTGGGGTGTCCGCAGCACGCAGAACGTTATCGGATTTTATGGCTGCGGTCACATGCATCACCCATTAGCTTGCAATCACCAGCACTGAGAACAGCAGCAGGATGGTGGTCAGGGCGTTGACCTCCGGCGACACACCGACCTTCACCATCGAATAGATCTTCAGCGGTAAGATCTCATAGCCAGGGCAGGTAACGAACGCAGAGACTACTATTTCATTCATGGATAAGGTGAAGCTTAGCAGCCAGCCAGACGCTACTGCTTGCATCGCGCCAGCGGTAGGATAATATGGCGCATGATGGTGACTTCACCAGAACCGAGGTCGCGTGCTGCTTCGAGCATCTTCACGTTAAACACCTTCAGCCTGGAGTAGACGGTAACCACCACAAACGGCAGACAGAAGGTAATGTGTGAGAACAACATCGACCAGAAACCGAGCGAAATCCCCAGCAGCATAAACAGCACCAGCATGGAAATAGCCATCGCAATATCTAGCGACATCATCACCACAAATAGCATGCCGTTCAAAAATGATTTGCCGCGAAAAAGGTAACGATACAACGCAACTGCAGCCAGCGTTCCTATCAGTGTAGCGAAAGTAGCGGACAGTACCGCCATAGTCAACGATTGACCCGCCGCTTATAGTAGGCTGTCGTTATTAAATAAAATGCTGTACCAATGGGTGGTAAAATCCTGCCAACTGAAGCCAAAGCGCGAAGCGTTAAACGAGTTAACGATCAGGATAATGATCGGAAAATACAAATAGGCGTAAACCATAGCCATGAACCCACCGAGCAGCAGACGCCTAATCATACCAGCTCCTCTTGCCTATTTATCATTTAGGTGACCGAGTAATAAACCAGTAACAATAGCCCCATCGCCAGTGTTAACCAGATGCTGGTGGCCGCACCAAACGGCCAGTCGCGAATATTGAGAAACTGGCTTTTAATCACGTTACCGATCATTAGCTTATTGGACCCCTCTCAGCAGACCCACCACGTAGAATACGCCCATGGCTGGCAGCAGCACCAGCAGGGAACCAGCTATGATGCTTGGCATAGTTAGCGGCACTATTATGCGGATAAAAGTCTGTAGCTTGTTGTCACCGAGATCGCGCGCTGCCTCCAGATAGGGCTTGTCCAGCTTTTTGATTCTGGAGTAAAGCGGCAGCACCATAAACAGCAACAAAATATACACCAGCCCAAGGATCACTGCCGCTGAGATATACATGATACGCAGCGGTTGGTCGATCAGCTCGATGCTTAGCAGTGCATCGTTGAGGTAGCCACGGGAACTGATACGGTAGGCAACGCCAAGATAAAGGCGGGGAACGGATAGCAGAGCGCGCCACGCAGCACAAGGTGGCAATCAGCGCCATATTTAACGAATGCAACAGCACCTGCATATACAGCAGATCGAATAGCAGACTGTAGTTGTTGAGTGTAAACACCTACTGCACCAGATTAGCGTCGTCGCGGGTAAGAAAGCTGGTGCCAATAATCATCATATTCGGCAATAAGACGAAAAACAATAGCCAAGCTAACATGCTGACGATCACTGCATTTTGGAATACTTTACGCGATTTCTTCATTAGCCAGCACTACCTCCCAGCTTTCGATCTAAATCACTGCCACCTTTTAGTTCAGTGAGCCGTTGACATCCGGATTGTCTCCGTTAAAGAAGTAGCTGACTATTACCATCTTGCCGCTCTCCAGATTGACCACTGATTCCAGCTTCATACCTTTGTAGTTGTACTCATATACATAGCCGATCATACCATTCGGCAGCTTCGCTGCCTCTACTTGTAGGTCTTCTAGGCGCAGCAATACCTTCCAGCCGCTAGCCTGCTTCGCACGGCAGTTCGGTATAGATGTCGCACTCGCGACCTTCGACATCACCACGTATCCGCAGTGGATCAAGGCGCTGCAATACCACGGCGTCAAAGGTGTTGATCTCGCCGATAAAGCGCGCGCCGAACAGGTTCTTTGGCTCCTCGTAAATTTATCGCGGTGTGCCGTCCTGCTTAATGCGGATGTCACGCATCACCACCATGCGTTCTGACAGGGTCAGCGCCTCTTATTAATCATGGGTGACGAGCACGAAGGTTATGCCCAGTTTTCACTGTAGTGCCTTCAGTTCGATTTGCATTAGCTTTCGTAGTTTGTAGTCTAGCGATGATAGCGACTCATCCAACATTAGCAACTTCAGTTTATTGACCACGGCACGGGCGGTAGCAACCTGCTGCTGCTAACCACCGGAAAGCTGTGCTGGACGGCGCTGGGCGAACTTATCTAATTGCACCATGCGTAGTTCCTCTTCAGTGTCGCTTGTTTCATCATGATGCGAAAAATAATCTCAGCAATGCTAGCTTTATCGAACCGAGGGTAAAGCCGATCTGTATTGGCACCAATCTAACCCAGCTGTCATTCTGTCGTGTCCAAATTTGTTTATCGGCGGTTACAAGTGCCACTGTTTAGCACTTGTGGGCATGGAACACGCAGTGGCAGTAATCATTACCGCAGAGCGGGAAAATAGATTTATATCCTATAAAAGCACCTACGGCACTCCCCTGAAAGCTGACAGTGCCGCCACCTTCTCAGCGCTAGGATCAGTGGGTGAAATACCAATATCCGCTGTTTACCAACATGGCCAGCAGCACTATAAATGACGGTTCGTCCACAACACTAAATTTATGGCAAAATGCATCTACTGCAGGCAAGTGCTCGGTGTCAATCACTTCACCATTGATAAAACATTGACCGCCTATACGCAGTCCACGCATGGCACCTAATAGCTGAAGCGATTCACCTTGTTGCAGCAATTGGCAAATTTCACTGATTTAATAGGGTGACTCTAGCGGAGTTATATCCAACTCGTGGCGTGACTGAGAGATAAACTCGCCTAACTATTGCTGAAAGTGTTGCGGTTGCTGCACTAGCTCCAGCATCATTTACGGCACGGTATCGAATAAATGCGGCACCGGCGTTGTTGAATAAATTTGATTTGGAATAAAGAGTCCCCTGAATGTGCATCTTTCAGGCAACGAGTACACTTTCTAGCATACCGGCGAGCGTCATCTTGTTTAATGCACAGCATGGCCATAGCCTCTGCAACTTGCTCATCATAATCTCACAGGGGACAGGCAACCACCAAGTCGGTGGTTGCCTGTCATACTTTCCCTACGTCTATTGTCTCCTTTAAGCCGCTAGTTCGCTACCGCTTGATTTCGGTCTGCATAGTCTGCCGACCAATAACGGGCTCCACTTCTGGGCAGTATTAAAGCACTGATCTTCTTGCGCCTTAACTTATCATGACTCACTCGCCTATCATAAGCCTCATCCGCAGAGGAGACTTTAATTTTACGGTAAGTCTGGCGGATGAGGCCTGGGAAGGCTTCCTTATCAATGACCTTGCTTAAGGAAAGGTCAGCATAGATGACCTTATGTGTTTCTATATCTACGGCCAAATGCAGTTTTGCCAGAGCCGTCGTTTCCCCTGACCGTGTTTTATAACAAGGTGCGAAATTTCACCCGGCATTGGAGTTTTAAATGGGACATTGACAGACTTCGCCTGCTTATTGATGCAGGTGTAGTCCTGGCAGTGCAACGGCACTTTCATCAGTATGAAAATGGAGTCGACGAAGCCCTGGAGGGAGCGAAGTGTCAGACTGAAAATCCTTTTCAGCATCAATACGCTGGTCATTGCCATGCCATATTGGAATAATGTTGTAGGCGATCACGCAGAGAAGGTTTTGCTTCGCAGTACTAGGCGTGAAGTGCCGTTTCATCGACCTAGAAAGTGAGTGAACCCCGAGTGATAAGGGCGTTGTTGTAAGCCTTTCAGTTGGTGATCTTGAACTTTTGCTTAGCCACGAAATGTCGCTATTTTAACAGAATGAGAGTCATCTGATCCTCGTGCCGGCAAAATGTTCGATTTATTCAACAATGCCCCTGCCAGCTTTCGCGCGCGTTCAGAAGCAGAATCGGCAATTTCATTTAGTGAGCTCTCCTGCGTCTGATTAGGCTAAGGCCGTCTTCGCTTGGCAGTCCAAGATCGACAATGGTAATATCCGGCGCATACTTCTTGCAGGAAGTATGCGTCTTCTTTTGCGTCTTAAGCAGCATCAATCTCATGAACTCATTTCACGCATCTGAACAGAAAGGTGGTGGCTTAATAAACCATTATCTTCGACAACCAGTATTTGCATGATGAACTCCTATAGATATGCTGGTAAATAGGTTTGGCACCCATGTTATAAACGGTAACACGCTTTCTGCCGAACGCGCACGGTCACCCTATCCAATTATCGTCAACGGCGGATAAACGCTAAATAAACAGTTCTGGTGTAAAGTTTAATGAAACATAAACCCAGCGTTTCTACCAAAGAGGTATTTGAGAGCAGGATTTTTGCAGATAGTCAATGGATGACGGGCATGACTGAAGTATAGGGCAAGTTGAACTATCGGCATAAATTATCCGGAAACAAACAAGGTTTCCGGATAATTTCACTGCTACTGATTACAACTTATATTAGCTCGGTAGTTACCTTTTTATCGCGCATTTAGCTCGTTAACCAAGGTGGCGGCACGGCCGATATATTTGGCTGGTGTCATCGCCTTCAGGCGGTTTTTTTCTTCTTCTGGCAATGCCAGATCATTGATAAATGCCTGTATGACAGCCGCATCCACGCGCTTACCACGGGTCAGATCTTTCAGTTTCTCATAGGGCTTTTCGATGCCGTAGCGGCGCATCACAGTTTGGATCGGCTCGGCCAGCACTTCCCAGTTGTGATCCAATTCGTTGAGCAGGTGCACCTGATTTACTTCTAGCTTACTGGTGCCTTTCATGGTCGCCTGATAGGCGACCAGCGCATGGCCCAGGCCAACGCCGAGGTTACGCAGCAATGTAGAATCGGTCAAGTCGCGCTGCCAGCGGGAAACTGGCAGTTTGCTGGCCACATGGCCCAGCACTGCATTGGCCATGCCTAGGTTACCTTCGGAGTTTTCGAAGTCGATCGGATTAACTTTATGCGGCATGGTAGAGGAGCCGATCTCACCAGCAATAGTTTTCTGCGTAAAGTGGTTCAGGGCGATGTAGCCCCAAATATCGCGGTCAAAGTCGATCAAAATGGTATTAAAGCGTATCATGCAGTCGAACAGTTCGGCGATATAGTCGTGAGGCTCAATCTGGGTGGTGTATGGGTTCCAGGTTATGCCCAAAGAAGTGACGAAGGTTTCGCTGAACGAGTGCCAGTCCACATCCGGGTAGGCAACAATATGGGCGTTGTAGTTGCCGACCGCGCCGTTGATTTTACCCATGATTTCCACATGTGCCAACTGACTAAACTGGCGTTCCATACGGTAGGCCACATTAGCGAATTCTTTACCGACGGTAGATGGGGTAGCGGGCTGACCATGGGTGCGAGACAGTAAAGGAATGTCTCGATATTCCAGCGCCAGGCTTTTGATCGAGTCGATAATTTTTCGCCAATAAGGCAGCACCACATCCTGACGCGCGGTTTGCAGCATCAGCGCGTGCGACAGGTTATTGATATCTTCTGAGGTACAAGCGAAGTGGATAAATTCGGATACTGCATGCAGGGCAGGGATCGCCGTAAATTTCTCTTTCAGGAAATACTCGACCGCTTTCACATCGTGGTTGGTCGTGCGCTCGATGGTCTTGATACGCTGCGCGTCTTCTTCGCTGAATTCACCGACAATTTTGTCGAGGAAAGCATTGGAGTTGGTATTAAAAGCGGGAACTTCCTTGATTTCTGCACAGGCGGCCAGTTTTTGCAGCCAACGTACTTCTACCTGTACACGGAATTTTAGCAGACCGTATTCGCTGAAAATGGTGCGCAGTGCGCTGACTTTATCACCGTAGCGTCCATCAATGGGTGAAATGGCGGTTAGTGAAGATAATTCCATTGGTAGCAACTCCTGGGATCTATTAACAATCAGCAATGATATTCATTGCCTGCTTGAGCAGACGATGACGGGAAAACATGAGCTGCAAGCGGCTACCGCCAACCTGTTGCCACAACACCGCTGCGCGGATGCCCGCCAGCAGGACCGCGCGAACCTTGGACTGCACCTGTGGATTCTGCAAGATCGCCGAAGAACCGATAACCTGAATGCGCGGACCGAGCGGGCTAACCACATCGACATACATGCCAGCCAGCGCGCTAAGGATCATGTCTGACTCAAAGTCAAAATGTGCCAACTGGCGATCGAGACGGCTGAGACGATCACCAAGGGTTTGCATTGCCTGCTTATTGGCTTGGAGCTTGCGTTCCAACACCATCAGGCTGAGGGTGTAACGGGTCAGTTCAGCACCCGCCCCTTTATTATTTGCGTTGAGTAAGGCCATCAGCGTTTCGAGGCCGACCTTAATTTTGCGCTCTTCACCGCCGAATACCGCTAACGTTGAATGGGAGTTTATTTGTAGCAGGCTACTCATAGAGGTATGAAAGGCTTCGTGATCACATTGCCCTTTTTTCGCCAACTGCTGAACCAGCCGTGCTGACTGGCTAATTCCAGCTATCGCCAGCGTAATGTCATAATAATTCTTCGCCACGGCTATTCCTGTAAATACGGTTAATGGTACATGGCTTACTCTATAAAATTATTTGTATCGAAATGGTAACGGCAGTTGCTACAGATCGGTAATGATAGGCCATGGCTGTAACAATAACGATGTACAACAAGTTTTACAGATCATGCCACAAAATCAGCGTTAAACCCAGTGCCTAGTACGCCGACGCTAAGGCAGAGCTGCTGTGTGACGTGGAACAGCACAAAAAGAGACGGCATGATTCTCTGGCGGGGGACACAGGCATATTATAGTGATCAGTTCTTCTCACACTGATTATATCGGAACTAAAAGCTTGCGCATAATTGGGTAATTAAACATTTTAAATAAAGTCGGTCAGGGGCTGCGGTGATTGCAGCACCTGACCCTGTTTTACGTCAGACATTGTTCGATAATGCCGCCTCCAATGCAGATTTCTCCCTGATAGAACACGGCAGATTGGCCTGGAGTCACGGCAGCTACCTGCTCGTCGAATCGCACTTCGATAAGCTGATCTTCAAGTGGTATAACGTGGCAAAGAATGTCCTGCTGGCGATAGCGGGTTTTCACCGTGCAACGGAAAGGCTCACTGCGCGGAATGCGATCAACCCAATGCAGTTGTTGCGCGATTAGGCCAGCGGACATCAAACGCCGGTGATAATGCCCCTGCGCGACGACCAGCATATTGTTGGCTACATCTTTGTCGACCACGTACCACGGCTCCTCGCTGCTGTCTTTCATGCCACCGATACCTAGCCCTTTGCGCTGGCCCAGGGTATGATACATTAGCCCCTGGTGCTTGCCGACGGTCTGGCCATCAACGCTGACGATTAAGCCTGGCTGAGCGGGCAGATAACGCCCTAGAAAGTCGCGGAACTTGCGCTTACCAATAAAGCAAATACCGGTAGAGTCCTTCTTCTTGGCAGTGATCAACGCTAATTGCTCGGCGATGCGGCGCACTTGTGGTTTTTCCAGTTCGCCAACCGGGAACAGGCTTTGCGCCACCTGCTCGTGGCTCATAGTGTACACAAAGTAACTTTGGTCTTTGTTACTGTCGATACCGCGCAGCAGGCGGCATTTACCGTCTACATCCTGGCGGCGCACGTAGTGGCCGGTGGCAATAAAGTCAGCGCCTAGATCTTCTACGGCGAATTCCAGGAAGGCTTTAAATTTGATCTCTTTATTACACAAAATATCTGGGTTAGGTGTGCGACCTGCTTGGTACTCTTCGAGGAACAGTTTAAACACGTTGTCCCAGTATTCCGCTGCGAAGTTCACCGTATGCAGCTTGATACCCAGCTTGTCACAGACCGCTTGCGCATCAGCTAAATCAGCCGCTGCTGAGCAGTATTCTTCATCATCGTCCTCTTCCCAATTTTTCATAAACAGCCCAGCGACCTCATAGCCCTGTTGCTGTAACAAATAGGCAGTAACGGAAGAATCGACGCCGCCGGAGATGCCGACGATGACTTTTTTCTGGCTGTTGTCTGACATAGGGGCTCATGAACCGGCAGATAAAAAAAGCACGTTATTCTATCACATCGGGCATGTGGACGCACGGCTCTTATAGGGAATCAAAATTTTCCCATTCACCGGGTTGCAGCTCACCTAATGAAAGATTGCCAAAATTGTAGCGAATTAGGCGCAGGGTAGGTAAACTAATATGTGCCGTGATGCGTCGTATTTGATGGTTTCGGACTTCGAACAGGGTCATTTTCAGCCAAGTAGTGGAGATTGATTTATGTTCGCAGATCGGTGGGATTACGCAGCCATAGCCATTGCGGTTCGTTTACCTATTCTACTATACCAGGCAAGGTGGGGCAATCTTTTAAGGTGACGCCGCGGCGCAACGGTGCCAGATCGTGATTTTGCGGCACGCCTTCTACACGAAGTGGCGTTGTTAAATAAGTCGGAGTTAGAATAAAGAGTCCCCTGAATGGGCATCTTTTAGACAACGCGTAGAATTTCTCGCATATCGGCGAGCGGCATCTTGTTTAATATAGAGATCATGGTTATAGCCTCTGCAACTTGCTCATCATAATTATCTCGTAGCGACGACAGGTGACCAACAAATAGCTGTTTTACTCTGTACATCGCCGTTTCGGCTATCTAACGTCATTGGTAGCATGTCATACTTTTCCACCGTGTGTTATCTCCGGTAAGGCGCTGGTTAGACACCGCTTGATTTGGGTCTGCATAGTCTACTGACCAATAACGGGCTACGCTTCTGGGCGGTAGTAGCAGGCTTTCGAATATGCAGCAAGGCGCGGGTTACGAGGTTTGCTGCGCCAAACAAACGTTACGTCAAATGCCCACAGATCTACTTGCCGCGCCCGAAAAGTAGCTATTCCGCATTATTGAGCTTAAACTCTCCACTCCGCTTTATTACCAGCTTTTAAAGCAATCATGGGGCCACAATAAATAGCTGGACACAGCCAAGAGTCAGCGGCAAAGATTATAGGGCGGTGACAACACAACTCATTTGCTTTTAAATGCAATACTCAGGAAAAAACCCAATATCTGATGTCTGTAACATCGCTCAGCTTGGCGCTATTGGCGCGGTGGATGAAGTGTTATTGGAATTGTTGCAAGAACGCCAATTTCCGGTAGGTAAGCTTCATCCCTTGACAAGTGTTAGTAGCGCCGCCGCGATCGGGCGCTTCAACGGTAAGTCCATTCTGGTGCAAAACGTGGAGAAGTTCGATTGGTCGCAGGCACAGCTAGCGTTCTTTGTCGCCGGTAGATAATCCTCGGCCCCGCTATGAGCAAGAGGCTACCAATACCAATATATGCTGTTTGGTAATCGACACCAGCGGCCTATTCGCTTTGTAGCCGGGCTTACCGCTGGTGGTGCCAGGCGTCAACCAGTAAGTGTTGTCTGAATATCATAACCGCAATATCTTTGCCATCGCAGATAGCATCGGTCAGTCAATTGCTGACGGCTATCACACCACTAACCGAACAAGCGGGAATTTCGCGCCTACACGTGATAACATTGATGTCGTCCTCGGTGCACGACAAAGTGGAAGTAGATGATCTGGCTTATTAGAGCACGCGTTTGCGTAACGGTATTCCGGACGAACCTAACGTGTTAGCCAAAAAATTGGCGTTTAATCTGTTGCCACTCCTGGCTGTAACTGATGAACAAGTCAGCATGCGCGAAGAACGCTTAATCGTAGATTAGGTGCGCAAAGTGTTGGGGGATGTGAGATTGCAGATCTTGGTGAGTTGCGTTCAGGCTCCGTTATTTTACGGCCATGCGCAGGTGATGCATCTGGAAGCAATACGCCCAATTTCCGCAGAAGAAGCGCGCAGTGAGTTGCAGCAAAACGAAGACATTCAACTGAGTGAGGAAGATAATTATCCGACTCAAGTGACCGAAGCATCCGGCAGATATGCGTTAAGGATTGGTTGCCGGCGTAAGGATCACGGTATTCCAGCGCTGTTACAATTCTGGTCGGTAGCGGGGCAATGTGCGTTTCGTCGTGGCGTTGATGGCTATCGAAACTGCAGAACGTCTGGTGCAGGAGAAGATGTCCTGATGTCTGAGGTTGCTTTGCCCGTCCAACCGACACAAAAGATTGCGCTGGGCATTGAATATGACGGCAGCCGTTATTACGGCTGGCAACAGCAACAGGAAGTGGCTAGTGTGCAGCGCTGCCTGGAACAGGCGTTGAGCAAGGTCGCGGATGCACCCATCAACGTGTTGTGCGCCGGGCGTACTGACGCTGGGGTACACGCTACCGGGCAAGTCGTGCATTTTGAAACCAGCGCACCGCCGCGCAAGGAAGGCGCTTGGGCTATGGGAGTGAATACCCATCTACCGCCGGATATTGCTGTGCGCTGGGTAAGCGCTGTCGCCGACGACTTTCATGCGCGATTCAGCGCTACCGCACGCCGCTATCGCTATATCATATACAATCATCGTAACCGTCCGGCAATATTGCAGCAAGGAGTGACCCATTTTTACCATCAATTGGACGCCGTTCGGATGCATCGCGCTGCGCAGGCGCTGCTGGGTGAGAACGATTTTACTTCATTTCGCGCGGCGCGATGCCAATCGCGCACGCCGTGGCGCAATGTAAAACATGTCAAGGTCACGCGCCAAGGCGAATATATTGTGGTGGATATCAAGGCGAATTCATTCGTGCATCATATGGTGCGAAATATTGTCGGCAGCCTTATGGAAATTGGTTGCGGTAAGCAGGATGAGAACTGGCTGGCTGAGCTGTTAGCGTTGAGGGATCGCAATCTGGCGGCAGCGACGGCCCGAGCCGAAGGTCTATATTTGGTCTCAGTCGATTATCCTGAGCATTTTGCTCTTCCACGGTTACCGCTAGGGCCGCTGCTTATACCTGACGATTAAACGCTGGTGCGTTTGAATCTATTGTTCCCTGAGCTTGCTGCTGGGAGGGAGGGAAGGTAGCTGGCGTTAAAGAGAGAACTTATAGACATCATAGAAATTTATTATTGATTTTATTCTGCATATTAATGCCCACTTGGCCGATTTAGTGGCATAGTACGGCATGTGGGTCTACGCTATTTTGTTCTTGATCCTATTTTGCGAAACTGGCGTGGTGGTGACGCCTTTCCTGCCGAGGGATGATCTGCTGTTTGTTGCCGGCGCGCTGGCGGCATTATCGATCAATGATCTTAATGTGCACACCATGGTGGTAATGATGGTAGCGGCGGCGATTATTGGCCATGCGGTCAACTATACCCTCGGCCGATTTTTTGTTGAAAAACTAATCAGCCACCTAGACTCGAAGATTTTCCGTCGCAGCTATCTAGACAAAACGCATCGATTTTATAAGAAATACGGTGGGGAAATGATTATCTTGGCACTATTCGTGCCAATCTTACGTACTTTTGCACCGTTCGGCGCTCGTATTGTGGCATATGGCCTACCGCCACTTTGTTATTTATAACGTCGTGGGCAACACTGGTTTGGGGATTGCTATTAATTTATGCTGTCAATTTTTTCGGCGGTTTGACCGTGGTGCAGGAAAACCTGAAACTGTTGATCATGGCTATCATCATTATTTCAATTCTACCGGGTATCATTGAGATCTGGCGGGGGCTACCCGCCAGCAAAAGTAAAAACATCGCCTAGCCTTTCGGCTCGACCAGTTTTTTATCCACAGTGCTTAGCTAATATGGTTTAATGACCGAAATTTATGGTCTGTTCTTGCGAGCAGACCCTGAGGTCTCTTCTTGGGGGCATGAACAGCGGACTGGCGTTTGCCAGGTTCAAGCAGAAAGGTTATAAATGAGCTGGATTGAACGAATTCTTAATAAAAGCAATATTACACAAACCCGTAAAGCGAGCATTCCTGAAGGGGTCTGGACCAAATGCGATAGCTGTGGACAGGTTCTCTATCGCGCCGAGCTTGAGCGTAATTTAGAAGTGTGCCCTAAGTGTGACCATCACATGCGCATGAAATCGCGTATGCGTCTGCACACCATGCTGGATAAAGGCAGCGAAGTGGAACTAGGCGGCGAACTGGAGCCGAATGATATTCTGAAGTTCAAAGATTCTAAAAAGTACAAAGATCGTTTGGTCGCTGCGCAGAAAGCGACTGGTGAAAAAGATGCATTAGTGGTGATGAAAGGCACGTTGTACGGCATGCCGATCGTGGTCGCCGCTTTTGAATTTTCTTTTATCGGTGGTTCTATGTCGTCCGTGGTTGGTGCACGTTTTGTGCGAGCAGTCGAGCAAGCACTGGAAGATCACTGCTCGCTAGTCTGCTTTTCCGCCAGCGGTGGTGCGCGCATGCAGGAAGCACTGATGTCGCTAATGCAGATGGCGAAAACCAGCGCAGCGCTGGCCAAAATACAGGAATGTGGTCTACCTTTCATCTCCGTGCTTACTGATCCGACGATGGGGGGGGTTTCTGCCAGTCTGGCGATGCTGGGTGACATCAACATCGCCGAGCCGAAGGCGCTGATCGGCTTCGCTGGTCCACGCGTTATCGAGCAAACATTGCGTGAAAAACTACCGCCTGGTTTCCAGCGCAGCGAATTTTTGATCGAAAAAGGCGCAATTGATATGATCGTTCGTCGGCCAGAAATGCGCCGAACCCTGGCTAGCATTCTTTCCAAACTGACCAACCAACCGCAGCCACATTTTTATGATGAAGCGCTAGTCATCTCCCAGAAAAATCAGGCCGACGCCTGAGGGCCTCAGGTGTCGGCAGAGACCCCGCACGAGGTGCAGGATAGTGTATGGGGCCTGAGAATTAATAAACTAAATCCAGCGATGGCACTGATGGCAATACTGATGGCATTCATGCAAAACCACCCAATTCCCCAAGCCACATCGCCATTGAACGAGTGGCTTTACTATCTGGAGCATCTGCACAGCCAGACGATCGAACTAGTCTTGGAACGTGTGCAACGCGTTGCGGCGCATCTTGAGTTACTGAATCCCGCAGCAACGGTATTCACCGTTGCTGGCACCAACGGCAAGGGTACCACCTGTAGCACGCTAGAAGCCATACTGTTGGCCGCTGGACTACGTGTTGGCGTTTACAGTTCGCCGCATCTGGTGCGCTATACCGAGCGGGTACGCATCATGGGTAAAGAACTAAAAGAGGCGGAATTTAGCCACTCCTTTGCTGCTATTGAGAACGGTCGTGGCGAAACCTCACTGACCTATTTTGAATTTGGTACTCTGTCTGCATTGCATCTGTTTAAGCAGGCACGACTGGATGTAGTGATCCTTGAGGTCGGTCTGGGTGGGCGCTTGGACGCCACTAATATCGTCGAACCGAGCGTGGCGGTGATCACCAGCATTGCGTTGGATCATACTGATTGGTTGGGCAACGACCGCGAAAGTATCGGCAGCGAGAAAGCGGGAATTTTCCGTAGTGGCAAACCGGTCGTGGTGGGAGAAGCAGACATGCCAGCGAGTATACAGCAGGTGGCCGAGGAACTAGGCGCACCGCTTTACCGCAATGGGGTAGACTGGAATTATAGTAAACAAGGCAAGCACTGGCAGTGGCAAGGTGGCGAAACGCTGCTGGCTGGTTTACCGATGCCGAATATGCCGCTGGTCAATGCCGCTACCGCACTAGCCACTCTGAGCTATTCCTCGCTGGATATCGACCATCGGGCAATCCACGCCGGGCTACAGCAGGCGATGCTGCCTGGCCGTTTTCAACTTGTATGCCAAGAGCCTAGACTGATCCTTGATGTAGCGCATAACCCGCACGCTGCCAGCTATCTGGCTAGACGTCTGACGAAGCTGCCGCGCAACGGCGGCAAAGTGCGTGCTGTGGTCGCCATGCTGGCGGATAAAGACATAGCTGCCACGTTGGCATGCCTGCGCGCGCAGGTGGATGAATGGTATTGCGCGTCGCTTGACGAGCCGCGCGGTGCTCGCGCTGAATTGCTGGTACAGCATTTGATGCATCCGCGTCAGTTTATCGATGTTAAAACCGCTTGGCGGCAGGCTATGCATGATGCTGATAAACAAGATATTATTATAGTTTGTGGATCGTTCTATACCGTGTCACAGGTGATGGTGGCATTAGACGAGAGGCGAGGAGTGTGAGTGGCAAGTAAATTTCAGAATCAACTAGTTGGCACAGTAATTTTAGTCGCGCTGGGGGTCAGCATCTTGCCAGGGCTGCTGGAAGGCAAAAAAAAACATCATAAGGATGAGTTCTCGGCGATCCCATTGGTGCCGAAGCCGGGAGACTTAGAAGAAAACAACATGCTGCCGCCAGTCACTCAGCCATTGCTCTCGCAGCCAACTGAGGGGGCAGAGGATTTAGTTGAACATCAGGTAGCCACTGAGGTGGCGGTTCAGCAGGCTGGGCAACAAAAAACGCCACCGCAGGTGCATAAGCCCATACACCTGCCGACACCGGTCAATGTAAAACCTGACTTAATGCCGAAACCTAAACCTGCTTATGTGCAGAAATCGGTGAAAGAGCAGGACCCGGTTAGACAAGCTTATGTTGTGCAACTCGGTGCGCTGAAAAATGCTGCCAGGGTGGCCGAGATCGTCGCTTCGCTGCGTTTGTCTGGCTATCGCGTCTTTACCGTGCCATTGACACCGGTTCAGGGGCAACTCACGCGCATTTACGTTGGCCCAGATGCCTCGAAGCAAAAGCTACAGTCTTTTTTGTCGGCGCTGAATGCCATCAGCGGGTTAAGTGGATTGGTGAAGCCGTATAATAGCGTGCGTTAAGTCGATGTCCAGCCATTGACCGCGATCACCGCCTTTGGCAGTCATTTGAAGGCGGTATCAGTAATAAGGGAAAAAAAGCTGAGAGCATAAAAGACGTGACGGCTGACACGGAATAGCTTGACATTGTAAAAACCCTTAAAAGATAAGCGAATATAATATATTCGATACCCGCTCTCTAACGAGTTGGTTTTGGCAGGCAAAGTGGGAGCGTACCGCCGAGAAGTTGCATGGTGATCGAGTAGTCGTGGTTTAACCAGTATTCTCTTAATGTGGTGCTAAAACAAGCCCGCCATTATCGACTATTTTTATTTATAACGTGGCGGGAATTTCCCTACGAAAACGTTTTATTTTTCTGTTAAAATTCGCCGCAAATTGAATGCGTCTGGTAGATTTTAAGTTGCCTCAAGATAGTCACTGATCGATTCCCTGGCGCTGGGGCGGAGAGTCCTTTTGAGGGCTGCCGCTGAAAAGATAAAGGGAGCCAGGGCAATTCATCATTGGGATAGTTCATGGTCTGGATTGATTACGTCATTATAGCGTTGATTGGATTTTCGGCTCTGGTGAGCCTGATCCGAGGTTTTGTTCGCGAAGCATTGTCACTGCTAACATGGGGATGTGCGTTTTTCGTTGCCAGCCATTTCTACTCTTACCTTGTGGTTTACTTAACTCATTTTGAAGATGAACTGGTGCGAAACGGTATCGCGATCGTCATTTTTTTTATCGCGACGCTGATCATTGGTGCAATAGGTAATTATGTAATTAGCTCTCTGGTAGAGAAAACCGGGTTATCAGGTACTGATCGGGTGTTGGGCATCTGTTTCGGCGCACTGCGTGGCGTGCTGATCGTTGCAACGATCCTGTTCTTCCTGGATACCTTTACCGGCTTATCGCAAAGCACAGATTGGAAACAGTCTCAGCTTATTCCCCAATTTAGTTATATCATAAGGTGGTTATTTCACTACTTGCAAAGCACATCGAGTTTCTTACCTGCCTATTTACCGGGGCGGTAGGTGTAGGTAGCGGCTTAGAGGGAAAAATAGCATGTGCGGTATTGTCGGTATCGCCGGTTTTACACCGGTTAACCATTCGATTTATGATGCGCTGACGGTGCTCCAGCACCGTGGTCAAGATGCTGCGGGCATAGTCACTATTGATGCCCGAAACAGGTTCTGTCTGCGTAAAGCAAACGGTTTGGTAAAAGATGTGTTCGAGGCACGTCATATACAGCGTTTAAAGGGCAATATAGGTATTGGACATGTGCGTTACCCAACGGCTGGACGTTCCAGTGCCTCAGAGGCTCAACCTTTCTACGTGAACTCGCCGTTTGGCATTACGCTAGCACACAATGGCAACCTGACTAACGCCCATGAACTGCGTCATAAGCTGTTTAAGGGGGGCCGCCGCCACGTTAACACTACCTCCGATTCCGAGATCCTGCTAAACGTGCTTGCCAGCGAGCTGGATCGTTTCACGCATTGTCCTTTGGGGGCAGACAATATTTTTAGCGCTGTGGCTACCATGCATCAGCAACTACGCGGCGCTTATGCGTGTGTGGCGATGATCATCGGCCACGGTTTGTTGGCGTTCCGCGACCCGAACGGCATCCGTCCGCTAGTGCTGGGAAAACGCCAGCTTAAAGATGGTTGTAACGAGTATATCTTGGCTTCTGAAAGCGTGGCGCTGGATACGCTGGGTTTTGAATTTCTGCGCGATGTGGCACCTGGTGAGGCTGTCTACATCAATGAGAAAGGTCAATTGTTCACCCGGCAGTGCGCTGAGAACCCGAAAACCCATCTATGCCTGTTTGAGTATGTCTATTTCGCCCGTCCTGACTCATTTATGGACAAAATTTCGGTCTACAGCGCCCGCGTACGTATGGGGCAGAAGCTGGGCGAGAAAATCGCTCGTCAGTGGGAAGATCTGGATATTGACGTGGTGATCCCCATCCCAGAAACGTCTTGCGACATCGCACTGGAGATTGCCCGCATCCTGGACAAACCTTATCGCCAGGGTTTCGTAAAAAACCGCTATGTAGGACGCACCTTTATCATGCCGGGCCAGCAGGTTCGTCGCCAGTCAGTGCGCCGTAAGCTAAACTCCAACCGCGCCGAGTTCCGTAATAAAAACGTGCTGCTGGTAGATGATTCTATCGTGCGCGGCACCACATCAGAGCAGATCGTTGAGATGGCGCGTGATGCCGGTGCTAAGAGAGTTTACTTGGCTTCCGCTGCGCCAGAAATCCGCTTTCCCAATGTTTACGGCATTGACATGCCGAGCGCGAATGAACTGATCGCCAATGGCCGTGAAGTGGATGAAATCTGCCAGATCATTGGTGCTGACGGTTTGATCTTCCAAAATTTGGCTGATCTAATTGAAGCGGTGCGTGACGAGAACCCGGATATCGCCCAGTTCGAATGCTCGGTGTTTGACGGCATTTATGTCACTAAAGATGTTGACCAGAGCTATCTGGAGTATTTGTCGTCGCTACGCAACGACGATGCTAAAGCGCTATGTGGGCATAGCGAAGCGGAAAATCTGGAAATCCATAACGAAGACTAAGTGCTTTCTTGATGCACTGCGTCGTTCTTCGCGGTACATCGTCTTTCTCTGGCTTACTTATCCCTAGCCATTGCGGCAAAGTCTGACTGAGCTTATATTGCCAAGGAAGAGGTCTACTTTATGAAACGACTTATCATCGGTATTTCCGGTGCTAGCGGCACGATCTACGGCGTGCGCCTGTTGCAGGCATTACATAATATCTCGGAAGTGGAAACCCATTTTGTAATAAGTAATGCGGCGCGACAGACACTGTCGCTGGAAACCTCGCTGAGCTTGCGTGAAGTGCAGGCGCTGGCTGATGTGGTGCACGATGCACGCGACATATCCGCCAGTATCTCCTCCGGTTCGTTCAAAACCTTGGGCATGGTGATTTTGCCCTGCTCGATCAAAACCCTGTCTGGTATCGTCAACAGCTATAGCGATGGCCTGCTAATCCGCGCCGCCGATGTGATATTGAAAGAACGCCGACCGTTGGTGTTATGCGTGCGGGAAACGCCGCTGCACCTTGGTCACCTACGCTTGATGATGCAGGCGGCGGAAATGGGTGTGGTGATTATGCCGCCGGTGCCAGCTTTTTACCACTTGCCGAGAAGCTTAGATGACATAATTAATCAGACCGTTAATAGGGTTATCGATCAGTTTGGCATTGCATTGCCAGTAGATCTGTTTACCCGATGGGAAGAACCATACTAGCAGAGTTATCGGCAAATAGGCATATGTTGCCCCACTGCGTAACGTCACTTCTGGCGGTGACTCGTGATCATGGAAACCGAATCAGCATAGCGCAGAACCAGTAATTTATCTATCTCTACTTCCGCATAGGTTACCCAAGCATGTTCTTTAACAATATTGAGCACATCCTGAGTTAATTTTCCAGCAAGGATAAGTGGTTATCTTCAACGCTTAGGATGTCCTGACGTTTATTAATTTCTTCATCCTTAATACCGATGAAAATACGCAACCTAATATTTTAAATATTAATAATTGCGGGCGTTGTTAAATAAATCAAATATTTGGCCGGCACGAAGGTCAAATGACTCTCCTTCTGTCAAAATAGCGACATTGTGTGGCCCAGCAAAAGTTCAAGATCACCAACTGTGAGGCTTACAACAACGCCCTTATCAATCGGGGTTTACGCACTTTTTGGGTGGATGAAACAGCACTTCACTCCTGGTACTGCGAGGAAAAACCTTCTCTAAGTGGTTGCCCATAATATTATTCCGATATGGCAATGACCATCGTATTGATACTGAAACAGATTTTCGTCCTGACAACTTCGCGCACTCCAGTGCTTCGTCAACTCCATTTTCACAATGATAAAAGTGCCGTTAAACTTGCCAGGACTACACATGCATCAGTAAGCTGGAGAAGTCCGTCAATGTCCCTTTTAAAACCCCAACTCCAGGTGAAATTGCGCACCTCATTATAAAACACGGTCAGGGGAAACGGCGGATCTGGCGAAAACTTCATTGAGCCGTAGATACAGAAACACGTGAGGTCATCTCTGCTGACCTTTCATTAAGCAATTTCAACGATACGGAAGCCTTTCCAGGTCTCATCCGCCAGACGTACCGTAAAATAAAAGTCGCCTCGGCGGATAGATGCTTACGATAGGAGAGTGAGTTATCATAAGTTCAGGCGCAAGAAGATAAAGAAGTTAACACCTCCCACAGAAGCGAAGCCCGTTATTGGTCGGCATACTATGCAGACTAAAATCAAGCGGTGGCAAACCAGCGCCTTACCGGCGACAACACACAGTTAAAAGGTATGATAGGCTTACTACCGACGTTTGATAGCCGAAACAGCGATGTACAGAGTAAAACAGCTATTTGGTTGTCACCTGTTCGCTGCGAGATTATAATGCGCAAGTTGCAGAGGATATGGTCATGATCTGTGCATTAAACAAGATGACGCTCGCCGGTATGCCAGAAAGTAGTCGGATCTACAAATCCCGCTTTTATAAAATCTCAGGCACAGCTTCAGAGTTTCCTACTGCCAAGATACTGACGCGATGCTCTCGCAGCCAACCTCATTGTATTTTTTCGCACTATCAGGAAATGACTCATGCAGCAGTGAATTGTCGTGGCTGCCCGCCCTACTCTTCTAGTTAGCCATTTCCGGGCTTGTCAGCCACGTATAATACCGCTGAATGCCCCCGTAGCGGGTTATTCATTGTATGGCTGCTTGATTATTCAGCCTTCCCCCTTTCAACTGCGCGTGCTGGGCCGGGCTAAGCGCATCTTCTAGCCCTAGCTGAAGCTAATAAGTCGCCAACGCAGACGTACGTAGGTATATCTCGCTCCCCTGGCATCCCACGACGAACCTGAAGCCTGAGTAGATCCGTGCGTTCTGGTGCAGAGTTAATGATTCAACCTACCGAGAAATGGTGGCGGATAATAACACCGTTATTATCTCTTCTCACCTGTTGACCGGTAGCCGTATGCAGCGATTGCTGGCCCACCTGGCTGAAAACGCGTGCCCGGGTCAGTCACAGGGTGTTCAACGTCCCGTTCGCCCCGGCAGCCATGGGCAGTGATGCAGTTGGAAATACTCTTTATAGAGTGGAGCTGGCGCAGCCCTTGCTCGCACGCAGTTGCCCGTGATGGTGATAAGTAATCATTCTTCTGATGCGGTAAAATAATTTCGGCTGTCACCGGCGACAGTTACGCTGCACACTAGATAAATTCAAGTAATCGATCTGAACGATCGAATTTTTCTGTTATACATGCGCCGCCGATACAGGTAACGTCATTACAGCGTCTACAAATGAGCATGATTTAAAGCTAATCATGGCATTAGCCAATACCAAGGGCTTTATGAACAGTAAAAAGGCAACCCCAGGATTACCTTCTGGCGTTTACGACGTGGCAACACACTGAAACCAAAGGCGATGTTATCGAACACCGTCATATGGTGGAACAAGGCGTAATGCTGGAATACAAAAACCACGCGGCGATCACGCGCATGCATATAGCTCACATCGGTACCGTGGAAGCCCAACTTACCGCTACTTTGGCTTTCCAGCCCGGCAATAATGCGCAGCAACGTGGTTTTACCGGAACCCGATGTCCCTATCAACGCTACCATCTCTCCGGAAAGAATATCGAGCGAGATATCATTCAATACCTTGGTACAGGCAAAGGATTTATTAATGCTGTTAATCTCAATGCGCATGATTCGCCTCCCATTCGAACCATGCGTTCTGACGTTCCAAACGCCATTTGCAAAGCGCTTTTTTTAAAAACAGGGTCACTATCGCCATCAAGGTCAGCAACGCGGCAGCAGTATAAGAGCACACGGCGTTATAATCCTGTTGCAGCAGTTAAACCTGTAGTGGCAAGCTATAGGTTTAACCACGAATTAAAACTGATACCACCAAGACTGCACCAAACTCACCGATGGCGTGTGCATTGGTCAGCACCACACAATATAGCATCGACTAGCGAATATTAGGCAGCGTGACGCGCCAGAACATCTGCCATCCAGATGCATCCAGCATTATCGCGGCCTCTTCTTCCTGGCTATCCTGGCTGAACATCACCGGCACCAGTTCGCGTACCACAAATTGGCAGGTGACGAAAAAAGTCACCAACATCATGCCCGTCCAAGAGAAGATAATCTGGATGCTATACGTATTCAGCCAACTGCCTAGCAGGCTGTTGGCTGACGTAAAACAGCAGGTAAATCAGCTCAGCCACCACTGGTGATACGGCTAACGGGATATCGATCAGGGTCAGTAATAACTGGCGTCCTGGAAATGTAAAACGTGTCACCAACCACGCCAGCAGTGTGCCAAAAATCAGGTTGCACGGCACAGTGGACAACGCGATCACTACCGTGAGCCAAATGGTGAGCAACATGTCTGGATCGATCATGTTGCTCCATATTACACCGATACCCTTGGAGAAAGACTCGGCAAAAATAGATACTATGGGCACAACCAGCAGTAACACTGAGAACAGCATACCTATGGCGATCAGCGACCATTTGGCCCAGTTAATACTAGGACGGTCGACAGCGTTCAAAGCGGAAATATCAGCCACCAGTAGTTTCACCGATGCGTTGACCAAAACGGCTTTGCAAAACGTTAATGCTATACAGCAATAACAGAGACACTGCCAAAATACCCAACTAGGTAAAGCTGACTTTGATATAAAAATACGCCAGCCATTGACTATACCAGCCGGAGGTGGAGAATAGCCCAGCCAGCGTCAAACCGGCCACTGCCGTTGGTAACACAAACGGCAGATCGATCAAACCATCTAGTAGTGAACGGCCAGGAAAGCAATAGCGAGTAAATATCCAGACAATCACCATGCCGAACAGCGTGTTGAACAGGCTGGCAACACCCGCCGCTAGCAGTGTCAGCTGATACGCTGCCCACCCACCTGAGGATTGGAAATTACCGCCCAATACTACGCTAGGTTTATCTGCGCCAACTGCATCACCAGCGCGCTAAGCGGAAGCAACAGGATCAGGCAGGTGTAAAATAGGCTCCCTCCGAGGCCAAGACGAAATCCAGGCATAACCCGCTTCCCGTACCAAGACAAAATTTACTTATATCCTGCCGCTAATAGCTGATCCAGATAGCCGCCGGTGGAAAAATGGGTTTTAATTCCTTGAGGACAAGCCACCAAATTAATCTTACACCCGAAATAGCCGTGTATCAGGGAACTTCCCCTTCACCACCGCTGCCATCGCTATTGGGTAATAGACCCTATAATAGAAGCGAGTGATCACTTGCTTCTATTGTCTAACTCCACCAGATTTTTGAGCAGACGAGTCATAAAGGCACGGTTCTCGGCTTGATCGTTACCATCATTCTGGCTGGCAGCACTCCAAGCGGCCAGATAGGTGTAACGGCCATTACCGAAAGTTTTTGGATTTGGGAACATCAGATTCACATCGTCACGCACCAGATCGTGCCAGGTGTAGATGTCTTTCGGGTTCCCCTTGGGCACCAAGAACGCCATGGTTGAATAAAATGGCGAACTGTTGTTGGGTAAGCGGGACTGCCAACCAGTTGGGATTAGTTGACTACGGATCATGTAAGATCCGCACATCGGTTACCTTATTATAGGTCACCACGTCTGCGCGTAATCCTTGCAGGATCGCCAGCGCCTGCTTGGAGGAACCAGCATGAGACTGCTTAATGGTCAGTTTGTCATGCGGATGCTGCTGGTTCCATTGTTTTTTAAAGCTGTTATTCAGCACGGTAAACAACTCATGGAAAATGTCATAAGAGCTGTTCAGCAATTCCGCTGACGACGCAGCACCGCAGGCTAACAGCGCGGCAGCCAGCCATCCTTTCAGCACGATATTTTTACCGCAGTTTGTTTCATTATGTACCTTAGCTCGCTGAGTCAATTTATCCGGCTTTCATCTTAATAGAGTCAGTGTATTTATAACTCACTGCAGAGTAGTAACGCTTTTATATACCGTTTAGTGATTTTCAATCATAAAATGCTATAATTCAGGCGAGAAGCAGGTTTTCTAGGGTTAAATTTATCACTTTTTATGGAGGGGATGGCTGTAAAGCCATCCCCTCCATAAAACTAGGGTAGTAAGCGATGACCTGCCATCAACGCTTAGCATTGATAAAGCCGGTTTTTTGTAGGCGGTGTTATACCTATTATTATATGGTTCCTTCTGGCTAAGGAGTTTAGCAAGATTTTATTCATAACTGTGGGTTAGCATGCTAGATAATCTTGCTGATCGCCTAGTTTTTCTGCGTGTCGTCCGGCGGGATAATATCCTGCTAACTGGCCAATTTGCCGCTGAAAATATAGGTGACATGCTTGCTTTGCTCCGCTATACAAGTCACCTTTCCAGCGTCTTCGTCGGTAGCAAGTTTATAGGCACCGAACGCCTTGCTGTACATATTGCTAAACGGCGTGCCAAGCTTGGTAACCCCATAAGGTCACCACATTTTGATCTATGATCTCCATCTCCTGCACCCGGCCCTTGGGTTGACCAATAATCACCAGCTTCACCGTATCGCTAGATAGCTCCTGATAATAGGCAACGACCTGGCCATTGCGGATCGCCATACCGCCGCGTAGGCGGTAGTTGCTGCCGAACCCTTTGAGCGGCACAATAGGCTAAGCTAAAAAAATTTAATAGGTCCTAACAGGCAATGAGTAGTAGCGGCAACCACTAACAATAGTGGGCAAATATTTATTCCATTACTATTTAACATCAATGGCATAAGTTATGATGAGCGCCCTGCCTTACCGAGATTATCGTACATATCGACCATGCTGTTATTGTCTTCACTTACCATTAGTTGGATATTTTAGCAACCACGGGTGATCAGCTTCTTTTCCAGAAGTATAATCAATGCGTTGGCAATACCATGCCCACGTTAATCAGGATGTACCACGAGATAATAGGGCGAACCATAGTGAGCCATGGTACCCCCGATCACTGAACACACCACCTATCCGCCCACTTCCGCCACCAAGAATAGATCAGCATCATTATTCAGTTTATGCTCAAAATCTATCTCCGGATCGTTCCATGGCTGCAGCAGATCACACCGCTCACTACAGGGCAGTGACCTCTTAAAATCGTCTTGTTGAAATATGCGAATTTTTATCGATGTTGGTCGCTGTTAAATTAAGGTGTTGATATAATCATCGTGGGATTATTGGCATACGCAATACCAAACTGCAATTTACCCCGCTATTTGGCTGTCCTAAAGCGCTTCAATCATTACTCCAGCACAAGGGGTGCTGCCACCAGCGGCGAATAAGAACCTTTCCCAGTCGACGTGTATTATAGCAGCCCGTTTGCACCACAGGGACAGCACACAATCACCGCAGCGTACACGGAGTACGTGAGGAAGGTGAGCCATGCTCAGGGCCAAATGGTAAATAAAATAGTCTAATGTGAAATGTTCTAGGGGTATACTCTATACCTTGTTTAGTTAAGCGCTATGAATAATCCCAGATGAGTATACTCGCCCTCGCTGAAGTAAAATCCTTCCTGCTGGCATTGCAGGATAGCATCTGCACGCAACTATCCCAAGCCGACGGCGACACCGTTTTCACCGAAGTACAATGGAAGCATGAAGAAGGCGGCGGCGGCCGTAGCCGCGTACTGGCTAACGGCACGGTATTCGAAAAAGCAGGGGTAAACTTTTCCCACGTATCCGGTGCCACGCTGCCCGCATCCTCTACCGCGCACCGCCCTGAACTGACCGGGCGTAGCTTCCAAGCACTGGGCGTATCGTTGGTAGTTCATCCCCTCAGCCCTTACATTCCTACCAGCCACGCTAACGTGCGTTTCTTTATCGCCGAAAAACCTGGTGAAGATGCGGTGTGGTGGTTCGGTGGTGGCTTTGACTTGACACCATTCTACGGATTTAAAGAGGATGCAGTACACTGGCACCATACCGCCCAGCGGCTGTGTGCCCCTTTCGGCAATGAAGTCTATGCCAAATACAAGAAATGGTGTGATGATTACTTTTTTATCAAGCACCGTAACGAAGCACGTGGCATCGGCGGCCTGTTCTATGATGACCTGAATACGCCAGACTTTAACTACTGCTTTGCCTTTACCCGCGCGGTAGGTGAAGGCTTCCTTGACGCCTATCTGCCAATCGTCGCAAAACGCAAAACGCTGGGCTGGGGTGAGCGTGAACGCCAATTCCAACTTTATCGCCGTAGTCGCTATGTTGAGTTCAACTTGGTGTGGGATCGCGGCACACTATTCGGGTTACAAACCGGCGGCCGTACCGAGTCGATTTTGATGTCGATGCCGCCGCTGGTACGCTGGGAATACCACTACCAACAGCCAGACGATAGTCATGAAGCGGCGCTGTACCGCGATTTCCTGCCGGTGCGAAACTGGACAATGGAGCCTGAATGATGCAGATGTGGGTCAATGCGGACGGCTGCCAGAAGGTGATCAAGGATGTACTTTCCCGCGCAGCCGATCGCACTGCCATGCCGATAATGCTGGTGGCCAACCAGCCATTGTAGACACCACCGTCGAAATTTATTTGCACCCTGCAAGTAGCGGCGGTTTTTGACGTAGCGGATAAAGAGATCGTACACCGCTGTTAGAAAGGCGATCTGGTGATCACCGCTGACATCCTGTTGGCGGCACAGGTGATAAAAAAAAGGCACATTTGTGTTGAACCCGCGTGGCGAACGCTACACGCCAGATACTATCCGCGAGCGCCTCAACATGCGCGACTTTATCGACACCCTGCGCTCCAGCGGCATCCAAATCGGTAGCCCTAAATAGCCTGCCGCGGGCTGTAGAAACAGCAGTTACGCGATTTTGTCGAGTGGTTAGGTTGCGCATCTACTGCTTAATACTCGCGGTACCACCTGACGCAAGCTGGATAAAACGCAGCGTAACATCTGTAATAATGCCGATGCCTCCATCGCGGTGATGCTGGCGCAACCGGCGATCATCAAACAGCTGCTGCTGGATGACGGCCAGGGGTACAACATGATCGGTTTCAGCCACAACAGCCATCAGCAATTTATCTCCGAGGTCACCACATGATTTGCCAAGTTATCGAACTGGCTCAACAATTGATCAAACGCCCTTCCCTCAGCCCACATGATGAAGGCTGCCAGCAATTGCTGATTGCGCGCCTGAAGGCGATCGGCTTTACTATCGAAAAGCTGGATTTCGACGATACTCAGAACTTCTGGGCCTGGCGCGGTGAAGGCCAAACGCTAGCATTTGCTGGCCACACCGATGTGGTGCCGGTAGGCGACGAGAAATGCTGGCACAACCCGCCGTTTGAACCAACCATCCACGATAGCATGCTATATGGCCGTGGCGCTGCTGATATGAAAGGATCATTAGCGGCGATGGTGGTAGCGGCAGAGCGCTTTGTTGCTGCCAACGCCACTCATCAAGGTCGGCTGGCGTTTCTGATCACTTCCGACGAAGAAGCCAGCGCCGTCCACGGCACGGCCAAAGTGGTGGAGGTACTAATGGCACGCAACGAGCAACTGGATTATTGCTTGGTCGGCGAACCTTCCAGCACTGACCGCGTCGGCGATGTGGTAAAAAACGGTCGCCGTGGTTCGATCACTGCCAACCTGCGTATTCACGGTGTTCAGGGTCACATTGCCTATCCGCATTTGGCAGATAACCCAGTACACGGCGCCATACCAGCACTGAATGAATTAGTAGCGATCGAATGGGATCAGGGCAACGAATTCTTCCCGCCGACTAGCATGCAGATCGCCAATATTAGGGCTGGCACCGGCAGCAATAATGTGCTCCCTGGTGAGCTGTGGGTGCAATTTAACTTCCGCTTCAGCCCTGAGATGACCGATGCGATGATCAAGCAACGCTGCAACGCGTTGCTTGATCGCCACCAACTGAACTACAGCATCGAATGGCATCTGTCCGGGAAACCATTCCTTACTCCACGTGGTGCACTGGTGGACGCCGTGGTCAATGCAGTTGAGCACTATTCTGAATTAACACCACAGTTGCTAACCACAGGCGGTACCTCTGATGGCCGCTTTATCGCTCAAATGGGGGCGCAGGTGGTAGAGCTGGGGCCGGTCAATGCCACCATCCACAAGGTTAACGAGTGCGTGAATGCCGCCGATCTGCAACTGCTGAGCCGTATGTACCAACGCATCATGGAGCAACTAGTAACATGATGACCAAAGAAATGCTTACCGGGCGCTCTACCTAACACTTGGCATTACTCAGTGTCAACCACCGTCTTATAGCCTGCTGCGGTGGTCGCATTCCTAGCCATGCAGCAGGCTGCGCAGCACAGGTGGAGGGATTAAATCTGCAACCAGCCAGCACGTTCCGTAATTTCCCGCGGCAATTGGCAAGCTGGAATGGAAAATTATGTGGCGAGCACCCAGTATTTGATAGGGGCGGCCAACCGATTGACGTCACACTGCTGTCTACTGCCGAGCGCTGTGAAACCATCCGACGCTGGTTGGCATTGCCAGGTGCAAGCCGACCATCACTAGGGCTGTGATCTGGACGTGTATGAGCCGTTACTGCTACTAGAAGTTCAAAAGCTGCAACTGAAACCCTGGTAATATGAGCTAGGGGGTGACTTCTACCCGCTTAATTAATGGCTGACGGAACATATGGCGGAATGCGGCTGCTGCTGGCTTTGCAGAACTAAAAAGTGGTCGGCGCCTAATGGCTTGAACGCCATTTGCCATCAATATTTTCGCGTTTTATACGATGTGAAGAAAAAGACTGAATATGCAATGATTAGCAAATCGCTGGTGGATTATGCTACTGAATCCCGATGTGGATAATCGTCAGCGTCGTCAAAGATCTGCGGTGCGTGAACCTCAAAAGCTATCTGACCGACAAGCCAGAACTGCCGACGCGCTGCGATAACAACTCTTAAGGGGACGACGAAGACGACTGGCCGAAAAAGAAATAATATTAAAGCGCCGAATTCTAGCCCCCTGTCTATATATGCTAAATCAACAAAAACGGACGGTCCAAGTGCGCCACTGGTAACAATGTTGAGCATCAAGCTGCGTCAATGCTTCCGCCGCCTCATGCCGCCAGTGACGCAGCAGGGCTTTCTCACTACTGAGACCCAACTGTATGATGCACTGCGCTGGCGTTTGCTGCCGTTGTAAATGCAGGCGCAACGCCAGTAGTGGCAGGCGACTGATACGTAGCAGTCGCTGTAGGGCTCCCAGGCTTGCCTCCAGCTGCCGATGGGCAAAGGAGAAACCAGCCAACTCGCGCCAATCCTCCTGCGCTAATTGTGGGTCGTCGCCATCAAAGGGGAGCATCAATTGCACATTGATGCGCTGCTGCAACCACTGCCAATCGCGCTCTAAGCGCTGATGCGCCGCCTGCCGCAGTGCCTCCCCCTGTTTGCTCAACGGCAGGATGGCCATGGCGGTATAGCATCCGCTTCGGCTCTCCAACTTGCTGCCAATGCGAACCAACTCAAAGCCACATGACTCCCAGAAGCGCCACAGTGGCTCGGTATAACCGAAGCTTACTGAGAGAAAATCCAGTCCCTGCACCTGTTGATGCTGTTGTGCTATCAAGCGGCGGGCGATACCCTGCCGCCGCAGTGCGGGCAGTACGGCAATGCGCGTAATGCGCCGTGAATGCAACATCGGTGCCCACCATTGACCGCCGTGCGCAGCCAAAGACTGTGCCACCAAATTGCCACGCGGTCGCCGCCGCCCAGCCCAGACACCATGTGCTAATTCGGCGTTAAGGCTGCCTTCATCCACAAGCCATAGCGCACCGACCACCTCCTGCGCCATCTGTGCCAAAGTAAAATGCATGCCGGGTGCATCCATCAGCCGACGTAAATCCAACGGCGAAGTACGGTAATGCGCACTACTCAATAAGGAATAAAAACACCGTAGCCGCTGAGGATCTGCACACAGCTCCTGCTGTTTAACCTGGCTGACGCTGATCTCCTGCTTAGCCGCCTGCCATTCTGGCAGTTCGTTGAACAACAGCGCTTTATTTATCACCCGTTCCAGCGTATCGTCCTGCGTCCAGCGCATCGGTTGTTGCAGGCTAAGAGGGCGATACGCTGGCAACTCGGCGCAAAACTTGAGCAAAAAGCCGCGCCCGCTGCCTTCATACCCCTGCACCGTGGTGGTCAATAGCACTCGAGCAAAATAACTGACCAATTGTTGTAACAGCGGGCCAGGAATAGCGGCCGCCTCATCCACCAACAACCAACCCACTTTACTGACGTCCTGCCTACGGCAGTGCGCCAGCAGTACATCTGGCGCCCAGAACTGCGCACGGCCTTGCGACCATTCGCCCACAACCTCGGTAGCTGCCCGGCTCGGCCCGGTAATCCAGCAACTCAGCGGTGAATTCGCCACCAGCATACCCGCTAACGTTGATTTGCCGCGACCACGCGCAGCAGTAAGCACCCAGATGCCGGATGTAGCCTTCAGCAACTGCCTCAACAGCTCCTGCTGTTCCGTGGAAGGGCGACCATCAGGTTGCTGCCAGCTAGCACGTTCAGCTAGCGGTGCCAGTACCAAAGTCTCACCCTGCTGCCACAGCGTTACCTCGTCGTCAGCGGACAGTTGACGTTGCAGATGATGGATAAAATGCGGGGTTGTGATCGGCTGTGAACCATTACTCCAGCGCAGGCTGTCGTCATCCTTCAGTCGGTGCCACTGCCGCCACGGCGGAGTTAACAGCAGCAGCCAACTGCCAGCACGCAATACGCCTGACAACACCGCGAGCGCCTCAACATCCAGCGCCTGCGTGGCGTCAAATACCGCATGCAGCCGCTCCTGCCCTAACAACTTACGCACCGCACCGCTCGCCAATGTCGACAAACCTGGTAGCGGGCGTGAGCCGATCCACGGCCAGTCGCCCGGTAGCGTAGCAGCCAGCCATTGCGCCTGCTGACGGCACCATTCAGATTCACCGCTGATTACCAGCAGACGCCTAATGCCCTGTTGCTGCATACGCTGTTGCATTGCTTGTAACATTAGAGTCCAAACTGAAAGTTTGCCAGCTTTAGGTTGCGGCATAGGTTGTTTTAATGGGAGGCAAATGTGTTGCAGGTTTTGGAATCACTGCTATCAAAGCCCTGTTTCAAACAAAAATAACGTTGCTGTTAAGGTACCATGAGTAAAGCAGTCTAGCTCTACCCTCCTTAGCTCTGCTGCTGCAATCGGTTATCACCGAGCCTGTTCGGCGTTCAGCGACGCCTATAAATCTCCGGCTTCTAGCATCTGCTGTTTCTCGACGAATTTTGCACCACACGCTAGCGAAACAGTCCGCTTGTAGCTCCATATTCACCTACAAGCGGTTAGCTTCTACTTGGCTGGCACTCTGATGCATCTGGCGTACCATAGATTAAATACACAGCAAGTTTTGCACATGATGGCCGACTTCATACGCCACAACGTAAGCCTGAGCAAAATCACCTCCCTTGCCAAGTGTGGTTTTCATATCTTGATAGAACGACAGGTCAATATACACCGTATTGTCTGCTGGAGAATAATAGAATGGCCCCATCGCTGCCTGGCCAGTACCAAAACAGGTGCGCGTGACGCCACGATATATCAATCAGCTTGGGTTGCTGATAAGTTTTGCCCATGCGTTGGAGCAACTCATTCCAGTTATCTTCGGTCGATGCCGGAACTACCGAGGTAAATTTCGCTAGTTCATTGTCTTTCGGGCTGATATTGTCGCTTTGCTGTGAGCTGTACGTAACCCCACCTCCGCCGTTGAGGAGCGGCCACAGGTCGATGCAGTAGTAACTAGCTACTAACATACTACCACCAGATTTCAATACCGTTCTTACCACCTAACGGTACCCGGAAACCCCTCCCACGCCAAGATCTGAAGACTGCCCGCGACGACCCTTAGCATTATCACTTTCTCGACTCCCTTGCCAACGCATAATTCAACTCCAGATTAGGTTTTTTATAATGGTAGGAAACTCACTGAGTGATTACTCTTATAAAGAGTCAGCGGTAATGTAAATGTAGAATTTTTCTAGCAGTGTGGAGAATGAATCCAGCAATGGGCGCAAGTACATGATTATCCTATTATTAGGCCCCCTTAGAGCCTATCTTAGTAGGCATTCATTGTTGTAACATAGGCAGCGTGTAACAACTGGCACGTACATAGAATACGTGAGTATGGTGAACACTGCCACAAATGCTGTGTAGCTTCTTGGTATCCAAGGATACCGACAGGAAATCTTAATGTTCGGGCGATCCAGGCCGATCGCGCGAAGCTCAGGCAGACGCTTAGCCCAGCTTCACGCCGATGCGCCGAGCCACTTCTTCGTAAGCTTCGATCAGGCCGCCTAAACCATGACGGAAACGGTCTTTGTCCATCCTATCGAAGGTAGTTTTGTCCCATAGGCGGCAACCATCTGGCGAGAACTCATCCCCCAGTACCAACTCGCCATTAAACAGACCAAACTCCAGCTTAAAGTCAACCAGGATCAGGCCTGCATCGTCGAACAGCTTGCTCAGCACATCATTGGCTTGGTAGCTCAGTTCCCGCATGCGTGCTAGATGCTCTTTGCTTACCCAGCCAAAGGTCTCACAGTACGATTCGTTGATCATAGGATCATGCATAGCGTCATTTTTCAGAAAAAGGTCAAACAGCAGCGGAATCAATACCTGGCCTTCTTCGATGCCAAGACGCTTTACCAGTGAACCGGCAGCACGGTTGCGGATCACGCATTCGACAGGCACCATCTCCAGCTTCTTCACCAACACTTCATTGTTGGAGAGCAGGCGCTCCATTTGGGTAGGGATGCCAGCTTCTTGCAATTTGTTCATAATAAAATGGTTGAACTTGTTATTTACTATGCCTTTGCGAGAGAACTGTTTAATGCGCTGACCATCCAGTACTGACGTATCGTTGCGAAACTCCAACACCAGCAGATCGGGATTTTCCGTGGTATAAACGGTTTTTGCCTTTCCACGATACAGCTCAGCTAGCTTTTGCATCTCACGTACTCCAATGATGTTGCCCCGTCATCTTTAAGGCGGAGGCCAGAAATGCACGGGTAGAAAATTGACCGAAAGAATTCTTTAGCATGACACTGGGCTATTGTGCCAAACCTGCCACGAAAACGTTACCGTGCCAGTCAAACCCAAAGTAGCCTCGGCTCCTTTGGGTTTATTTACTGCTGGTATGACTGAATGCAGACTGGAATGCTGCTACCAATCCGTCGTTTTGCGACTGGGTCAATGGCCTGCCCTTGGCATCGATAAATTGCAGGCTAGTGCAGTTGTTTAGGTGGCCGACTTGCAGTTTATAATTCCCTTTGGCCAGTTTAGGCTCCTTGACACCCAAGGCATCCCAATCGATTCGGCTCAACGTTTTGTAGATGATGGCTACGCTGCCCTGCGGGCGGTTTCGGTCACCCACTTTCATTCCCAGTTTCTCCAGCGCTGACGGCAGGCGATCCCAAACCACAGTGTAAGGGCCGCGCACCACTAACATTGGCAGAGCGGTGTCATCAGCACTGCTCTGCACGTCAAGCTCGCCGAAACGGATCGCCGACTGCCTGCTCGCCAAGTTATCCTGCTTATCCAACGCTTCGATGATGGTGTTCATCATCACACCATTGTAGCGTTGGATTGCAGACAGATCGCTCACCGGAGCGGTTTTACCTTGCTGCTGTAAGCCGAAGCTTTTCACCACCAGCGCCTGCTGGTAACCCTGTTGCTGCAAGCAGATCTGGTAGCGGCCTTGGTACTGACTGTCTTCATCCAAGCGGTTCCACTTCACCCAGTCAGTGGTCAAGTTGTGATAGGCGTCCTGGCGTAAGGCGATAGTGATCTTTTTTGCTTGCAACATGCTGACTAAGCGCGACCATAACAGGTGTTGGTTCTGCGGGCTGTTTCCAAGCAGCAGCGTGCAGCTATCACCGTTGTATTGTACGTGTGAACCGCTCAGTAGTGCCAGAGGCTGCACCGGTGGACGAATATCTAGCTGCTTGCCAACACTGCCTTTCAACGTGATAGATGGCACCTCATAGTTGCCGCTTTGCGCCGGCAGGATCATTCCAGTCGGCGCATTCAGCGCTTTGAGCGGTACGGCGTCAAGATACGCCTCATCGCCACTCACTTGGCGTTTGTAGCGCTGATCGCTGCTACAGCCCACCAGCATCATACACAGCGAGAGGCCAACTACTTTTTCTACCGTCGATTTTTGCAGCAAATAAGCCATTAAATTTCCTTTAGAGTTACAGCAAACCGGCGCTTTTCAGCGCGAGTTTCACTACCGGACGGGCAGCGTCACTCAATGGCGTCATCGGCAGACGCAGCGTATCGGTTGACAATAATCCCAGCGCCTTACAGGCCCACTTTACTGGAATCGGGTTTGCTTCTACAAATAAATCCTTATGCAGCGGCATCAAATGTTGATGCAAGCGGTGTGCTTTTACAAAGTTGCCTTGTGCCGCCAACGCACAAAGCTGTGCCATTTCACACGCGGCTACGTTGGCCGTAACAGAAATAATCCCTTTGCCACCCAATTTCATGAAATCCAGGCTACTGGCGTCGTCGCCACTCAGCAGGATGAAATCTTCATCATCAACCTGCTGTTGGATCTGGCTGACGCGGCTTAAGTTTCCTGTCGCCTCTTTAACAGCAACAATATTGTTGAGTTTTGCCAGCCGCGCGATGGTCGGGGGCAGCAGATCGCAGCCGGTGCGCGAGGGTACATTATACAGAATCTGCGGCAGCGCAGTGCTTTCGGCAATCGTCTTGAAGTGCTGGTACAGTCCTTCCTGAGTCGGCTTATTATAGTATGGCGTCACCGTCAGGCACCCAACTACGCCCGTATCGGCAAGGCCGTGGGTAAGCGAAATGGCTTCAGCAGTGGCGTTAGCACCAGTACCGGCGATCACTGGAATGCGGCCATCAGCCAGTTCCAGCGTCTGCAATACCACGTCAATATGCTCGTCGTGGTCAAGTGTTGCGGACTCACCAGTAGTCCCAACGGAAACAATAGCCGCAGTTCCACTGGCTACATGATAATCAATCAGTTTTTTTAGGCTCGCGCGATCAACAGTACCTTTATTGTCCATTGGCGTAACCAGAGCAACAATACTTCCCGTAAACATTGACCATCCTTTCCACAAATAAGTTATTCATGGTACTTTTTCTGCCTATCCAAAAGCAAGTAAACAACTGTCTTCTCTGCACTTAGCCGGCGGTTTTTATGTTTACCTTGATAAATCCATTGAGTTAAGAATTGAGCAATCCTGTGAGAGTATATATACAGAATTAAGCGCACAAGGCAATATTAGCGTTATAAACTAACGACAGCACGATAAGTAAAGATGGAGTACTAACATTAACCCATTAAAAATTAACGATATAGCGCCAAAATTTAGTTTGCATGACCAAGACGGTGACAAAATTAATTTGTCCGATTACCAAGGACAACGTGTACTAATTTATTTTACCCCAAGGCGATGACGCCAGTCTGCACCGTGCAAGCCTGCGGGCTGCGAGATAACATGGACGAGTTGAAAAAAGCAGGTGTTAAGGTGCTAGGTATCAGCACCGACAAACCAGAAAAGTTGTCACGTTTTACTGAAGAAGAGTTACTCAACTTCACGCTACTGTCTGATGAAGATCATCAGGTAGCGCAACATTGATAAAGATCATTAGGTAGCGCAACATTTTTGCGTGTGGGGTAAAACTTTATGGGTAAAACCTACGATGGTATTCACCGTACCAGCTTCTTGATCAACGAAACAGGCAAAGTTGAGAAAGTATTTAATAATTTCAAGACCACCAATAATCACTATATAATGCTGAGTTACCTGCAACAACAGTGATACGCACTAAGCGCGGCAGTTCGCTGCGTTCTAACACACTTTTACGCGAATTGTACTGATGGGTGTGGCATCTGAAGAATAACGTTTGTCAGATACTGACCTACTAAAAAATAAATATTTATTTAACGTAAGTACCTGTCTATGTCCATGCAGTTGACCAAAACAGCGATAGCAGTACTGTAGCTCGCTACGTTTTCTACCCCTCCACTGGCTAAGAGCCATAATCAGATACCTGACATAGGCATCTACCCTAGCGGTATGCTGAGCATCGGTCAAGAGCGGGCGATAGGCGACTTCTATGTGCGCCCGCGCGCCTTTAATCTATGATCCGCTGCTAACGCAATACTAGCAACCAAATAGATAATCGTCTCGTAGCTAGCGCCTATTTGGAACGCATGACCTTCCATTTTTATCTGGTACGCAATGACAAGATCAATGCCTTCTCCTTCTTTGGCGTCAACGTCGAGCTACACTCCGCGTTATTCAGCGTCAGTGATAACGAAAGCCAACTGGCTTCGGTGCTAGCACACATAATTTCACAAATTACCCAACGTCATTTGGCGCGCGAGATGGAAGAAGAGCAGCGGCACGGCAGGCTCCGTTGAATTGGGTCGGCGCGTTCAGCTCGATAGTCATCCCCACCATGGGGATAGCGGCACTTAGTAGCACCCTGGTCGGTACCCAGTAAGGCTGGATAAGCTTTACCTAATCAAATTAACAAGAAGCCGCCCGCATTGGCATTCAGGTGTTGCAACGCGCTGGTTTCGATCCGCACAGGACTACCTGATCGCTAAGGTGCATTAGCTTGGCATGTACAGTACTGAAGGGGCATTAACCGATGAACAACTTAACACCTACAGCCAAGGCAACGTGGGCGAGCTATTTGCTGCCAAATACGGCCATGCCATCATGTTATATGAAGCGAAAAAGTACGATGAAGCACGCCATATTCTCCAGCCAATCTTGGCGCAAAACCTGAAAAACCTCTGGTTACTTGACCTGATGACCGATATCTATATCGATCATCAGGTCAAGCGATTGCCCGTCTGGAAGATGCCAACACCGTGCAAAGCAATGATGTTCTGCTGCAACTTAACCTGGTCACCGCTTATGTTGCAGGCAACCAACACGCCATGGCGTCGAAAATGCTTAACTGTTACACACCTTTGATCATCCTAACGATCCGAATGGCTGTGAACCTACTGGCGCAGGCCAGCGCCAACCAAGGGCTGCGCGATGAAGAATTGGCGGCTCGCGCCGAGAGCCTGGCGCTGACCGGCAAGCCTAGATCAGGCTATATGATGCACGTGAAGCACGTGACTATTTATCATAACCCACACTGTTCTGAGAACCTCGAATGCTTGGCGCTGCTGAAGAAGCTTGGCGTTGATACCAACGTGGTACTGTACCTGGAAACGCCGCCATCTGGTGATGCATTGCACAATTTGCTAAAAGCACTGGACTTCCTCTCCGCCCGAGATCTGATGCGCAAAAAAGAAGATTTATACCAGGAATTAAAGCTTGCAGACGCCAGCTTTAGCGAATAGCAGTTGCTCACTGCGATGACGGAACACCCAAAGCTCATCTAACTCCATATCGTAGTCGCAGGTGGCAAGGCATGCTTTGGCCAATCAACGGAGCAGGTGATGGAGATTTTGTAATTTCAGCAGTTCTGATTACCTGCGATTATGATAATACCCCTGATCTGGACTACTTCGCTTACCCCATGTCACCTGGATGGGCATTTCGTGCAAGCAACGGGCCGCATCAATAGCACTTTGCGCGCTAAGCGCATGCCTATGATGAGCATCTGTTCTACACCGAAAAAACCCAGAGCTGAACGCCAAACAATTGATCCATGCCTTACGCTGCTGCTATAGCCCTAGGGTTTCTTTGACAAACGGGATAGTCAGCTTGCGCTGGGCGGTGATTGAGGCATGATCGAGCTGATTCAGGGTCATGAATAACGTGCGCATCTCGCGATCCAGCCGCTTTAGCAGAAAACGGCCCACGTCTTCTGGCAGCTCGAAGCCGCGCAGTTTGCTACGCAACTGTAAGGCTAGCAGCTTTTCTTCATCCGATAACGGCTGCAACTTATAAATCTGCCCCCAGTCTAGGCGCGAAGCTAGATCCGGTAGGTATATATTTAACTGACGCGGTGGCCGATCGCCGGTAATAAACAGCCGCGTGTGGCCGGTTTCCAGAATGCGGTTATAGAGGTTAAAAATCGCCATTTCCCACGTTTCATCGCCAGCGATACGCTCGATATTATCGATGCATACCAACGCCAACTGTTCCATGCCGTCCAATACTTCAGGCATAAAATAGGTGCGCTTATCTATTGGCACGTAACCCACTGCTTCACCGTGCTGTGAAAGTTCGGCGCAGGCTGCATGCAACAGATGGCTGCGCCCCCCACCCTTACGTGACCAAAAATAGATATAGCTGCCATGCTCTTGGCACAAGGCTGATCGGATAGCGGCAAGCAGGGATGGGTTCTCTCCCGGATAAAAACTGTCGAAAGTCTCATCATCGGGGAGATAAAGTGGCAATGAAAGCTGTGCCGACGTATTCAGAAAAGTACCTCAACCAAAACAGGCAGGGAAACACGGCCAGTTTAACACAGAAAATCAGCGTTGTTGAACCGGCAGGATTTAGAGGCTATGCTAACATAGCCTACATTGTTCCAGCCACTTTGGATACATACAGCGGATTTGTTGAATAAATTAGGTTTGGAATAAAAAGTCCCCTGAATATGCATCTTTCAGGCAACGCTTACAGTTTCTGGCATACCTGCCAGCGTCATCTTGTTTAATAGATAGATCATGGCCATAGTATCTGCAACTTGCTCATCATAATCTCGCAGTAACAGGTGACCACCAAATAGCTGTTTTACTCTGTACATCGATATTTTGTCTATCGAACGTCGGTGGTAGCCTGTCATACTTTTCCTCCGTGTATTGTCTCCGGTAAGGCGCTGTTTCGCCGCCGCTTGATTTCGGTCTGCATACTCTGCTGACCAATAACGGGCTCCGCTTCTAGGCGGTATTAACGCACTGATCTTCTTGCGCTTTAACTCATCATGAAACACTTGCGTAACCGTCTTTTATAACGAGGTGCGCAATTTCACCCGGCGTTGGGTTTTAAACGGGACATTGACGGACTTCGCCCGCTTACTGATGCAGGTGTAGTCCGGGTAGTTCAACGGCACTTTCATCAGTGTTGAAAATGGAGTCGACGAAGACCTGGAGGGAGCGAAGTATCAGGCCGTGAAGTGCCGTTTCATCCAACCAGAAAGTGAGTAAACCACGAGTGATAAAGGCGTTGTTGTAAGCCTTCTAGTTGGTGATCTTGAAATTTTGCTTAGCCACGCAATGTTGCTGTTTTGACAGAAGGAGAGTGATCTGATCCTCGTGCCGGACAAATGTTCGATTTATTCAATAACGCCCGTGCCAGCGTTAATCATCACTGCATTACTTTTGCTGGTCGCTTTGCTAAGTGCAGCCACTAATGAGTCTCCATCTTACCTCATCACGCGCCGAATAAGATTGAGAGAAGCGCCTTTGCCGTATGAGCGGATTAAGATAAAATCAAACGCGATTTTGCGGCGTTACGCTGTATTTAAACCGAAATAATCTAGGAAAATAATCTGTGTTCCATAATGTTAATGCTTATGATAGCGACCCTATCTTGTCGCTAATGAAAAAGTTTAAACAAGATCACCGTGTGCACACGGTGATCTTAAGCCTCGGCCTATATCACAATGAGCAAGGAATTATTCCGCAGATGTAGATGGTCGCCGCAGCGCAAGAGCACTTGAGCCGTATCGCCAACGATCTGAATGTTGGCGATACGGCTCAAGTGCTTTGAAGGTAGGGGCAGATTCCTTGAAAAGCTATTTCCCTGATTAACAAGTGTGGGTCAGCGACCAGACATGGGGAAACCATGTGGCTATCTTCAGCGGTGCTGGCTTCAAGGTGAACACTTACCCGTACTTCAACATGGTAGGCTTGGGCGTAAAGTTCAATGCCATGCTGGGCGCATTGAGACAGTTGCCAAGTCATATCATTGTGCTATTGCACCTTTGTTGCCATAACCAGAACGGCTCTGATTTGCCCACCGTCTAATGGGATGATTTAATCAAGGTGATCGCTGACTGTGCCCTGATCCCGTTCATGTAAGTTGCCTCCCATGACTTTGGCGTTGGGTGGATCGGAAAGTTCGCACACCTCGCCATCTATGCGGGCGCGGATATAGCCATGAGTGGCTAGGGTTTCCAGCGTTTTGGTGTGCTTACCCCCTTGCGGTCTTTCACCACCGGTGCCAACAGGATCAGGCGCGTGCTTTACGGTTGGTTGAGTACGTTATCGTACCATTTGGCTGACGGATTGCGCTGCCAGTGGCGTATGGTGTTCCGGGCAGCGTAGCTCACCAAAGCGGGCGAACAGTAGCCGAAAGTAGTCATGAAGCTCGGTAATGGTGCTGACGGTGGATCTTGGGTTATGTTAGGTAGATTTCTGCTCAATGGAGATCGCTGGTAATAAACCTTCAATGTGGTCGACGTCTAGTTTTTCCATGAGCGAAAGGAACTGGCGTGCATAGGCGGAAAACTACTCAACGTAGCGGCTCTGCCATTCGGCATACAGCGTATCAAAAGCCAGCGAGGACTTGCCGGAACCAGATAAATCGGTGACGAACGATCAGCTTGTCACGTGGGATAATAAGGTTGATTTTTTTGAGATTATGCATGTGAGCACCACGAACTTCGATATTGTCTATATAAACTTTTTGTCTTGATGATACACCCTACCTGCCAGCAATTCTTGTCAGAAGTTTAGTGATTAAAAGCGCCAAAACCAGCGTTGAACTGTTACGCAACACATAATTATGACACAAAAAACTAAGTTAATATCTAGTATACGAGGCGTTGTTAAATAAATCGAACATTTGGCCCGCACGAGGATCAGATCACTCTCCTTCTGTCAAAATAGCAACATTGCGTGGCCAAGCAAAAGTTCAAGATTACCAACTGTAAGGCTTACAGCAACGCCTTTATCACTCGGGTTTTACTTACTTTCTGGTTGGATGAAACGGCACTTCACGCCTGGTACTACGAGGCATAAAACTTCTCTGCGTTGTCGCCTACAACCTTATTCCGATATGGCATGTCAATGATCAGCGTATTGATGCTGAAATAGATTTTTGGGCAGACTATGCAGACCGAAATTAAGTGATGGCGTACCGGAGACAATACACGGCGGAAAAGTATGACAGGCTAACACCGACGTTTGATAGCCGAAACAGCGTTGTATAGAGTACAGCAGCTATTTGGTGGTCAACCTGTCGCTGCGAGATTACGATGAGCAAGTTGCATAGGCTATGGCCATGATCTGTGCATTAAACAAGTTGACGCTGGCAGGTATGCCAGAAACTGTAAGCGTTGCCTGAAAGATGCACATTCAGGGGACTCTTTATTCCAAATCCGATTTATTTAATAAAGCCGCTGGCACGCCCACATGCGGTAGGTCAGTCGCCAATGTATTCAATAGCCACACGTTGAGTCAGCTTGCTGACCAGTTCGTAGACACTGATGCCGGTGTAGATGGCGATACGCTCAACTGGCAGTACTTGGCCCCATAGCACGGCCTCGTCCCCGACTTTGTCGGTGGCATCAGGCCCTAGATCAACCGAGATCATGTCCATAGATACCAGACCGACAATCGGCACTTCGCGCCCGTTCAGCCATATCGGCGTACCAGTGGGAGCACTGCGTGGATAACCGTCACCATAGCCTATCGCCACCACGCCCAGGCGGGTATCACGCTGGCTGATCCAAGTGCCACCGTAACCGACAGATTCACCGGCCAGGTGGTCGCGCACGGCGATCAGGTTAGACTTCAGTGTCATCGCTGGCTGTAGCAGGGGCTGGCTAACGTTGGCGTTATCAAGTGGCAACAGGCCGTACAGGATAATTCCTGGCCGTATCCACTGGTTATGTGCGTCCGGACACAGCAGAGTGCCGCTTGAAGCTGCGATCGAACGTTGTCCCGGTTTACCACAGGCAAACCGCTCAAAGCAGGCAATCTGTTTTAGGGTTGCATCAGATACCGGGTCATCAGCACAGCTAAAGTGGCTCATTATATTAACGGGCTGCGCCACGTTGTGACAGGCGCACAAGCGCTGGTAAAAGGCTTCGGCCTGCTCTGGCCGCACGCCCAGGCGATGCATACCGGTGTCCAGTTTCATCCACACCGGCAACGGGTGCGCCAGTTTAGTCTGCTCCAATGCCTCCAACTGTTCGCTACTGTGCACTACGGTTTCGATGTTATTTGCCACCAACAACGGCAGATCTTCGGCAGAGAAGAAACCTTCCAGTAGTAAGATCGGTTTGACGATACCACCGAAGCGCAGAGCCAAAGCTTCGCTGATGCGAGAAACGCCAAAGCAGTCAGCATCTTGCAAAGTGTGTGTTGTTTCCAACATGCCGTGGCCGTAAGCATTTGCTTTCACAATAGCAATCAGGTTGCTTTGCGGTGCCTGGCGGCGCACCTGTTGCAGATTATGTCGCAGAGCTCTGCGGTCGATTACTGCGGTCGCCACTTTCATTTTATCTCCTTCGTTGATTATGCATCCTCATAATAGTGTGAACCTGCATAGTTATCGAAACGCGACCACTGGCCGTTAAAAGTCAGCCGTACTGTACCAATCGGACCGTTACGCTGCTTACCCAGAATAATTTCGGCAATTCCTTTTAAATCACTGTTGTCGTGATAAACCTCATCACGGTAGATGAACATAATCAGGTCGGCATCCTGCTCGATGGAGCCAGACTCACGCAGGTCAGAGTTGACCGGGCGTTTGTCGGCACGTTGTTCTAAGCCACGATTCAACTGCGACAGTGCCACTACTGGAACCTGAAGCTCTTTAGCCAACGCCTTTAGCGAGCGGGAAATTTCGGCGATCTCCAGCGTACGGTTATCGGATAAGGCGGGTACACGCATCAGTTGCAAGTAGTCGATCATGATTAAGCTAAGCCCGTCATGCTCGCGGAAAATGCGCCGCGAGCGGGAGCGCACTTCGGTTGGCGTCAGGCCGGAAGAATCATCGATGTACATGTTACGCTTCTCCAGCAGAAGACCCATGGTACTGGAGATGCGCGCCCAGTCTTCATCATTGAGCTGCCCGGTACGGATACGCGTTTGATCCACGCGCGACAGCGATGCCAGCATACGCATCATTATCTGGTTGCCGGGCATTTCGAGACTGAAGATCAGCACCGGTTTTCCCTGCGTCATCGCGGCGTGTTCACATAGGTTCATCGCGAAGGTGGTTTTTCCCATCGATGGACGGGCGGCAACAATAATCAGGTCGGATTTCTGCAAACCGGCGGTTTTTTTATTGATATCTTGATAACCGGTATCCACACCGGTAACACCATCGTGCGGATGCTGATACAGTTGCTCAATACGTGAGACGGTGTCCTCTAGGATGCGGTCAATGCCCTTTGGGCCGTCATCCTTGTTAGCACGGTTTTCGGCAATCTGGAAAACGCGGGATTCTGCTAGATCGAGCAAATCTTCACTGCTACGCCCCTGAGGATCGTAGCCGGCATCGGCGATTTCATTTGCTACCGAGATCATCTCGCGCACCACTGCACGCTCGCGCACGATATCGGCATAGGCACTGATGTTAGCGGCACTTGGGGTGTTTTTCGACAGCTCAGCCAGGTATGCAAAACCGCCTACTAAATCTAGCTCACCCTTCTGTTCCAAAGATTCAGACAGGGTGATCAGATCGATTGGTCTGCTCATTTCCAGCAGGCGCTGCATCTCGGTAAAGATCAAACGGTGCGGACGGCTGAAGAAATCGTTGGCGACCACGCGCTCTGATACGTTATCCCAACGTTCGTTATCGAGCATCAAACCACCCAATATCGACTGCTCAGCCTCCAGCGAATGCGGTGGCGTCTTTAGCCCTTCCATTTGACGATCTCGTAGGATATTTCTGGCTTTGTCAGCGTTTGTTTTATTGGTTGCTTTTTTTCCTGCCATGAAGCGTATTCTTTATCCGGTTACGAATATAGTGTCCAGATGCTTGAGTATACGTGATTTTTATGGCATTGTTGAATAAATCGAACATTTAGCCGCCACGAGGGTAAGATGACTCTCCTTCTGTCAAAATGGCGACATTCCGTATCCAAGCAAAAATTCAAGATCACCAACTAGAAGGTTTACAACAATGCCTTTATCACTCTTAGTTCACTCACTTTTTGGGTGGATAAAACGGCACTTTACCCCTAGTACTGCGAGGTAAAACCTTCTCTGCCTGGTCGCCCATAACATTATTCCGATATGGAAATAACCAGCGTATTGATACTGAAACGGATTTTCGACCTGATACTTCGCGCCCTCAATAGCTTCGTCGACTCCATTTTCACACTGATAAAAATGCCGTTGAACTGCCCGGACTACACCTGCATCAGTAAGCAGGCGCAGTCTGTCAATATCCCGTTTAAAATCCCAACGCCGGGTAGATTTGCGCACCTCGTTATCGACTTAACGCCCAGAAGCGGAGCCTGTTATTGGTCGGCAGACTATGCAGACCGAAATCAAGCGGTAGCGAACCAGCGCCTTACCGGAGACAACACACGGAGGAAAAGAATGACAGGCTACCACCGACGTTCGATAGCCGAAACGGCGATGTACAGAGTACAATAGCTATTTGGTGGTCACCTGTCGCTGCGAGATTATGATGGGCAAGCTACAGAGGATATAGCTATAATCTGTACATTAAACAAGATTGACGCTCACCGGTATGCTAGAAAGTGCACGCGTTGCCTTTGCAAGATGCCCATTCAAAGTACTCTTTGTTCTAAATCCGATTTATTTAACAAAGCCAGCTGGAATAACCAATCATCTGCCATTTTTACGGTATGACGGAGACATAATTAGTACGAAAAAAGGCATTCCTGAGTTTAGGGTTAGTTTCACTAATGGCATAATTCGGACTATCTAGTTGTTGGCAAACGGTGCCGTCTTTCCTGTTCTCGTTTTGTCATTAGAATTTGCACACTTATTACAGGAAGAATCTGGTAATACTTAATCTTATGCCTTACATCTTTGGTGTCATCCCGGAACCATTCGGGTGTAGAAAGCCTCTTAAAAAGCTTTGGTGCACACTACTTCATCTTAGTCCACTAGAAGTCAAGACAAAAATGAAAAAATATCCTGACAAAAGAACTGCTGGTCACCTTAAGGTGACCAGCATTACATTAGGGAACTACCCCGGTTTTTTTCAGGCAATTACTTCAGGTACTGGCCGCGACGCAGTGCTTCAATACGCTTATCGAGCGGCGGGTGTGACATGAGCAGCTCGCTGAACGACTTGGATTTACCGTTGATGCAAAATGCCATCAAGCTGCCTGTTTCTTGCGGCTCATAGCTGGTTTTCAAACACTGTAACGCAGCGATCATCTTCTCGCGACCCACAAGTTTGGCAGAACCTGCATCAGCATAGAACTCACGATGACGTGAGAACCACATGGTGATCATGCTAGCCAAAACGCCGAACACCAGCTCTAGCACTATCGACAACGCAAAATAGATCACCGGGTTACCGTTACTTTCCTCTTCGCCATCACGGTGATTAAGGAAGTCAGACGCCACCTGCGCGATGAGACGCGATAGGAAGATAACGAAGGTGTTCACAATGCCTTGGATCAGTGTCATGGTCACCATATCGCCATTGGCGATATGGCTGATTTCGTGCGCGATCACTGCTTCTGCTTCGTCGCGGCTCATGCTTTGCAGCATTCCAGTGCTAACGGCAACCAGCGAGCTATCCCGACGCGCACCAGTGGCAAAGGCGTTAATGTCAGGCGCGTGATAGATAGCAACCTGTGGCATGGCGATACCCGCCTGCTGCGACTGACGGCGCACCGTATCTAGCAGCCAATTCTCAGTTTCGTTGCGCGGCTGTTCAATTACTTCCCCACCAACAGTGCGCAGCGCCATCCATTTGGATATAAGCAACGATACAAAAGCGCCGCCAATGCCGAATAGGCCTGCCATGATCATCAGGCCCTGAACACTACTAGACTGGATTCCTGTCAGGCTGAGCACCAGCCCAAAAACCAACATCACCGCCAGGTTGGTGAGTAGGAAAAGAGCTATACGCATCATAAAATATTTATTACCTCATAAATTTTAACAGGATACTACTTACACTACCCTAGAACGTGTGGGTATTTATCACAGTTTTAAGAATTGCGCACTATTAGCTCACTAGAAATACGAAACTTTACATAAGTGGTATGTCATATGAGCTTAAAAATATAAACAATTGTTACATTTAAGTAGCATTTTTATAGCAAATCGGCAGCGCTTCTCCTTAAAAGTAAGCAAAGTGCGGGTAGGGATAAAAAAACTACAGACAAATAGAACGAATGGTAAAAGAAAACGGCACAGATCAATGCCAATGCAAAAGAGGCCTGTCAGTAGCTTTACTGACAGGCCTTACACCTGAAAGTGTATTTTTATCGATACATTAGTAGCCTTACCTGGCAGCCACCAACTGTTGAGTTACCTGTTCTTTTTCAAGATGGGCTAGATCCAGCGCTATATAGACGGTTTCATCTAGATACGGATCAGGTTGCTGATAATCCTTCGGCAGATCATCTAGCGACTTTAGCGGTTTCTTACCAGTACGCAGCAAACGATCATTAAAGCGCAGCAGGCGGGTCGCATCGTCGTCGTGTGCCTCTTTCTCAAGCACGGCTAGATTGAGTGACACAATGTTGCGTTTGTTCTTCAGCTCTTTGTAATGTGCAATATCTTGCATAATGTATTGAAACTCAGGATTCTTGGCGATGCGCTGCTGATGATTTTTTAGTAGTTTAGGTTTAAATACCGTCATATCGCCAGCTTTAATATAGCTGGTTGCTTTGATACTATCCCACGGAATGGCGTTATCTTCGAACGCTTCACCAGTTTCCGCCGGATCGACGCCAGTCGGCATTAGAATATCTGGTGTCACTCCTTTACGCTGAGTGCTGCCGCCGTTGATGCGGTAGACCTTCTGGATGGTGTACTGCACTGATCCTAGTTCCGGCCACTCAGGTCGCAGCATCTGATCATAAACACGGTTCAGCGACCGATACTGCTGCACTGTACCTTTACCGAAGGTCGGCTCGCCGACGATCAGCGCACGGCCATAGTCCTGCATCGCTGCCGTAAAGATCTCGGAAGCAGAGGCGCTAAGGCGGTCAACCAACACCACCAGTGACCCTTTATAGTAAGTGCCGCCGTCAGTATCAGCGCCCTCACGTATTTTCCCATTATTATCACGCACCTGCACCACTGAACCGCTTGGAATAAATAACCCGGACATCGATACCGCTTCGGTTAACGCACCGCCGCCATTGGTACGCAGATCGATAATCACACTTTTGATCTTCTGCTTAGCCATATTCTCCAATTGGACTTTCACATCATCGGTTAGCCCCACGTAGAAGCCAGGGATGTCGAGCACCCCTACTTTCTCTTTGCCAACGGTTTTGATAGTCATTTTCACCGCACGGTCTTCCAGACGGATTCGATCTCGCATCAGAGTAACCATGCGGGTTTTGACCCCTTTGCCGGCAGGAAGGATCTCCAGGCGCACTTTGCTGCCCTTTGGCCCTTTGATCAGGGAGACGACATCGTCTAGACGCCAGCCAATTATGTCTACCATGCCTTGGGCTTCCTTGCTGACGCCCACAATGCGGTCACCCACGGTGATCTCATTGCTCTTCGCTGCCGGTCCACACGGCACCATAGAATTAATCAAGGTATAATCGTCCTCCATATGCAACACTGCGCCAATGCCTTCTAACGATAGGCTCATCTCGGTATTGAACTGTTCGGTATTGCGTGGGGACAGGTAGTTTGTGTGTGGGTCGATTTGACGTGCAAAGGCGTTCATCGCCAACTGGAATACGTCTTCACTGTTACTTTGCGTAAGGCGCTTGATGGCAAACTGATAACGTTTGGTCAGTGTATCGCGGATTTGTTTGTCGGTCTTGCTGGCCAGTTTGAGGTTTAACTCGTCGTAAGTGACTTTCGCATCCCACAGGCGATCTAACTCATCCTGGTCTTTCGGCCATGGCGCTTTGCTGCGGTTAATATCTATAGTGTCGGTGCAGGTAAAGTTCATTGGCTTTTCCAGCAGCGACAACGCATAGGTGTAACGTTCAAAACGGCGTTTCAATACTAAATTGTACAGATCATAAAAAATATCCAACTTACCGCTTTTTAGCGCTTCAGACACCTGGGTTTCCCTGTTGGCGAACTGTGCCACATCGCAAGCCTGTAACGCGTTATGACTGTAGTCTAGCATATTCAGGTAGCGATCAAATATCTTACCTGAAAAGTCTGTATCAAGGGTAAACTGACGATAATGAGAACGAATGAACCACGAGGTAACACGCTCACTAACCGTATCGTGCTGCGCTTCCTGATGCAGTTGAGTGATACGAGTATTGGCTGTTTCATTTCCATAACTGCCCCCCGCCCACAAGAACCCCACCACTACTGTTAATCTGACAAATTTATTCATGCCCTAGTTGACCTCCGTATCAGAACTGCAAGTGTTCTGCGCGCACAATCATCGCCAGACCGGAAGAGAGTTGCACACGCACGCCGTTTTTCGCAATTTCAAGTACGGTGGCAACCATCAAGCTCTTACCTGCCCTAACTTTGATCTCTTGGTCAATGTTTAGTTTAGAGATATCCGTCACTAGAGCATAGAGTGGTTGGCTTTCCTCTTTGGATACTGCTCGAGATTGACGGGCTTGCTGTGGGCGAAGCTTGCGTTTATTTGCTGCCGTTACACCTTCACGGCGTGCAACAGGATTTTTACTGGATGGGCGAGGAGGGTGTAACTCGGCACCGGTAGAATCACGCTTTTTAGCGTTTCGTTCGGCACGCTGGGCTCGAACGCGCTCTTTGGCTTCTTCAAGTTGAAGACGAGCATGATCGATATGCTGCTGTTCCAGCTCGCCGCACGCATTGCCGTCCAGATCGATACGTTGCGCACCAACCTTGACACTATACAGATACCGCCAACTTGACGTATACAGGCGCAAAGCCGCACGCAGTTGCATTTTGCTGAGGTTTTCTTCCTGCAAACGCTCGACTAAATCTTGAAAAACACCAATCTTCAGCGGGCGAGCTTCATCCTCGGCACTAAAACAGAGCGGAAAACGCTCGGCAAGAAAGGCAATGATTTCTTTACTAGAGTTCAACTTGGGTTGATTTTCCATGAAATTTCCTGATTACGACTGGTTTGACAACCAGTGCAGGCATGAACTGGCGTTATTATAATGACGCAATCGGTAAATGCCATGCTAGCCTTAAATCAACTTACGGCCATAGTAATCTATTTTGCGCTATCACAATGTTCAAACTGTGCGCAAAGCCCCGTCACCACTGCTTTTAGGCCCTGCTCATCCTCTTTATCGAAATGTTAATAAACTGTGCTATCGATATCAAGAACGCCAATAATCCGGCCACTAAAGTCCAGCGGCAGCAGGATTTCTGCCAACCAAACGCACCATTGAAGTTCATCACCATCATATGAGTGATGTGATCGCCAGGAACCCTGGGGTTGAATTGTCATGCAGCATGCTGTATGTGACCAATGACGGTTACAAAACCATGGTGTGCGTGGAAACCGTCCGCATAAGCAAGCCACTAGTTCGCCAGCGGTGAACTAGTGGCTTATCTGGCCATCACATATCACCTTCTACAGCAGGACAGCAGGGAAAACACCTAAGCTTTTCAGGGTAGCAACATATTGCTATCTTACCAGCCCACTTCAGTTAACCACCAACAACTTGCGAAATAGGTGCAAGCACCCTTCTAATTAACGTTAAATTAGATAGTATATCTAGCTGAAGCAACCTGGCATAGGATTTATCTACCTTCGAGCTGTTTTGTACTTTATTTCAGAGTTTTACGTAGCAGCCAACGAAGAAAGCATATATTCTGTACAAATGTGCTGTAAAAGCGTTATCTACCTGCTGTTATCCAACCTAAGCAAAACCTGCTCTCGTACCTGTGCCATAAATCCGAAAGGCAATCCGTTAGCTAACCTCATAGCTTTAAGAGCTAGCGCCGGATTGTTCCAGCATGCAACCAACATCCGGTTATCTCATTGATTTTTATTGCCATTAGTTCAGTACGCCAGCGGGAAATCTGATAACTAAAGTCACCCGATGAATGCTTTACGAGCGCGCGAAGAAATTCGCAAATATGTTCAAACGGCCAGCGACGTCCACGTCTGGCAGAAAAAGATCTGAGGGCCTCCATACCATATAGTACAAAGCGTCCAACGGATAAAAAGGCGCAGTAGATCCTTCTAGCGACGTCACTGACTCTGTCACCACGATGCTGCATCAGTAAAAAGACTGGCGGCACGCTAATGGCCATTCGCTTTCGTCCCGCCGTACGGGAATTCACTACGCGGGTATCGCGCAATCTGGGGATTTCTGCCGCCGAGATAGTCAACATGGTAGTCGAGGGAGTCATGCTTCATACAAGTGACTCCACGTCAAGCTACGGTTACGCATATGTATGACAGCTGATGGCAGTTGATGAACGCACAGGGGTTAGATTGCTGGAGAGCCGGGAGCGCAAGCTGGATTACATGACCACGCCAGTTATCGGTTATATCGCAGCCTTGTTTGGCGTCTCCTCCGACTAGCTTGACAGCACCGCTGACCATCCAGTTAGGCTGGTCATGCTGACCCCTTAGTCCGAGGTGACTGAACCATTTTTTTCGGCCCGCGACGTAACCGACCCCACCATTAACCTAGTGCGCCGGGAAAGCAACCCGCCAACGTGCGGTACTATCAGCCACAAAGACTACATTATTGTCTGCATTGCAGCTGCATGAAGAATATCAACGTAATTAGCCTTCCGATGATTGATTTTACTGGCGTCATGCTCAATGCAAAGACAGAGAATAAAAGCACAGATGCATTTCCGGTTTTCTGTGAAACAGTGGCATTGTTAAATAAATCGAACATTTGGCCGGCACGAGGATCAGATTACTCTCCTTCTGTCAAAACAGCTACATGGCGTGGTCCAGCAAAAGTTCAAGATCACCAACTGGAAGGCTTACAACAACGCCCTTATCACTCAGGGTTCACTCACTTTCTGGGTATATGAAACGGCATTTTATGCCTGGTAATTAGAGGCAAAACCTTCGAAGCGTAGTCGCCCACAACATTATTCCAATATGGCAATTATTAGCGTCTTGATGATGAAACGGATTTTCGGCCTGACACTTCGCTCCCTCCAGGTCTTTGTCAACTCCATTTTCACACTGATAAAAGTGCCGTTGAACTGCCCGGACTACACCTGCATCAGTAAGCTGGTGAAATCCGTCAATATCCCGTTTAAAACTCAACGCCGGGTGAAATTGCGCACATCGTTATAAAATACGGTTACGCGAGTGTGTCATGATGAGTTAAAGCGTAAGAAGATTAGGGAGTTAATACCGCCTAGAAGCGGAGCCCGTTATTGGTCAGCAGAGTATGCAGACTGAAATTAAGCGGTAGTGAACCAGCGACTTACCGGAGACAACACCCTAAGGGAAAGTATGACAGGCTACCACCGACATTCGATGGCCGAAACAGCGATATACAGAGTAAAACAGCTATTTGGTGGTCCCCTGTCGCTGCGAGACTAAGATGCGCAAATTGCAGAGGCTATGGCAATGATCTATGCATTAAATAAGATAACTCTAGCCGGTATGCAAGAAACTGTGTGCGTTGCCTGAAAGATGCCAATTCAGGGGACTCTTTATTCCAAATCCTACGATTTAAGGATGGCCTGATAGCGATCTTCCAACTCGCGTAAGTACCCCAAACTGGTTTCCAACTAGCGCAGTTGGGTGTCATCTAAGCCCCAGTTGGCTTACTTAAGATAGAGTGCAATAAAGGGCATAGTATTATTACCCTTATCCAGCAGGCAGATGGCGGAGTCAACTTGCTGGGGCTGTGCCTCAAGCTCTGTTGGCTCTGTTGTAATAATGCGGCTCAGTGGGTGACTTATAAGTCTATGATCTATGTTAAGAACGGTGAATAAACAGGGAATAATTATACAGATTAATGTGGGAAAATGCTAGTAGAGCAGGCCACCTGATCTGTCTCCCAGACTGGCAGGCCAGGCCACTTTTTTAGTCATCTCTGGGCGTTTCTCGCGCCAAAGATAGTCTAGTTCTTGCTTGAGTTTACTGTAGACTTGGCAGGTTATCATTTCATTTTTCATAGTAATTTATCTTTTCACATTCACTGCCACAGGGTCAGTTAATGTGAAAAGATAACCGGATATTTTGTGCTGTTGCATTGTTTTATCAGCCTGCGCAGGCTTTAATAATCAGGAGTATCCTTAGCAATAGCGGTATAATGAGGTTTTTTGCTATTATTCCATCGTATTACCGGGAAAGGAGAGAGATGAAAAGGAGACACTATCTTAACAAAAAACAAGGAATTTAAGCGCATAACCCATCAAATTGAAGGTATTACTGCATGGAATTTAAAGACTACTATGCGACGATGGGAGTCGATCCCACCGCCGACTTGAAAACCATAAAAACCGCCTACCGCCGACTGGCTCGTCAGTACCATCCTGATGTCAATAACGAGAAGGATGCTGAAAGCAAGTTCAAGGAACTAGCGGAAGCGTATGAGGAGCTGAAGGATGAAAAGCGCCGCGCTGAATACGATCAGTTCAGGCTGCACCGCAACGATCCTCGTTTCTCTGAGCAGACGCACGGCTATGCCGGGCAGAGAGAAGCGGGATATAGCGCTGGCGCACACGATTTTTCCGACTTCTTCGATAGCATGTTCGGTGGCAATGCCGCAAGAGGCCGACGCTCTGCCACACACGGTTTCTATGGGCAGGATCTTGAGATAGAAGTTCCGCTGTTTCTTGAAGAAACTCTCAACAGCCAAACCCGATCAATTTCTTATCAACTACCGATCGTGGATAAACTGGGTCGACAGGTGAGTGAAACCAGCAAAACGCTGAATGTGAAAATTCCAGCGGGCGTGGCTGATGGTGAACGTATTCGTCTCAAGGGTCAGGGAGTATCTGGCGTGGGAGGCGGACACAATGGCGACCTCTACCTGATCATTCGCTTCGCGCCGCATCCGTTGTTTGAGACTGAGGGTCACAACTTGCATATCGTGGTGCCGCTAGCACCATGGGAGGCCGCGCTGGGGACTAGCATTGAAGTGCCGACGCTGCAAGGTAAGATTGCGCTGACTATTCCCTCCGGCAGCCAAAGCGGCAAGCGGCTGCGGGTCAAAGGTAAGGGGCTATCTGGCAAGAAAGAAACCGGCGATCTGTACGTTGTTCTTAAGGTAGTGATGCCGCCGAAACCGGATGAAAAAATCAGCGCCCTATGGAGAGAGTTGTCTGAGCAGGTGGCGTTTGATGCCCGGACGGAATGGGAGGCAAAATGATGAGCAAAGAGATAACCTTTAGCCTGGTGGAACTGTGCCAGACAGTGGATATTTCACAGGATGAACTGGTCGAGATTGTAGAGCTGGGGTTGATTGTGCCGTTGCAACCAGAACAAGTACATTGGGAGTTTGATTATCCGGCATTAAGACATCTAAAACGCGCACGACGTTTGCGTGCTGAGCTGGATCTGGACTGGCCGGGGATTGCCATAGCGCTCAAGCTGATTGAAAGGGTTGGCGAATTGCAGAAAGAGAACGGGAGATTGCATCGCCAACTTGCTCGTTTTTTACAAACGCCTGAAACAGGATAGCCATGCTATGCTCACCGAGCAATAGCTGCAGGTGGCGTTTTTATTCTTATTAGACAGCATAGCAATGCGACCCTCTAACGGAGGGATGCTCTATTTAGCTGATTAAGCGCCGGAATTTTGGTAAACCCAATGTAATAATTGATGAAAAGTATTGATAAATTCAGAAAAATATAATTTGTAACAATTCCGGCTTAAATATATACCTTTTAAAGTTATCCATACTGGCAGGGGTTTTTAACAATAGTCGACTTAGGCAATAAAGCCTTTAGGAGTAATAACATGCAAGAAAATTATAAGATCCTAGTCGTCGACGACGATATGCGACTGCGCGCGCTTTTAGAGCGTTATTTAACCGAACAGGGCTTTCAAGTACGTAGCGTTGCCAACGCAGAGCAAATGGATCGCTTGTTGACGCGTGAATCCTTTCACCTGATGGTGCTGGATCTGATGCTGCAAGGCGAAGATGGTCTCTCCATCTGTCGCCGTTTGCGTAGCCAAAGTAACCCTATGCCGATTATTATGGTGACTGCTAAAGGAGAAGAAGTTGACCGTATTGTTGGCTTGGAAATCGGTGCCGATGACTACATCCTAAAACCATTCAACCCACGTGAACTACTGGCTCGTATTCGTGCTGTGCTACGTCGACAGGCCAATGAGCTGCCAGGCGCACCTTCGCAAGAAGAAGCGGTGATTGACTTCGGCAGATTCAAACTAAACCTCGGCACCCGCGAAATGTTTCGTGAAGATCAACCCATGTCGCTAACCAGCGGCGAGTTTGCGGTGCTGAAAGCTTTGGTAAGTCACCCGCGCGAACCACTGTCACGAGACAAGCTGATGAACCTGGCACGTGGCCGTGAATATAGTGCGATGGAGCGTTCTATCGATGTACAAATTTCCCGCTTGCGCCGCATGATTGAGGAAGATCCTGCGCATCCACGCTATATCCAGACTGTCTGGGGGCTGGGCTACGTATTTGTTCCAGATGGCAGCAAGGCATGAGACGATTGCGCTTTTCACTGTGCAGTTCATTTGCCAGAACCCTGCCGTTAATCATTACCTTACTGATTGTCAGCCTGGTTATGCCTTATTTAGTGGTGCTGAACTTCGCCATCCTGCCTAGCCTGCAACAGTTCAACAAGGTATTGGCTTATGAAGTACGTATGCTGATGACAGATCGGCTATAACTGGAAGATGTAACCTTGCTGCCAGTGCCGCCAGCGTTCCGTCGTTAAATCTATCGCTAGCTAGGTATTTCCCTCTATACCAACTCGGCGGCTAAAGAAAATAGCCTTAGCTAGGCGGCAGCATTATCATTTCCTCAGCCAGCAGATAACGCATCAGCTTGGCGGGCCGAACGAGGTGAGGATAGAAGTGGACAAAAACTCTCCGGTAGTGTGGCCAAAAACCTGGCTACAGCCCGATATCTGGATGCATATTTCGCTGACTGAAATACATCAGAGCAATTTCTCGCCACTTTTCCGCTATACCCTGGCGATTATACTGCTGTTGATAAGTGGCGCCTGGTTGTTTATCCGTATTCAAAACTGGCCGCTAGTGGAGCTGGAGCATGCTGCTTTGCAGGTGGTAAGAGGTATTACCCCGCCGCTGTTGCGTGAGTACGGGTCCTCTGAGGTGCGTTCGGTGTTGAATAAATCGAATATTTGGCCGGCACGAAGATCAGATCACTCTCTTTCTATCAAAACAGATACATGGCGTGGTCCAGCAAAAGTTCAATATCACCAACTGGAAGGCTTACAACAACGCCCTTATCACTCGGGTTTCACTCACTTTCTGGGTATATGAAACGGCATTTTACGCCTAGTAATTAGAGGCAAAATCTTCGAAGCGTGGTCGCCAACAACATTATTCCAATATGGCAATTACTAGCGTCTTGATGATGAAACGGATTTTCGGCCTGACACTTCGCTCCATCCAGGTCTTCGTCGACTCCATTTTCACACTGATGAAAGTGCCGTTGAACTGCTAGGACTACACCTGCATCAGTAATCGGTCGAAGTCCCTCAGTGTCCCGTTTAAAAACCCAACTACGGATGAAATTACGCACCTGGTTGTCGACTCTACCGGGCTCAACATATTGAATGAAGGGCAGTGGAAGGTAAAAAAATACGATCAGTGGAAACGGCGGCTCTGACGAAAAATGCATTTAGCCGTAGATACAGAAACACATGAGGTCATCTGTGCTGACCTTTCCTTGAGCAAGGTCACTGATACGGAAGACTTCACAGGTCTCATCCGCTAGACGTACTGTAAAATCAAAGTCGCCTCGGCATATGGGGCTTACGATAGGCGAGTGTGTAATGATGATTTAAGGCGCAAGAAGATCAGTGCGTTAATACCGCCAAGAAGCGGAGCCAGTTATTGGTCGGCAGACTATGCAGATCGAAATCAAGCGGCGGTGAACCAGCGCCTTACCGGAGATAATACACGGAGGAAAAGTATGACAGGCTACCACCGACGTTCGATAGCCGAAATATCAATGTACAGAGTAAAACAGCTATTTGGTGGTCACTTGTTGCTGCGAGATTATGATGAGCAAGTTGCAGATACTATGGCCATGATCTGTGTATTAAATAAGATGACGCTGGCAGGTATGCCAGAAACTATACGCGTTGCCTGAAAGATGCACATTCAGGGGACTCTTTATTCCAAATCCAATTTATTCAACAAAGCCTTGGTTTTTACCTGATGGATAGCAATCAGCTAGTGCTTGTCCAGTTTCAAGGCAAAATTGTTACGGGCGCATAGCGGTTAGCAAAGGTGTGGGCGGTACGGCCCTAGCGGAAAACCGCGTGCAACGGCTTGGTGATGTTCATGCGTTACCCGGTCTTATCGCCTGCGATGCGGCCAGTAATATTATAGACACGGTCAGTCTGGACGATAAAACGCAGGTTGCCTATTTGATATTCTGGGAGACCACCTGCTACTTTATAGATATAGTTTTCGCCAAGGGACGCCACTTGTCTCTGCGCGATATCGCCGATTTGGAAGTAGGTATATGCAGCGCAGCAGGCGACTGATAGTCGCCGTGCGATTCCAGCTGGATTTTACATTTCACGCCTAACTTGAAGCGGGCAATCAGCGTAAAAGCGGGCGGCCACTGCTTATAGGTTTGTTCATTGGCTTTCAGCGTGAAGGTCAGCATAAAGCCGTTCTTGTCCTCATCCGTGGCCCGTCAGGTACAAGGGATGGTTGCAAACGGTTGTGATACTGATCAAACTAAGGCCAGCAGATTGGCATGCCGCCACGGATCGCTTTGCCTATTTTGAAAGTGATATTATAGCCGCTAAGCTAGATTATTGGCTTAGCACCACTGTGTTCCCAGGCCTAATAGTTGTGCGCCCTGTAGGGCAACAGCCATCCCGAACCTTGGGATTGGAAACGACTACTATACCCAATTTATCGAGCTGGAGCTGGCTGATATTAAGTAGAGATTTGTGTGGTTACGGCGGGCAGGCTGAAAATTTTCTCGTTCATCATTTGGCCTCTTGTTCGGCTAAACAGCAGCGAAGATGGCGACATTAATGTCGCCATCTTTTACCTGCTTACCATCATGCTATTATTTAAAGATGTGAGCGATCAGATCCAGAACCTTGTGGGAGTAGCCTGTTTCGTTGTCGTACCAGGAAACCAGTTTCACAAATTTGTCATTCAATGCGATACCGGCTTTCGCATCGAATACGGAAGTCAGGGTTTCGCCGTTGAAATCGGTAGAAGCTACATCGTCTTCAATGTAGCCCAGCACGCCTTTCATCGAACTTTCAGCAGCATCCTTGATACATTTCTTAATTTCTTCATAGGTGGCGGGTTTTTTCAGACGTACGGTCAGGTCAACTACCGATACGTTTGGCGTCGGAACACGGAATGACATACCAGTCAGCTTGCCTTTCAGCTCAGGCAGAACTACGCCTACCGCTTTAGCGGCACCGGTAGAAGAAGGTATAATATTCTGGGAGGCACCACGGCCACCACGCCAGTCTTTCAGAGATGGGCTATCAACAGTTTTCTGAGTTGCGGTGGTGGCATGAACAGTAGTCATCAGACCTTCAATGATGCCGAAGTTATCGTTGATAACTTTAGCCAGTGGAGCAAGGCAGTTGGTGGTGCAAGAGGCGTTAGAAACAATATCCTGGCCAGCGTACTTTTCAAAGTTAGCACCACGAACGAACATGGGGGTCGCATCTTTGGATGGGCCGGTCATTACAACTTTCTTTGCGCCAGCCACTATGTGCTTACGTGCGGTTTCGTCAGTGAGGAAGATACCAGTCGCTTCCGCTACCACATCAACGCCCACTTCGTTCCACTTGAGGTTAGCCGGGTCTTTTTCTGCGGTAACACGGATAGTCTTGCCGTTTACAACCATATGGCCATCTTTAACTTCTACAGTACCGTTAAAACGGCCGTGAGTAGAGTCATACTTCAGCATGTAAGCCATATACTCTGCGTCCAACAGATCGTTGATTGCAACGATTTCGATGTCAGAACGTTCCTGAGCAGCACGGAAAACAATGCGACCAATACGGCCAAAACCGTTGATACCTACTTTTATAGTCATAATTACACCAGCTATTATTAGTGAATAAAGGATGGATTGTAAAATTACAAAAACCTTACCAAGCGTCAAGCGGAATCGTGTCAACTTGTGCGGTAAACTAAATCTGAAAGTTAAGGTTAATGTTGCGCGTTTATTGCTTTACCATTTTGCGGGTCACCTAATGTACTATAATGGAGGCAAACTGAGAAATATAAACTCATCGTCTATAACTGTGTGATCAGGATCACACATCAATATGGATTGACCTTTTTATGCTAATCAGTTAGGCAGAAAATTTCTGCATGAGTATTGATTTTTGTTACCTGGTGCGCCATAAAGCCCCGTCCTTCATGGCGAAGATATAAGGCTCTGTTTTCCGACTAACTGGGTGTTTGCTGCTGCTCAATGTATTGCCGTATTATCGATATCGGCGCCCCACTGCAACTACTTGCAAAATAACTCGGTGTCCACAGAATATTTTTGTAGTAATAGCGCTGGGCTATATCGTGGCAGTTACGGCGAAGCAGTCTGCTAGAGACGCCTTTAAGACTATTGACCAAGTTTGATATTACTAGCTTTGGCGGGTAGTTATTCAACAAAGCCCTGCCTAGGATTAGATGACGCATCCCCCTGACAATATAGGCAGTACTGTGGCAAAGCAGACGTTCAGAATTACCCACTGGAGCCTCTACAGTAAAGCTCCCATCAACCGAATTCTATCCCTTCTAGTTAGACAAAGAAGCTATTCAGGCAGGGCATGAGTCTGCAATCCCTCATCACGGGGATGCCCACAGCGTTACAATGACCTTTCCATATTCTCCTTTAACAATGTCTCTCCACAACTGGTATACTCGCCGCCTTCTTCTCTATCGTACTCATGCTTTTGCATTATTTCGGCGTTGTGCAATAATTCGTATATCAATGGGTGTATAACTAATTGCTGAAGATGGCAGAGCGAGTAAAATTTAACTGATAAAAATCAGTGAGATATATACATTATGAAACATACTGTAGACATAATAATTTCCACGCAGGAAATTAGCACCCGTATTGTCGAACTTGGCCACAAAATCACTGAACATTACCGCGATAGTGATCGCGATATGGTGCTGGTCGGTCTGCTGCGTGGATCCTTCATGTTTATGGCTGATTTGTGCCGTTCTATAGCAGTGCCGCACGAAATCGATTTTATGACTGTCTCCAGCTATGGCAGCGGCATGTACACTACCCGCGATGTGATGATCCTCAAGGATCTGGATGAAGACATCCGTGGTAAAGATGTGTTGATCGTTGAAGATATCATTGATTCCGGTAATACACTGAATAAAGTACGTGAAATCCTGGCGTTACGCGCGCCGAAGTCACTGGCGATCTGCATCTTGTTGGATAAGCCTGATCGCCGTGAAGTAGACGTGCCGGTGGAGTACGTGGGTTTCTCGATTCCAGACGAATTCGTGGTTGGCTACGGTATCGACTACGCCCAACGTTACCGGCATCTGCCCTACATAGGCAAAGTCGTGTTGCTAGACGAGTAATATGCTGTGGTGGCGGTATGCCACGCCGATGGTGGTATTATAAACCTTTATCCTGAGCCACAGGTATTTATTGATAGAGTGATATACTACGCACTGAAATTCATATCTTACAATAAAGATCGCCATGAAGTTTATCATTAAATTATTTCCGGAAATTACCATTAAGAGCCAATCCGTGCGTTTGCGCTTTATCAAGATCCTCTCGACCAATATTCGCAACATCCTAAAGCAGTATGATGAAACGCTGGCGGTAGTCCGCCACTGGGATCATATTGAAGTTCGTGCCAAAGATGAAAAACAGCATCTAGTGATTGCTGACGCGCTGACACGCATTCCTGGTATCCATCATATTTTGGCAGTGGAAGATCGTACCTATACCGATATTCACCACATCTTTGAACAGACGCTGGCCGCTTACCGTGAGCAGTTGGTAGGGAAAACCTTCTGTATGCGGGTTAAACGCCGAGGTAAGCAGAATTTCAACTCGCAGGATCTAGAGCGCTATGTTGGCGGTGGGTTAAACCAGCATATTGAAAGTGCTCGCGTGAATCTTTCCTGCCCACAGGTGACGGTGAATCTGGAAATTGAAGGCAACAAGCTGATGTTGGTTAAGGGGCGCAGTGAGGGCATCGGTGGTTATCCCGTTGGCACTCAGGAAGATGTGCTGTCGCTGATCTCCGGCGGCTTTGATTCAGGCGTGTCCAGCTATATGCTGATGCGTCGTGGATGCCGTGTGCATTTCTGTTTCTTCAACTTAGGCGGTACGGCGCATGAGATCGGCGTTAAGCAGGTAGCTCACTACCTGTGGAACCGCTTCGCCATCTCGCACAAGGTGCGTTTCGTTGCCATTGACTTTAAGCCAGTGGTGGGCGAAATACTGGAGAAGGTCGACGACGGCCAGATGGGTGTAGTGTTGAAGCGCATGATGGTGCGTGCTGCTTCACAGGTTGCCGAACGTTACGGGGTGCAGGCGCTGGTGACCGGTGAGGCGCTAGGTCAGGCATCAAGCCAGACACTGACCAACCTGCGTCTGATCGACAATGCCTCGGATACGCTGATTTTACGGCCGCTGATTTCCCATGATAAAGAGCACATCATTAAAGTCGCGCGTGAGATAGGCACCGAAGATTTCGCCAAAACCATGCCTGAATATTGCGGCGTGATTTCGAAAAGCCCTACGGTAAAGGCCATCAAAGCAAAAATAGAGGAAGAGGAAAGCCACTTCGACTTCTCTATTCTCGATCGGGTGGTGAGCGAAGCGAAAAACGTCGATATCCGCACTATCGACGAGCAAGCGCAGGAGCAGGTTGCCGAAGTAGAGACCTTCGTAAACTTTAGCGCGGATGATGTGATCATCGATATCCGTTCAAACGATGAGCAGGAAGATAAACCGCTACAATTGGCGCAAGTTGAAGTGAAACCCTTGCCGTTCTATAAGCTCGGCAGCCAATTCTGCACTTTAGATCAGAGCAAAACTTACCTGCTTTATTGCGAGCGTGGTGTTATGAGCCGTCTGCAAGCGCTTTACCTGCTTGAGCAGGGCTATAGTAATGTGAAAGTTTATCGCCCCTAATTCACTTTAATTATTTTGGGGATTTTATATTTTGCTAGCATAACAGAAAATTGCTAATCGCGGAAATCGTACATCCCCGGGATCAGTACCAGTTGCTCGGCGATATCATCCGATTTGGCTTTGCCAAGCAGCAAATCGATCAGTTGTAGCGCAAATTCTATCGAAGTCCCCGCCCCTTTGTTGGTGAGCAAATTAACGCGCGCGTTATACACTACCCGTCGCCTCTAGCCATGTGTTCGCCGGGAGTTGCTCTTTTAAGCCGGGAAAGCAGGTTATATTGCCGATCGGGAATAGATCGTGGTGCTGCAATTACATAGCGGGAAGCGGCTCAAATAGTCGCCACGATGTTGCCCTGCACAGTTGTATCTGACGCACCTTTTCTACCAGCAGCGGGCTGTTACGGAAGCATTCAGCAACTTGCACCCCACCGGGGAGCAAGTTAGCATTAAAGGGCTGATCGGCGATCGATACCAGCGGCGCTTCGGCCAGCAATTTTACGTCGCGCGAGCAGACAATAGTTAGGTCGCCACCGCCACCGCCACCGCCACCTCCACCAACAAATCGATTGTGGTGACGGCTTCTATTTCTTCACTACCCGGTGCCAGACAGAATAGTGCTGATACGCTCATCTTCATTTTCCTTTTGCTTAATAAATTTAAATAGCCGTGTGTTTTCTGGTAAGTTGATGCCGTGGTGGCACGCACGTCGTAGCAGGTAGCCGGTAATATAGTCAATCTCGGTAGGTCGCTGTGTGCGAATGTCTTGCAGCATTGAGGAGATGTTATCCGCCGTATTCAGAATCACTGCCATGACATACTGCCTCAGAGTTGCATCAGAGGTGTGATATCCTTCTCTCTCCATCACGCTGGCGACTTCTTTACAAATGGCTACAATCTGTTGCGGATAGCGCTGTAGCTCGCCATTGCGGCAATTGTATAGTGCTGTCAACGGATTGATCACGCAGTTGACTGCCAGTTTGAGCCAGCTTGCCGAGGCGATGTTGTTATGCCAAACTACGTCGGGCAACGCTTGATGCAGCACCTCCGCTACATGGTTGAGGTGCTGAGCCGCTGGCGATGTCGGGCCGATGTGGGTGGTGCCGCTGGCGATATGAACAATGCTGTTGCCGTCATGGCGCGCTGCGTGGGTAGTAGTGCCTGCAAGCATTGGCTGAGAGCTTGGCGGCAGTTCATCCTGGGTGCCCATACCGTTATGTAATAGTAGAATGGCGCAGTTGGCGTTCAGCTTTGGCAGCAGTAAGCTGACGGTGGCGGAAACCTGCCAGGCTTTAAGCGTAACCAGCAGTAGCTTACTGTGCGCCAGATGGCTAAAATTGTTGGCAGGCAAAGTGTAGTTGCATAAGATTCCATCAGGTTTGATCACCTTCACTGAGCAGAAAGGCTGTGGTATCCTTAACCATCCCTGTACATCTTGACCCTGCTGATACAACCGAGATAACCACAGTTTTCCGAGCGCACCGCAACCAAGAATAGTTATTTTCATCTAGACTCCTAGACAATACCAGTCAATAACTGACATCTAAATTTAGACTTTTTTGCTAACCTAAGCCTTATCCATAGGAAATTCCGCAAATTTTGCCTGATAGGGTAAAGCGATTATTATATACGGCATTAAAATTATCTAAGGTATTTATTAAGGAGAATGAAGTATGCCATCTTTCGACATTGTTTCTGAAATTGATATACAGGAAGTGCGTAACGCCGTTGAAAATGCCTCGCGCGATCTCAGTACCCGCTGGGATTTTCGTAATGTGCCAGCCAGCTTTGAATTAAACGAGAAAAATGAAAGCATCAAGGTTGCCAGTGGATCAGAGTTTCAGGTGCAGCAGTTACTCAATATTTTGCGCGAAAAATTAAGTAAGCGCAGCATCGAATGCAGCGCTTTAGAGATCCCGTACGAACTGACCCACAGCGGAAAAACCTTCAGCGTGGATGCCAAGCTGAAGCAGGGTATCGACACTATCCAGGCGAGGAAAATAGTCAAGCTGATTAAAGACAGCAAGCTAAGGGTCCAGACGCATATCCATGGCGATGAAGTGCGCGTAACAGGTAAATCGCGCGACGACCTGCAGAGCTCGATGGCGCTGGTGCGTGGCGCGGATCTGGAGCAGCCATTCCAATTCAAGAACTTCCGCGATTAACCAACCAGAGCTAGTATGTTAGCTATGTTTGGTTATCGTGAATTTATTAGCGCTTCAAGTTGTCTCCGGCTGCTCTTTTTGATATCGACCTTGATGTAGGCGCTACGCTCTTCCGGCACTACAATCGCTTCCGCCACGCCAGGCTGGGCTTTCAGGAGGCTTTCCAGCGCTGAATCTTTCAACGCCAGTGCTGACAGTGTGATGCGTAGGCTACTGACGTAAGGGGGTTCCTTCATGGTGCTACTGATCAGAAACCAGAGCGCGGTAAGAACAGCGCCGGAGATAAACACCAGCCATGCGCCTTGCAGACTATATAACCAACCGCCCAAGCTACCCCCGATCGCTACACCGATAAATTGGCTGGTGGAGTAGGCCCCCATTGCGGTACCCTTATAGCCGGCTGGCGATTCTTTACTGATTAACGAAGGTAAGATCGCCTCCATCACGTTAAATGCCATAAAGAACAACTGCACGCCAGTAACGATGCCCCACAGGTGAGTGTTGGATAGCAATAGTAGTACTTCAGCGCAGAACAGCATAGCTACGCAGCCCATGAACACCTGCTTCATGCGGCGATATTTCTCGGCGTAGATAATGAAAGGCAGCACGGTGGCGAACGACACCAGCATAGTGACCAGGTAGACTTTCCAATGTTCCCAGGCTGCCAACCCGGCTTTTTCCATTGCCAGTGGTAGCGCCACAAAGCTCGATATCAGCAGAATATGCAGGCACATGATACTGACGTTGAGCTTCAGCAGCCGCGAATTGCTTAGCACCTTGCTGAAGCTGCCTTGCACCATGCTTGACTCACGGTTCAGCAGGTGGTGATCTGCAGAAGGTACGATAGCCAAGGTTATCACGATGCCAGCAATTGCCAGCACAGCGATCATCCAGAACAGCGCATGCAGGCCAAAGGCATGTGTAACGATTGGCCCCAGTACCATCGCGATCGTAAAGGCAATTCCGAAGCTTACTCCAATAAACGCCATGGCTTTAGTGCGGTTTTGTTCGCGAGTCAGATCGGATAGCAGTGCAATCACTGCCGCTGCAATGGCACCAGAACCTTGCAGCGCACGGCCGAGGATTACACCCCAAATAGAGTCAGTAGTTGCGGCGATCGTGCTGCCAGTTGCAAAGATCAACAATCCGAATACGATCAGCGGTTTGCGGCCAACCCGATCGGAAATCAGGCCGAACGGAATTTGAAATAATGCTTGTGCTAATCCATAGATGCCGATGGCAATACCAATCAGCGCCTCGCTGGCACCTGTGAGCATCATACCGTAGGTAGTTAGCACCGGCAGCACCATAAACATGCCTAGCATGCGCAGTGAGAACACGGTACCCAGCCCCCAGGTGGCGCGCAGCTCTAGTGGGGTCATTGTATCATCGTTCACATCAAACCTCGGTAAAAAATTCTCTTAGGCACTTGGAGATAGTGCCTAAGAGAAGGGAATCTATGCTGCGTTATTTTAGTGTGAAAGGCCAGGAAGGTAAAGTTGTTTAACAGATATTACCGTTTCCCCGCTTTTCGCAGAGAGAAATAAGATGAGCCACAGAAGCGGCTCATCTACAGCAAATTTGGCTTACTGAACGTAGGTTACCAGCGCTCCTGGTATAGCTGTGACACTGAAGTCGATCGATATCATCACGCTCAGAGAAATGATGGCAACGATAGAGAACACAAACAATTTGCGCGCCCAGATGCTGTCATTTTCGGTTTTGTAACCGCGTAGTGCCATGCCTAGCCACCATGCGTTCACCGCCGCAGCGACGAGAAGGTACTTGTAGCCAGCGTAGCCGCTCAGGGTCAACATCAGCGTGGCGATCATAAACGCTAGGATATAAATAGTGATATGATTCTTGGCGACGGAGATACCCTTCACTACAGGCAGTACTGGGATGTTAGCTGCTTGGTAATCTTTAAAGCGGAAAATGGCGATCGCATAGGAATGCGGCATCTGCCATAAGCTAAAGATAGCAAGCAGGATCAATGCACCGGTGTCAAACTCGTTAGTTACCGCGCAGTAGCCGATAACCGGTGGTGCGGCACCCGACAAGCCACCTATCAGTGTGCCATATACCGAATGACGTTTCATGTACAGACTGTAAACGCCAACATAAACTACAAAGCCCATCACTGCCAGCCACATGGCCAACGGATTAGCACCTATATACAGCAACGTAAGACCCGAAGTACCTAGAACAGTAGCATAAACCAGGGTGACGCGCGTGGCAATTAGACCTCTAACCAGTACCCGGTTCTTAGTTCTCTCCATTTTCTTATCGATGTCGCGATCGATGTAGTTGTTAAACACACAGCCGGAAGCGACCACCAACAAGACTCCCAGAAAGGTAGCTAGGAACAATGGATAATCGATGCTACCTTTGGAGGCAAGCAGGAAGCCCCCAACAACAGAAATTAAATTGCCGAAAATAATTCCTGGTTTAGTGACTTGCAGGTATTCCTTAATCATCACGTACAGCTCGATTGTTAACTGACCAACATATTGATGTTGAGGTTATACATAATCCAGAGCGAACCTACAACAACGATACCGATGATCATAGCGGTGAACAGCAATGCCACCAAGTTCCAGCGCTCTTCCGATGATATGTTTATGTGCAGGAAGTTAATCATGTGAACTAGCACCTGAATCACCGCCGTGCCAACAACAACCGCTAGGATGGTGGCATGAGAAGCTGAGTCGTTCATCACCATCGCAAATGGAATTACCGTCAGGATGATCGACAGGATAAAGCCGATAAGATATGACTTAACGCTGCCGTAGTTTGCCCGGCCGTGAGAAGTTTCATGGGATGAATGACTCATGACATTACCCCCAGCAGGTAGACAACGGTAAATACACAAATCCAAATCACATCCAAGAAATGCCAGAATAGGCTCAGACACATCAAACGGGTTTTATTGATTGAGGTCAGACTGCGTTGACTAACTTGAATCATCATGATGGTGATCCAAATCAAGCCGATAGACACGTGCAGACCGTGAGTCGCAATCAGCGCAAAGAAGCTGGACAGGAATGCGCTGCAATCTGGAGCAAAGCCTTCGAGAATCAAGTGATGGAACTCATAGATTTCCATCACGACGAAGCCCAGACCAAACAGGAAGGTTAGGAACAGCCAGATATTTATGCCGCCCACTTTGCCTTTTTTTATGGCGATCATTGCCATGCCGTAGGTGATGGAGCTGAATAACAGCAGGAAAGTTTCAACCAAGACAAACTTAAGATCGAAGATATCTTTGCCTGCAGGACCCCCTGCGGTTCCATTCGCTAGTACACAATAAGTCGCGAACAAGCATGCAAACAAAATACAATCGCTCATCAGGTAGATCCAAAATCCAAAGACTTTGGTCTCTCCTGCGTCGTGGTGCCCATGCTCTGCATGGGCTGACTTAGAGGTAATCAGAGTATTATCAGTTGACATTTTTCACGCCTGCTTTGCTGATTTGTTCATAGTGTTTGTTTTCAATGCGCTCGATGTCATCAACTTGCACATAGTAATCAACATCTTCATCGAAGCTCTTAGCTATCCAGGTCACGATCATGCCCACGAAGCCAGCGATCGCCATCCACCAGATATTCCAGATCATCGCGAAACCGAATACTAGGCTAAAGCCAGCAATAATCACACCGGCGCCGGTATTTTTTGGCATATGAATCGGTTCGTATTTCGCGGGTTTCTTATAGGCTTCACCTTTTTCTTTCATGTCCCAGAATTCATCGCGATCATGAATTTGTGGCACTACGGCAAAGTTGTAAAACGGCGGTGGAGAAGAAGTTGACCACTCCAGTGTGCGAGCGTCCCATGGGTCACCCGTCATATCGCGGTTCTGCTCGCGGTCACGCACGCTAACGAAGATCTGAATTAACTGGCACAGGACACCACAGGCAATCAGCGCTGCACCACAAGCCGCTACCAGCAGCAGAGGGTGGAACTCAGGGTTGATGTTCTGGCTGATACGACGAGTCATACCCATAAAGCCCAGAGCGTACAGCGGCATAAAAGCAATGAAGAAGCCGATGATCCAGCACCAGAACGCACGGATGCCCCATTTCTCATTAAGCCGGAAGCCGAAAGATTTAGGGAACCAGTAGGTCAGGCCAGCAAAGCAACCGAATACCACACCGCCGATTATCACGTTATGGAAGTGGGCAATCAGGAACAAGCTGTTGTGCAACACGAAGTTCGCGCCTGGCACCGCCAGCAGAACGCCAGTCATGCCACCTACAGAAAAGGTGAGGATGAAGCCAACAGTCCACAGCATGATAGAGTTGAACTGTATACGGCCCTGATACATGGTAAACAGCCAGTTAAATATCTTTACCCCGGTTGGGATGGAAATGATCATAGTAGCGATGCCGAAGAAGGCGTTAACGTTCGCGCCGGAACCCATGGTAAAAAAGTGGTGCAACCATACGATGAATGACAGAAGAGTAATCGCGATTGTTGCCCATACCAGCGAGGTATAACCGAACAGGCGTTTTCTGGAGAAGGTGGCGGTAACTTCGGAGAACATACCGAACACTGGTAGCACTAGAATGTACACTTCTGGGTGGCCCCAAGCCCAGATCAGGTTGATGTACATCATCATGTTACCACCCATATCATTGGTAAAGAAATGTGTACCCAGATAGCGATCCAGGGTCAGCAATGCGATGGTTACAGTCAGAATGGGAAAAGCAACAATGATCAGGACGTTCGTACAGAGTACCGCCCAAGTGAATACCGGCATCTTCATCAGCGGCATGCCAGGAGCACGCATCTTTATGATAGTAGAGAAGAAGTTTACGCCGGTCAGCAGGGTACCCAGCCCAGAAATTTGCAGGCTCCAGACCCAGTAATCAACTCCGACGCCAGGGCTGTACTCTTTGCTAGACAGTGGCGGATATGCTAGCCAACCGGTTTGTGCAAACTCACCAACCCCGAGCGAGAGGTTGATCAGCACTACGCCTACTACAAACAGCCAGAAACTTAGGGAGTTCAGGAAAGGGAAAGCTACGTCACGCGCACCGATTTGTAATGGTACCACGATATTCATCAGACCGACCACCAGCGGCATCGCCATGAAGAAGATCATGATTACTCCGTGGGCGGTGAAGATTTGATCGTAGTGGTGAGGCGGCAGGAACCCAGCCTCACCGGCAGACGCAATCGCCTGCTGGCTTCGCATCATTATGGCATCGGCAAAACCGCGTAGCAGCATAACCATGGATACAATGATGTACATGATACCAATTTTCTTGTGGTCGACCGAAGTCAGCCAATCTTTCCACAGCCATTTCCATTTACCTAAATATGTTATCAGTGCCAGCAGAGCCAGACCCCCAATAAAAATCGCAGCAACGGTGACCATGATTATCGGTTCGTGGTATGGAACCGCATCAAGTGTTAATTTTCCCAACATCAGTTTATTCCTCAGCTCCGGCGTGAGTATGTTCACCCATGTCCATACCTGGATGTGCAGTAGTGCCAGTATTCATGTTCATATCGCCCATGAATTTGGCAATAGTCTCTTTGAACAAATTCGGTTTGACAATTGAGAAGTACGCGACCGGGTTGTTTTCACTCGGTGCTGCCAGTGTGTTAAAGTCGCTGGTAGCAATAAGGTTATTAGGCGATGCTTTCACCTTGGCAACCCAGTGATCAAAGTCGCATTGGGTCGGAGTCACAATTGCGGTGAACTTCATGCCGGAGAAACCACGTCCACTGTAGCTGCTGGAAATACCAGCGTATTCCCCAGCTTCGTTACCGATTAGGTTGAGTTTGGTTTGCATCCCGGCCATCGCATAAATCTGCCCACCTAACTGAGGAATAAAGAACGAGTTCATTACTGAGTCAGAAGTGACCTTAAATTCGATATTAACGTCTTTCGGAAAAGCAAGCTCATTAACAGTCGCAATGCCTTGCTCTGGATAAATAAACAGCCATTTCCAGTCAAGTGAGACCACTTCAATGGTCATCGGCTTCTTGTCAGTAACAATCTGCTTGAACGGATCAAGCTCATGAGTGGTCTTCCAGGTAATAGTGCCGAGGATGGCAATAATAATGATAGGAATGGTCCAGACGACTATTTCAATCTTATTGGAGTGTGCCCAGTCAGGACTGTATTTGGCATCTTTGTTGGAATCTCGGTACTTCCAGGCAAAAGTGAAAGCCATAAAAATAACCGGTATTACCACGATCAGCATTAACATGATTGCAGTGATAATCAGTGTTCGTTGCTCAACACCAATTGCTCCTTTTGGGTTCATCAATGCCATATTATGGCAGCCACTGAGCACTACCGTTGCTGAGATTAATGACATTACCCCAATACTTTTATTGTACTTCTTAATTCTCATCTAACAACCCCAATTGCTAAAGTTCAATTGTCTTTTCATGTGTATGGGCATTTTACGGGAAGGGTGCGGTACTGTAAACATGCTTAAGGGTATGTCAGCTCCCGAGTTGGCACTTTCTGTTAACGAGGTCACAGATGTTACCATGCTGCGTATTTACCAAATAGTAATAACAGGTTGTCGTGTTGTATCATGTCGGGGAGTATATCAAGGGGAAATAAAAGTATACGGAATCAGATAGGCGAAGCATATTTTTAAATGCAGAAGAAATGGTTGGCTTAATGTAAATTAATTGTGAGTTCAGGGCGAATTTAATTTGATTTTGAATACATGTTGGGAGGACAAAAAATAATTTCGCCGCCATTGATTTTTTAACCAATAGATTCGCGCGGAAAGATTTTTGCTGACCAGCGTTTACGCTGGTCAGGGACATCATACCCTCATACGGCGTAACGCCAGCGAGTCTAATAGGCTACCCATCAAAATGCCCGTCAGACTGAACGCTGCACCGATCTGCAACATCCTCTCTGCCAGACTAGGCACCTGGAACCAGTCCAGATTATCTGCTATCAGCAACAATAGCCAAAAGCCTAGCAGCGTACAACCTAGTATTAATAACCGCAGCATCAAGCTATAAGCCCTAGGGAACGCCTCACGTGGCATAAAATTACCGGTCTTTTGAGTATATTCAAGCGTCTTGCGGCAGAGGCCCAGCAATAGCAGGCCAGGTAGGGCGGCGGCGATCGAGAATAAATAGAACAGCGGCCAGCCATTGGTCTCGACGAACCAGCCAGCGATCGGGCCAACATAGACACGGCCAACGGCGGAGAACGCGGAAAGCAACGCAAATTGTGTGGTAGAAAATGATCGATTGCATAGAGTCATCAACAGCGTGACGAACGCCGCAGTACCCATACCGCCGCACAGATGTTCCAGGAAGAGGGCAATGCCCATGGTGAAGATGTTTTTGTCGGTCACCGCAAGAACCCAGTAGCCGAGGTTAGAAACTACCTGTAGGATACCGAACAGCATCAGAGAGCGGAACAGGCTTATCTGTTGTATTAGCACGCCACCAAATAACGCACCGCCGATAGTAGCGAGCAGGCCAAGAGTCTTATTCACCAGACCCACTTCACTTGCATTGAAACCCACGCCTCGGATCAGGAAAGTAGTACTCAGGCTACCGGCGAAGGCATCGCCCATTTTGTACGTCAAGATAAGCAGCAGGATCAGCCAAGCATTGTTACGTGCAAAGAAATCGCGCAGGGGTGCGACCACCGCCTGCTTCATAGTGCGCTGAACCGGGATATTGTTATCCGGTTCCAGTGCCATCAGGGTAGCGGCGATGCCAATCAGCATTAGCCCTGCCATCAGCCAATAGGTTAGCTGCCAACCAAGATAGCGATCCGCTAGCCACCACGCCAGACCGCCTGAAACCAGCATTGCTAGCCGGTAGCTAAGCACCGATATTGCTGCGCCGGCACCGCGTTCTTTGGCACTTAGCAGGTCAGTTTTGTAGGCGTCAAAAACAATATCTTGCGATGCGGAACAGAACGCCACCATCACTGCTAGTGCCGCCAGCCACCCTAAATGCTGTGCTGGCTGCATGAAGCCCATTGCCGCTATTGATGCAACCAGCAGGATTTGGCTAAGCAGTAGCCAACCTCGCCGCCTCCCCAAGAAAGGAGGGGTGTAGCGATCCATAAAGGGTGCCCAGAGGAATTTAAACACATAGGCTTGACCGACCAGCGAGAAGATTCCGATGGTTTTTAAATCGATATTTTCGACAGTCATCCAAGCCTGTAGTGTGCCGGAGGATAATGCCAACGGCACACCCGATGCAAATCCCAGCAGCAGCAGAATAGCATAATTGCGCTGGGTGAAGATGTTCAAATACTGTTTTAACATGAGTTCCCGGTCTGTATCCTTAGGTTATTATCCGCGCGGCATAGGGTAGTATTGTCGGATTAGTATGCATTTTTCTGGATAAAGTCGTTGATGATAGTATCTTGCGCCATATTAGCGATGACAACTCCGAGCATACTATTGACTGCACTGGTGATTTTCTCGTTAGTGGCGGTGAAAGCGCCTTGCACGTTATAGGTGGATCGGTAGTTTTTTACCTGTTTGTTGCCGTTCTTAGCCTGGGCGATAACCGAAATATTAGCTTTGGTAGTGATGTTGTAGCGCAGATTGCCTTCGGATACATCGGCATACAGATTATTGACCACGATTTTCAGATTAACTACGCCAGCGTTTCCGATCATATAGCCACGGGCGTTCATCTGTTTTTCTAGCAATTCCTGTAACAAAAAACGCAGATCGCAAGTTGGTCTCAAGGTCACCAATTGGCCATTGCGGTTCACTGTGGCCAGCGCTTGATCCTGGCGCTGATCCGCGCCATTGATGCTGATGGTAACGCTTTGCAGGTTGGGAACTTGTTGCGGCAACACGATCTTCGGCGTCACGTTTAGCGTATTGCTGCTAGACGAACAACCTAACATTAGCAGTGCGCCTAGCAATGGAAGACAAAGTTTATTTAACATGGTTACTGTCTCATTCTTATTTTCGACGGATTTAGCCATAATCAGAGCAGCATAGTGCTGATACCATAGCATTATCGCTGCTTGGTAACAGCGCATAATGTGCATGAGTAATAAATTTTTATTTATTACTTGGATTTGTTGAATAATTTAGATTTGGAATTAAGAGTCCCCTGAATGGGTATCTTTCAGGCAACGCGTATACTTTCTGGCATACCGGCTAGCGTTATCTTTTTTAATGCACAGATCATGGCCATAGCCTCTGCAACTTGTGCATCATAATCTCGCAGCGAAAGGTGACCTCCACATATCCGCTTCTGGGAGGTATTAAAGCCCTGATCTTCTTGCGCTTTAACTCATTATAGCTCACTAGCCTATTAAAAGCCCTATCCGCCGAGGCGGCTTTAATTTTACGGTACGTCTGACGGATGAGACCTGATAAGGCTTCCGTATTGGTGACATTGCTTAAGGAAAGATCAGCATAGATGACATCATGTGTCTCTATCTCTACGGCCAAATGCATTTTTCGCCAGATCCGCCGTTTCCCTGACCGTGTTTTATAGCGAGGTGCGCAATTTCACCCGGCGTTGGAGTTTTAAACGGGACATTGACAGACTTCGCCCGCTTACTGATGCAGGTGTAGTCCTGGTAGTTCAACGGCACTTTCATCAGTGTGAAAATGGAATCGACGAAGCCATGGAGTGCGCGAAGTGTCAGGCCAAAAATCTGTTTCAGCATCAAGACGCGGGTCATTAACATGCCATATTGGAATAATGTTGTGTGCGATCACGCAGAGAAGGTTTTGCCTCGCAGTACCAGGCGTGAAGTGCCGTTTTATCTAGACATAAAGTGAGTGAACCCCGAGTGGTAAGGGCGTTGTTGTAATCATTCCCGTTGGTGATCTTGAACTTTTGCTTGGCCACGCCATGTCGCTATTTTTACAGCAGAAAAGTGATCTGATCTTCGTAGCGGACAAATGTTCGATTTATTCAACAACGCCCCTTCTACGTTAAACCACAATTTGCTGTAGATATAGATCTACCTTGATGTTTTCCTTATTGACAATCTGATATAGGTTGAGCACCGAAGAATCGAGAAGCTGTAATCCATCGCCAGGCGTACGGCACTACTGGCGTAGCCTTTGCCTTGGTGCGTCGGATCAATGATAATCTAGAATTCTGCACGGCGGTGGATGTGATTGATTTCCACCAGTTTAACCAACCCAACTTTGCTGCTTTGGTGTTCGATGATAAAACGCCGTTCGCTCTGATCGTGGATGTGTTTGTTATAGAGATCGAAAAGCTCCATAAAGTCTTCATAGGGTTCTTTAAACCAATAACGAATCACACTGTCTTTATTTTCCATCTGGTGGACGAACGCCAAATTATCTAGTTCCAATAGGCGTACTCTGACGCTAGTAGAGCTGGATATCTGTATTCCTCTTTAATCATGAAATTCTACATAGTACAACTTCATGGAACGACTTATGGCGAAAAATATGGGGCAGGTTGCCGCGTTTAGTCAGCGGCATGTCTTGGTGCTGGTAGATACTCACCGTCCAGCCAGGCGGCGTTTTCACGCATCACCAGCCGACCAGTGACAAACCAATTCACCACCAATGGATAAAGGTTGTGTTCCTTAGCCTGTACCCGCGCGATCACATCATCTTCTTCGTCACCGGGGACGATAGGAACCTTGTCCTGTAGGATCACCGGTCCGCCGTCGAGCTGTTCGGTCACGAAATGCACCGAGGTGCCGTGTTCGCTATCGCCATTGTCTATAGCCTGACGGTGGGTATGTAGCCCAGGGTATTTTGGCAATAAGGACGGGTGGATATTCAGCATGCGGCCAGCATAGCGCTGTACGAACGGCGGGCTGAGGATACGCATATAACCAGCCAGTACTACCAGATCAGGCTGATATTGGTCGATGTCGTCGGCCAATGATGCGTCGAACGCCGCGCGATCCTGGTAAGCGTTGGCATCCAGCGCCAAAGCGGCAATACCTGCTGCTTTGGCGCGCTCAAGACCATAAGCCTGCGCCTTATTGCTGAATACTGCCACGATCTTGGCACTGATCTGCCCCAGTTGGCAAGCATCAATAAGTGCCTGGAGATTGCTCCCTTGACCAGAAACCAACACCACGATTTTTTTCATCCGTTGATGATCACCTGTTGCTCGCTAGCTGATGCGGTCAGTTTACCGATCTTCCACGCATTTTCTCCTGTTGCATTTAGCAACTCGAGGGCGGCTTCCACCTCGGATTCCGGCAGGGCAATAACCATGCCCACGCCGCAGTTGAAAGTACGATACATCTCGTGGCGGCTGACGTTGCCGGCCTGCTGTAACCAATGGAAGACTGCTGGCCATTGCCAACTAGATTCGTCGATTACCGCGTGCATTCCTGCTGGCAGAACGCGCGGGATATTTTCCCAAAAACCGCCACCGGTCAGGTGGGCGATGGCGTGTACCTCGACTATATCAATCATCTCCAGTACCGATTTCACGTAAATTTTGGTTGGGGCTAGTAGGTGATCCGCCAGCATTTTGCCTGCCAGTAGGGTGGTAGCGGGGTCGGTGTTATTGACTTCTAGGATTTTGCGCACCAATGAGTAGCCGTTAGAGTGTGGGCCGGAAGCGCCCAGGGCGATTAGGGCATCGCCGGACTGCACCAAGCTGCCGTCAATGATGTTAGATTTCTCGACCACACCTACGCAGAAGCCAGCCAAATCATAGTCTGTGCCGTGGTACATGCCCGGCATTTCAGCGGTTTCACCGCCCACTAATGCACAGCCAGATTGCTTGCAACCTTCGGCGATGCCCGTAACCACGCTGGCGGCGGTGTCTACGTCTAGTTTGCCGGTGGCATAGTAATCGAGGAAGAACAGCGGCTCAGCGCCCTGGACCACAAGATCGTTCACGCACATGGCAACCAGATCTATGCCAATTGTGTCGTGGCGTTTCAGATCCATTGCCAGACGTAGCTTAGTACCTACACCATCAGTACCGGAAACCAGCACCGGTTTGCGGTATTTCTGTGGCAATGTACACAGGGCACCAAACCCGCCCAGGACACCCACTACTTCCGGGCGACGGGTCTGTTTAACGACACCTTTGATGCGGTCTACCAATGTGTTGCCAGCATCGATATCCACACCTGCGTCTTTATAGCTGAGAGAGGTTTTATCGGTCACTGCACGATCCCCACGGCGGTTTGCGGTTTGAAAACGGTGCTTCCAGTATTGGTGCTGGAATAAGGCTCGGCAATTCTAACAGTGCGTGCAAACGTTTGCGAGTGGCTTGTGAGCTGGTTCTGCTTTTAATCCTTTTATGTTGGCTATCCAAACTTTTGTTGATCACTGTTGGGCCACGGTGAGTGGGTCTAGCTGCAAAAAGGCGGTATAATTCAGAGATTTTTAGCTATTAGCCACCTTTATAGGAGAAAAATAATGAAGGTCATTGAGGCGAAACATCCGCTGGTAAAGCACAAAATTGGCCTGATGCTGGCCACTGGCGGTTCGATGATCCCTACCCTCGATCTGCTTAAGAAAGCGGGTTGCAGCAGTATCAAAGTACTGGTATTGTTAGCGGTGCCTGAGGGTGTCGCCGCGTTGGTGACTCGGGCGATAAGATATTTGGTACTAAATATAATTTAGCCAGCTAAGAGCTTATCCCACTAGGATATTTGATTTGATATTTTAGCTCTGGAAAATTCACTTCATACGGGGTTTACTGCCGGAGCTGGGAAGACGATAAGCGTTAGAAAAATAAAAAACCAATAGTCTTGAACCTAAAAGGCAAGATTATCTGGCTCCCCAAATTGGGAGCATCAAAGAAATGCAGTGGCACTCAATCAGACTGATTCTGGCAATAAAATTTCTTAATGGTAATAAATAAAACAGAAAAAATATTTTTACCACCTTTCCTGCGGCGCTCTGATCGCCTATCTGGGTATCTCCGGCCACAATGCAACGTTCAGCTAACCCGCCAACGTTAATAGCACGTTAGCCATGGCGTAGGTGCCAGCATAGCTAAATGCAGGTCTGTTGGGCTGAAGTAGATAGATCCTAATGCTGTAGCTTTGGTAGGTAGCGTGCGCCGAAGATTAGGCTTACCAGCCCCATTAGGTAAGTCAAGGCGTAGTCAAGGCGTAGCCAAGGCTCAAATGATTCTGCGCCGTCAAAAGAGCTGAACTATTGACCATGGTACTACGTAGTGCATCGCCAACGTCCGCTAGTACCGGCGTTGAAGTCATCGAACCAGCCAGCATGCTATTAGTTAATCAGATCTTCCAGTGGAACATTTTTCCAAGTCCGATGGCGATTATCATTTCTGAGCCGACAATCACCAGCATCAACATCAAGTAATTTTTGCCATCGCGGAAGAAAATTGAGAAAAAGTTAGGCCCGGCTTCAACGCCCACGCAGAAAATAAATAACATAAAGCCGAGATTTCAGCGCTTAGGTATTAATGGCGAAGTGTTGCTGTCCTAGCAGCAAAGAAACCACCACAACACCAATGGAATTTCCGAGTTGAACGGAATCCAAGCGCACTTTACCGAGGCATAGCACTAGTGCGAGTACCACAAACAGTAACAGGATATAGTTACCGTTTAGCAAAATAACGACGTTTATATTCACGGAGGATAACTTATTTTTACCAGTAACTAATTGATATATATTTATCATACTTCAAACTGCCTGTGCGTTAGCTTTCTTTGTTCACCCCAGTCAATTACTAGTTGTTTTATTAATTAATTATTAATGAAATTTATCCATGAGGCCCTGCACAAAAGCTGTTTAAATTAGTTACCGACCAATTTGTCGCTGCGTTGCCACCTTGCTGCAACTAGAATTATTTAGGGTATAAGTGACGATAAAAAATAAAATTATTCATAAAACCACGTTATAAATAACTAACATACGGTGGGTGATTAGAATTACCGATCAGCGGAATTTATTCAATAACGCCCTTGAGCAGTGCTCACTATCCTTATATACTTCAACTACGTACCGGTAATCGCGATCTGGCCGTATCCAAACTAGCTGCAATAATGTGCGCCTACTGGAATAGGCTCTTGGTTTGATATTCAATTAATTATTCGCCATCATAACGATATTCTTACTGGCCAAATTAGCCCCTAGCCTGCGCAAGACCTGCGTTAATGGCGGTCAACTATGACTGTTGAACCAGTAAAAAAAAGCAAGAATGACCTGTTAATCCGATTTGTATCGGCGATAGCCTGTTGGGGCTGGTATCGCCGCAGGTAACCTCATCTTCCATGACATAGAAGATGAGGTTACCTGCGGGTAAGGGGACTAAGATGCATTAGTATTAAACAGGTGCTACGAGGCAGCGATCTATGGGGTGATGATATCGACGAAATGTCAGCTTTGTAATCTTTTCTCGCCGATAATGATCTCCTTATCAACAAATTAGGCAGTATTGATCGTGGCGCATTAGCTTAATATTCCGTAATCTATGCGCCTTTTCGCGTTTTGAATGTTGTGAGGCAGGTTATATGGATTCACTCGTTGTTCCTAATTTGGCGCTGTTGCAGCGCTGGCTGGATCAATCAGGCATTTCTTTTTTTGAATGCAATTCCTGCCAGGCGCTGCACTTGCCGCACATGAAAAACTTCGACGGTGTGTTTGATGCTAAGGTCGAACTGGTGGACAACGTGATCTTGTTCTCGGCGTTGGCTGAGGTCAAGCCAAGTACGCTAATCCCCCTGGTGGCTAATCTAAGCCTGATCAGCGCCAGTTCACTGACCGTCAAGGCGTTTGTCGATATTCAGGATGATAATCTGCCGAAGCTGATCGTTTGCCAGTCGCTGATCATCGCTGTGGGAGTGACATTGGAGCAGTTCACATACTTTATGAAACAGGGTGAAGAGCAGATCTCAATGGTGATCCTCGAAGCGCGGGAGAACGATTTACTGTACATCAGCGACGAAGAAGAAGGCCACTCTGGGGTCGAGTGTCAGCTAGTACTACATTGACCACCGCTGTATACCGAGCCTCTTGCTGCTCCGGCCATCTATAAAAAGAATAAGGATGTAGGGGAGTCTTTGATCAAATTAGGTCAGTAGATAACGGGTCTTGTTAATACTTCATTACGGGAACCACTTGTCGCTGATGGCTTTGTAGGTGCCGTCGGCCTTGATGTCGTACAGAGGGCTGTTCAGCTTAGTCAGAAATGCTTGATCAGGATTGTTTTTCAGACACTCATTCACCACGGAAGTATCGCTGAACACGCTATCAATGCGGCCGCTTTTTAGCTCAAGGATGGAGTTCTGATAGCTATCGAAGGAGACGGTTTTTATCTCCGGGTACGTGTCTTGTATGTACTTATGGTGGGTAGTACCATTCTCCATGCCAAGCTTTTTACTTGCCAGATCTACCAGCGAGATGAATTTTCTTTTCTCAGTGATTACAATAGCATAGTTGGCGTAGTACGGTTGGGTTAATGAAAACCTGCTTGCTGCGCTCCGGCATGATGTACATCCCAGAAATCAGCGCATCGTATTTTTTAAACTTCAGCACAGCGATCAGGATGTCGAACGCCTGATTGGTGAAAGTGCATTGCGCCTTTATCTGTTTGCACAGCACCTTGACCAAGTTTTCACAGCGCCTTGACTAAATCGATATCAAAGCTAACTATCTGGTTATTAGAGTCCAGTGACTCGAACGGTGGGTAAATGGCGGAAGTGGCAAAGCGGATGGTATTGGCTGCGTTGGTTAGCGTTATTGAATAAATCGGATTTAGAATAAAGAGTCCCCTGAATGGGCATCTTTCATGCAACGCATACAGTTTCTTGCATACCGGCCAGCGTCATCTTGTTTAATGCACAGATCATGGCCATAGCCTCTGCAATTTGCTTATCATAATCTTGCAGCGGACAGGTGACCATCAAATAGCTATTGTACTCTGTACATCGCTGTTTCGGCTATCGAACGTCGGTAGTAGCCTGTCATACTTTTTCTCCGTGTGTTTCTCCGGTAAGGTGCTGGTTTGCCACTGCGTTATTGGTCTTCATAGTCTGCCGACCAATAACGTGCTCCGCTTCTGGGCGGTATTAACGCCCAGATCTTCTTGCGCCTTAACTTATTATGACTCACTCGCCTATCGTATGCCCCATCAGCTAAGGCGGCTTTTATTTTACGGTACATCTGGCGGAAGAGACCTGGGAAGTCTTACGTATCTGTGACATTGCTCAAGGAAAGGTCAGCACAGATGACCTCCCAAAAAGTGAGTGAACCACGAGTGATAAGGGCGTTGTTGTAAGCCTTCTAGTTGGTGATCTTGAACTTTTGCTTGGCCACGCAATTTCGCTGTTTTGACAGAAGGAGAGTGATCTGATCCTCGTGCCGGCAAAATGTTCGATTTATTTAACAACGCCTATGCCGATTTGAAAGTTTTCGATTTACCCCACCGTTGGAAAAGTCACCTTGCTATAACGGCATCAGCAATGGAATAATGTAGTTTCTTTCCGCGTTGATTCTGTTTACAGGGAATAAAAGGTGGAATTATAGATTTGTCAGATCGCGCAAAAACGCAGCAATGGCATAAGACGTAATGCGAAATTACACAAATAGCAGGCTGCTGCGGGTTGTAGCTTGGGCGACAAATGAAATCAGGTCTGTCAACGTTAATCAGAAGCTATTCCCCAAGTTAACTTGCTGTTTTCACAAAGAAATATCGGCATTACCGAAATAATGCGCCCTTATGCAGGCGACAACCGTGAGAGCCTGACGGCTTTGCAAGAAAATTTGGGGTTTCGGTTCTGATCTGGCCATGTGGTTATTTTCCCCGCAGCTTTGTCGATAATGTAAAAATAACGAGTAAGTTAAGATGAAAAGAATGTTGATTAACGCAACTCAGCAGGAAGAGTTGCGTGTTGCTCTCGTAGATGGACAACGGCTGTATGACTTAGATATCGAGAGCCCAGGCTATGAACAGAAAAAAGCAAATATTTATAAAGGAAAAATCACCCGCATTGAACCAAGTCTTGAAGCAGCATTCGTGGATTATGGTGCAGAACGTCATGGTTTCCTTCCGCTTAAAGAAATTGCCAGCGAATACTTCCCCAGTAACTATTCTTCCCATGGTCGTCTAAACATCAAAGATGCGTTGCGCGAAGGCCAAGAAGTCATCGTTCAGATAGACAAAGAAGAGCGCGGCAACAAAGGCGCAGCCTTAACTACCTTCATTAGCTTGGCAGGCAGTTACCTGGTGCTAATGCCGAACAACCCGCGCGCTGGTGGTATTTCCCGCCGTATTGAGGGTAATGACCGCACCGAAATGAAAGTGGCGCTTTCCTCCCTGCAACTGCCGGATGGTATGGGTTTGATCGTTCGCACTGCCGGTGTTGGTAAATCCGCTGATGCGCTGCAATGGGATCTATCCTTCCGTTTGAAGCATTGGGAAGCCATCAATAAAGCTGCCGAAGGCCGCTCTGCGCCGTTTTTGATTCATCAAGAAAGCAACGTAATCATGCGCGCATTCCGCGATTACCTACGCCCGGACATTGGCGAAATATTGATAGACAACCCAAAAATTCTCGATCTGGCCAAAGAGCACACTTCAGCGCTGGGTCGCCCGGATTTCAATAGCAAAATTAAATTGTATAGCGGTGAAATTCCTCTGTTTAGTCATTACCAGATCGAATCACAAATAGAATCAGCTTTCCAACGTGAAGTACGCCTGCCATCTGGCGGTTCGATCGTTATCGATAGCACTGAAGCGCTGACTGCTATCGACATAAACTCCGCACGTGCTACCCGTGGTGGCGACATCGAAGAAACTGCGTTTAATACCAATTTTGAAGCGGCAGACGAAATTGCACGCCAGTTGCGTCTACGCGACCTCGGTGGACTGATCGTCATCGACTTTATTGATATGACCCCAGTGCGCCACCAACGTGAAGTTGAAAACCGCCTGCGTGACGCAGTGCGCCAAGACCGCGCACGTATCCAGATTGGCCGCATTTCCCGCTTCGGGCTGCTTGAGATGTCACGTCAGCGTCTTAGCCCGTCTCTGGGAGAATCTAGCCATCATGTCTGCCCGCGCTGTAACGGGACCGGCACTGTCCGTGATAACGAATCGCTGGCGCTGTCCATCCTGCGTTTAATTGAAGAAGAGGCACTGAAAGAAAATACTAATGAAGTTCACGCCATCGTACCCGTTCCGGTTGCCTCTTACTTGCTGAACGAAAAGCGTGATGCGGTCAGCGCGATCGAAAAATGTCAGGCTGGCGTGAAAGCGATCATCGTGCCAAATGATCAAATGCAGACGCCACATTACTCTGTATTGCGCGTACGAAAGGGGGAGGGAACCACCCCTACTCTCAGCTACCTGCTACCAAAACTGCATGAAGAAGAAATGATGCAACTGCCTGAAGATGTATCCACTGAGCGCAAACGCCCAGAACAGCCAGCGCTGGCAACCTTCTCATTTTCTGCTGACAACCTGTTGCCTACCGAGGAATCCATGATTACCCAATCGGCAGCCACCATTGCTGTTGCCAACCCTAGTCTATTAAACCGCCTGTTCGGTGGCTTGAAGGCGTTACTTGCCTTTGAAGAGCATCCCGCGGCTATCGAAACCAAACTAGCTAAAGCGCAGCAGGCAGAAAACAACGTTGAAAACCGTCGCCCACAGCGTCGTAGCCGGCATAGTTCTGGTCGCAAAGTGCGCGCAGAAGGCCGTGACAGGCGCGAAAATCTTGCACCGCGCGAGTCAGACGAAGAACCACGCTGCAATCAGCCGCAAAACGTAACGGTTGTCGAAGAGCATATATCTGATGAAGTTGCCATGGCCTTGCGTGATGAGCAACAACAACGTTGTGAAAAACGTGCAGAACGTCAGCGTCGCCGCCAGGAAGTAAAAGCGCAGGGAAGCGCTGCTGTCGATAACGGTGAGGGACCGGAAGACAAACGGCAGACGCAAAACATGCAGCGACGCCAACGCCGTACCCTGATGCAGAACGTCCGCCTACTGTCCTCTGAGGAAGCATTGGATCGCGCTGCGGAAGAACTGCTGGCACCAACAGCACCGGTTGCTAAAATTGAAGAGGCTCAGCAGGCAAGCCTAGAAAACAGCGTTAAACTGCTACCGAAAAACATGGCTGCTCAGGTAGAAGATGATGCCCATGGTGATAACCGTAGCAATAACGAAAACAGCATACCACGCCGCTCACGACGCTCACCGCGCCACTTGCGCGTCAGCGGTCAACGTCGTCGACGTTACCGCGATGAACGTTACCCGCTACAATCGCCCATACCGCTAGCCGGGGCTTTCGCTTCACCGGAGCTAGCGTCAGGCAAGGTTTGCGTAGGCTACCCGGTTCCTCAGTTAGCGCAGACGGAAACAACTAAAGTTAAGACCAATGCCCACCAGACCACGCAAGACAATGTGCTAACGTCAGAAAAGGTCACAGTGTCAGTTATCGATGATGAAGTTGAACCGCAAATCATTAATATTGAAAAAACCACCTCTAGGGTTGTAGAAGTGCAGACATACGAGCCAATGATAGCTAGCGAAAAAGCTCCAGCAGAGAGGGAAACGCTAACGTATAAAGCTGCGGTTCCGGTCAATGTAGAACTTTCTTCAGCGCTGAAACAACAGCCTCCGGTAAAATTCTTGCCAAATACACAGTGCAAGTATATGGCTAGTGCACCGATAACCAAAGCTCCTGCGTTAGCTTATATGCCAGAAGAAAGCCAGCACAGCGACTGGCAGCGCCCTTCCTGCAGTTTCACAGGCAAAGGCACCGCAGGTGGGCATGCGGCATTGAACCAGGCTATGTCACCGGCCGCTAAACCGCAGCCGATTAACGACTAAAGTTAGCCCGTCTGATAAAAAACGGCCAGTTTACTATTTAAAGTGATTCTTTTTATTGGAAACCTTATCTGTCAGGCTGATATAGCCTAAGCGCGGTATTTCACCGATCTTAGGCTATTTTTTCACTAGCTTGATACCCAACATGGCGTTGTTGAATAAATAGAACATATTGCCGTCACGAGGATCATATGACTCTCCTTCTATCAAAATAGCGACATTCCGTGACCTAGTAAAAGTTTAAGATCACTAACTGGAAGCCTTACAACAACGCCCTTACTACTTGGGGTTAACTTACTTTCTGGCTAGATGAAACAGCACTTTACGCCTGGTACTGCGAGGCAAAATCTTCTCTGCGTGGTCGCCTACAATATTATTCCGATATGGCAATGACCAGAGTATTGATGCTGAAACGGATTTTCGGCCTGACACTTCGTGCCCTCCAGGGCTTCGTCGACTCCACTTTCACAGTGATGAAAGTGCCGTTGAAATGCCAGGACTACACCTGCATCAATAAGCGGCGAAGTCTGTCAATGTCCCGTTTAAAACCTCAACGCCGGGTGAAATTGCGCACCTGGCTATAAAACACGGTCAGGAAAAACGGAGGCTCTGGCGAAAACTGCATTTGGCCGTAGATACAGAAATACATGAGGTCATCTGTGCTGATCTTTCCTTGAGTAATGTAACCGATACGTAAGCCTTCCTAGGTCTTATCCGCCAGACTTACCGTAAAATTAAAGTCGCCTCGGAGGATGGTGCTTACGATATGCGAGTGAGTCATGATGAGTT
>JAAKDF010000002.1 GCA_011754105.1 Serratia symbiotica
CGTCTTTTACCAAGATGAGGTAAACATAGATATGAACCCTAAAATAGGTGCCGACTTGCAGAAAAAGGGTTAACAAAGTTAAGCATATTGCGGCGCAAACAAAACTTTATTGTTATTTATCAGTAAGTTTACTATCGATAGGTAAACAGGATATAGCTCCTGTAGTTGACTTTACATCAGACAGTCACATGCAATCACTGTTGCCGGACGAGGTGGCAATTGCTAAAAAATGTAGGTCATTTTATGAAAGCCTACTCACCGTGCCCAGGCAATAAACCTGGCTTAGCGAAAGTGGAGCGGTATTTAGGCTCAGGTATTATATGGTTCGCTTAGTAAGCTGGCACCACCTGCGCTCCCATGCGGGATCGCAGGTGTATTGGTATTCATCAGCAGGTCGCCGGGAAACCTCGGCTTTATGAAGCATTGGAGAGCAGTCAAAAAATGTCACAAAATTGACGCATAATGGCGCAGCATAGCCTAATAATAAAGATAGTTAACACATTGGCAGGATTAATCATGGCAGACGCATACTGGTATTGGAAGATGAAGCGCCAATCCTTGCAATGGTGTGCTTGGTTCTGGAACAGAATGGTTACTAACAGGATGGAGGCTGAAGATTATGGCAGTGCGGTGAGGCGCCTAGAGGCGCCTATCTGAGCTATTCCCTGATGTAGTGTTGCTCGATTGGATGATACCCGGCGATTTTGGTATTCAGTTTATTAAACATACGAAACGTGAAGCGTTAACCCAAGATACTCCTATGTTTGATGTTAACTGCGCGTGGTAAAAAAGAAGATCGAGTACGCCTGCTAGAAGTGGGGGCAGATGATTATATCACCAAACCGTTTTCACCCAAGGCATTGGTGGCGCGCATCAAGGCGTTAATGCGCCGCATTTCCTCCATAGCAGTAGAAGAAGTGATTGAAATGCAAGGGTTGATCCTCGACCCCGCTTCACACCGCGTGATAGCTGACGATCAGGCGGTGAATATGGAGCCAATGGAGTTCAAGCTGCTGCATTTTTTATGACTCACTTGGAGCGTGTCTATAGCTGCAAACAATTGCTAACATTTATGTAGAAGATCTCTCTGTTGAGATGCATATCCGTCGGCTTCGTAAGGCGCTAGAGATCAGCGGTCATGATAAAATTATTCAAACTGTTCGGGTTTTCAGCTATCGGTTCTCAACGCGTTATTTATGACACTGCGCTGGAGAATAGGCCGTGTTAGCCCGCATCTCCTGGGAAAAGCTCGCTCTCGAGCTGTTTTTTTTCTGTCTATTTGACATTGCTGATGAAGGTGATTATCGATTATTTGCCTTGGTTTCTGCTGGTGTCTGTACTGGCTGTGATTGCATGGAATTTTTACAACCAACATAAACTTTCTTACTGGCTGTGGGTTAACCGCAGTATGATGACACCGCCATCCTGGCGCTGGAATTGGCAATCGCTGTTCTATGGGATGTATCAGTAGCATAATCGCCGCCGCCGTGAACTGGCTTTACTGATCAAACTCTTTCGTAGCGGGGCTGAGTCGCTGCCCTCTTTACTTTGTAAAGCGTTGCTTGCATTATCCCGGAGCAGCATGCTGTAGGCTTCTAATTTTACGAGGGGATAAGCGAGAAAGAGTACAAATTATGTAGTGTATATTTATTAATATCTAACATGATCGACTGGCTGGTGAATGCAATTTAGATGATAAATCTGCATTTAACCCTGCGCCTTGCCTTTAAGCGCTATAAAAGTTTACCTTATTACCTGTTTCTAGATTAGATCTCCGCTATATACCCAAAGTAATTTAAATTGCAGAGAAACTGCGCTAAGCAGCAAGCGCATGCAACTTGAAGTATTACGAGGATATAAAATTGCTGAAACCTTACCCATAACTATTAGTATTGACTGCCAAAATAATGGCAAAACGTCCGGCGTCACACGTTTTATGCTCTTATTTTATCCTGATGATAAAACGGCAATCTGGCAACTGGTATTATCACTGGACTATAGAACATTCTTTTCATTTTAATAGGAAGCAAGGAATCTTATGAGTCATCGTTTAACATCAAAAGATATTCTGGCATTGGGTTTCATGACTTTTGCTTTATTCGTCGGAGCTGGGAATATCATCTTTCCTCCAATGGTTGGTCTGCAATCCGGCGAACACGTCTGGATCGCTGCGCTCGGGTTCCTGATCACCGCCGTAGGGTTACCGGTCATTACCGTGATTGCGTTGGCACGCGTTGGCGGCGGCATTGACGCGCTAAGCACGCCGATTGGACGCAGTGCTGGCCTGTTGCTAGCGACTCTCTGCTATCTGGCGGTAGGCCCATTGTTCGCCACCCCACGCACCGCTACCGTATCCTTTGAAGTGGGTATTGCCCCGCTTATCGGTCATGGTGATATACCCATGTTACTTTATAGCCTGGTTTACTTTGCGCTGGTTATTGGCATTTCCCTGTATCCAAACCGCCTGATCGATACCGTTGGTCATGTGTTGGCACCGCTAAAAATTGTAGCGCTGGTTATTCTGGGTATCGCCGCGCTGCTGTGGCCAGCGGGTACGCCGATCCCAGCAACTAAAACTTATCAGACGATGGCCTTCTCCTCTGGCTTTGTTAACGGCTATCTAACCATGGACACCCTGGGTGCGCTGGTGTTTGGCATAGTCATCGTCAACGCAGCCCGTTCTCGCGGCGTAAAAGACACTAGTCTGCTAACGCATTACACCATACTGGCCGGATTGATCGTTGGTGTGGGTATGACGGTGGTTTACCTGAGCCTGTTCAAACTGGGGTCGGGTAGCGGCGTATTAGTGCCTGAGGCCACCAACGGTGCTGTGATCCTGCATGCCTACGTGAAGAATGCCTTCGGCAACTTAGGCAGCTTCTTCTTGGCAGCATTGATCTTTATCGCTTGTATAGTGACTGCGGTAGGTCTGACTTGTGCCTGTGCTGAGTTCTTCGCCCAATATATGCCGTTCTCATACAGAACACTGGTATTTATCTTAGGCTTGTTCTCGATGGTGGTATCCAATCTAGGCCTGAGCCATCTAATCCAAATCTCTATCCCAATGCTGACGGCGATTTACCCACCGTGCATTGTGCTGGTGCTACTGAGCTTCACCTTGGGCTGGTGGAACAACGCGCCACGCATTATAGCGATGGTGATGTTGATCAGCTTGTTGTTTGGTATCATTGATGCAGTTAAGGCGTCTAGCCTCCAACACCTTCTGCCAACGTGGGCCCATCACTTGCCGCTGGCAGAGCAAGGGCTATCCTGGTTGCTGCCTTCACTATTGATGTTAGTGCTGGTAGCAATTTATGATTGGGTATGTATGCGTGAAAAAGTGACCACGTGCTAATAAACCCCCGGTTTAATCGAGGGAAACGGACTGATCCTTAGCTTTTTATGTTCCAAACTTATATGTTATTTTATGCAACAATAGCCACTTAGTTCCTATCCCGCCAATAAGTTGAAACCTGGTCTTAATGCGCGTCGTATCCGCTTTATGGCGCCAGATTCGGCTATTGGCACCGGGTTGTTCTACGGAACAGTGACATTGTGGCCCTTATCATTATGCGTGCACTGGGTGAGGTGTCGGTTAATAACCCGCGGTCCAGTTCCTTTTCCCGCTACACGCAGGATTATCTCAAGCCGATGGTAAGGTATATCACTGGTTGAACCTACTGCTTTGAAATCTTAATCGTTGCCATCGCCGATGTGACCGCATTCAGTATTTATATGGGAGTCTGGTTCCCTGTGAGGTGCCGCAATAGATCTAGGTATTAAGTGTGGTGATGATTATCGGGGCCATCAACCTGATGAGCTTTAAGGTGGTTGGTGAACTGGAGTTCTAGTTCACGTTATTTAAGGTTGCCACTTATCACCATTATGATCGTTGCCGGTATTGGCACGATTATCTGGGGGCTTAGCAACGGCGGGCAGCCAACAACTTTTTGGTGATCACCGAATCACTGTCGGCGATTAACAGTGATGTGTTCGGCTTTGGCGCATGGCCTTACTCAGCCATGTGCTAAAGATGTTCAATAGAGTCTCTAAGAATGGTATCCCGTAGGTGACAGTGATGTTGTTAGCGCTGTTTCTGTGTTATATATTAACTATATCATGCCGAAAAACGTGTTCCTGGTAAACGTTTCGCTGGCTACTTTTGCCACAGTTTCGGGATGGATTATGATCCTGTTATCACAGATCGTCCTTCCGTCGCAGCCTGAGTAAAACGCAGGTGAGCAATCTAGCGTTCCCACTACGTAGGTGGCGAGGTATTTATCTCGATGATGGCGATTATCTTTCTGGCGTTTATCATCGGCCTGATCGTTTACTTTCCAACCACTGGCATATCATTATACGCCGGTTTAGTTTGGGTAATGGCTTTCCTAGTAGGTTATTACTTTACAATCAACTACCAACAGAAACGGGCGGCACTTGAGCAGCAGCAGAACTAAAAACAGCGTATGGCGAACGCGGGCATGCCGATGCTGGGTGTGTAGATTACCGCTGCTTTACCCCTTTTATATCAGTTTTTCGCTTGCCGATGCCCGGAGAATGTGAAGGTGAGCAACGACAAAAGCAAGGAAATGGGGCCAGTTTCCCACCCAGATAGGGTTTAGTACATCAACATCCGACGGCCGAACCGTCAGAAAGGCGTACGTCGTTAGCACCGTACAGGTAGCATTCGCACACTTTACCTGGATACCGCAGAGTCGTTACTGAGTTATCCGGACTGACGCCTATTGCTCCTGGTAGGCTAATCTGGATCAGTTCTCTGCGCCCCCACAGTGTTTGCTCAACCATCTTGTAGCCCATGTCCTTTAGGCGTTTGAGTATGTCGGCAGAAATGCCGCATTGTTCGTAATACACCTCATCCTGCAACAACTGGTGGTGGATGCGTGGCGCATCTACTGCTTCCTGTGGTGCCATGCCGTGGTCGATCAAGTTCAGCGCGGTTTGCAGGGTATGGTGATAATGCGTGAACCGCCTGGTGAACCTACTACTATAAACATTTTATTGTCTTTGGTCACCAGTGTTGGGGTCATTGACTGTGTAAGTGGTAGAGACTGCATTACCCTCATGATCGATGATTGAATAGTGGGTAGTCTCTGGCTTTTCATGCGTTGCCATGCGTTGCCATGCGTTGCCATGCGTTGCCATGCGTTGCCATGCGTAAAAGCACGTTTTAATATGGCGTGGCTTTGTTCGAAACGATTTTCTTGCGTATTTCTGCGGCATAGTGACTTGCTAGTCAGCCGATCAATTAGGTTCTTGATGAATTCCGAGTCACCAAGGTAGGTATTGCGATCCATGTAAGCGTTGCGCATCGCTTCGGTGATGGTATGGATGGCCGCTGCAGAGTTGAAGCACATGCTTTTCAGATCCTAACCTTCAAGCATGTTGAGGATTTCGCATAGCTTGACGCCGCCAGCGCTAGGCAAAAGCGCTGAGATAAACTTATAGTTCCGGTTATAGTCCCGGTAGCTGCAAGTGATAGGCGTTCTTTCAGTCACCTTATAATTAGCAAAATCAGCCGCCTTCATAATACCGCCTCCCTATTTGGGCGCCGCTAACACTGCCTGCGGGATTTTGCCTTTGTAAAATGTATCCGTGCCGTATTTGGCGATGGCTGACAGCGTATTGGCCAGATCGCACTGTACCAAGCAATCTCCCGGCTGCAATGGTGTACCGTCTAGGCCTACCTAGGAAGATCTTGGTGGACTCAGAATCTTGTTTGAAACGTGCGATGGTAGTGTCTAGGACATAGGTGTCGGCGCGGGTCAGCACAAAGCCTTCGCGCGCCAGTTTGATCGCCGCGATGCTAACAACTGCTGGCGGCTCAGCTTACCGGATTTCTCGCGTGCAGTTTCCATACCGGCTACTGCTAGATAGCCGTATAAACTGGTATCTTTATTCACCTCGCCAGTAGCGTCCAGTTACATGTGAGCGCTAGCCGCCGCCTGCGCTACTTCACGGAAATTAATAAAGGTTTCGGTACCATTGGCCAGTTGGATAGGCATAAAGCCGCCCCAGCGGATATTGCCGCAGCAGGAGTTGACCACCGACTGCGCGTAACCACCTGCCACCGCAGAATCTATCGCATTGCCGCCCATTTTTAGGATGTCGGCACCTCACTATTTGTGAGGAAAGGTGCTGTGAGCTTACCACCATTCTATTTTGGGCTGCTACAGCCGGATTGTAAGCCGCATGCAGGCTACTGCTGGCTAGCAATAGTGCCGCGTTCATTGGGTTGCCCAATTTCTGTAAAAATAAAGTTTGCCCTTAACCTGTAAATTTTTGGTATTTGCTTTGCTTGCAAAGATCAACAAGCCTGTGTTGTTGTGCATCTTGATAATAGATACAGATAAGGAGAGAGTAGGGTAAGCAGAATAAGAAATGTGAGCGGAAACGAGGAAGTAAGGCCCACATTGTGGGCGGGATCCAAAAAGGATAAAAAACCGGCTACGTGAGCCGCTTGATTCACTTGCAGATTGCAATTACAGCTTGGCAGCGTTCTTGGATAGATATTTAGCGACACCTTCTGGAGATGCATCCATACCCGCTTTACCTTTTTCCCACTGAGCCGGGCACACTTCGCCGTGTTGCTCGTGGAATTGCAGTGCGTCAACGGTACGCAGCATTTCGTCGATATTACGGCCGATTTGCAGGTCGTTGATAAGCTGCGCGCGTACCACACCGTCTTTGTCAATTAGGAAGGAACCGCGCAGCGCAACGCCAGCTTCTGGGTGTTCGATGCCGTAAGCTTGCTGAATTTCACGCTTAATGTCAGCAACCATGGCGTATTTCACTTCACCGATGCCGCCGTTTTCGACCGGGGTTTTACGCCATGCGTTATGGACGAACTCTGAATCGAATGAAACACCAACCACTTCAACGCCACGCTTCTGGAACTCTTCATATCGGTGATCGAAAGCGATCAGCTCAGAAGGACATACGAAGGTGAAGTCCATCGGCCAGAAGAACAGGACCGCCGGCTTGCCGCTCAGGTGCTTCTTTAGGTTGAAGTTTTCAACGATTTCACCGCTGCCTAATACGGCAGCAGCAGTAAAATCAGGGGCTTGACGAGTTACCAGAACCATAATGACTCCTGTAAAATTTGTTAAGGGGTTGAGAGAAAAATCACTGGCCAGTATAAGAGCCGTGATTGGGTGGATAACGGTAAAACATCCATTAATGAGATAGATTTTACCTATTAAATCAGTATATTAAATTTATAAAAAATCAAAATAACTCCTTCCTAAAAATGGCAAGTATAAAAAATATTTTCTTGAAAAGCGACGCAATTTTAGTTAGTTAAACTTGATTTTACAGCTTTTTGTTTTTCGCCTGATGCATCATCTGTAGGTAAAACTGCCAAAAGTGTATTTCAAGCTGAGGGTAATGGCGTTCGATGTCTGCGAAGAATCCCTCCAACGATGGGGAGGTGTGGGCGGGTGGGTAGCCATACTTTACAGCACTTTGGCTACAAATAGTAATTCGGCATAGCGTTCTGGCCACAAGTAGCGGTTTAGGTTCTGAAAACGCGGCGGCGTCAGCGTCAGGTAAGGAGCAATTTGGCTGCGCGCCTGCTGGGTGAAACTGTGCATGCTGATTAATGGTTCCAACTGTTGCCAGTGTCGCGCCATAAAGTGATCCCAGACGAGGTCAAGGGTGATCGTTGCCACGCGGAAATGTTTCTCGCTGAAGTAGTCGCGACAGTTTTTCAACTGCGGCAAGCTGTCGGCCAGCACATCCCCACGGCGATCCATCATGGTTCCGGACACTACATTAGGCTGCATATTCGCCCGCCGGGTTGCCGCGTATGAAATCCGCCAGCAGATTGCCCATCAAAGAGCTTTACGCCAACATGGCTAAATGGAGATGAGCAAGAAAATTTATTCGCCCACTATTTATACCCTAAATAATGAGCGTTGTATCAAGGCGTCAAACACTGGCCCACAGGGATGGGGTTCGCTAACCCCGAGGGGCTTACATGAAAAAGTGATTCTGGTGAGTGATAAATCTGCCAAGAACTGATTTGAATGCCGTAAAGCGGCAGGCAATCCGTGAGGGGGAACCCTGGGATAGGTCGAATGACGTAGCTAACAAAGAGTCGTTTTCAACCATGATGGGTAGATACCAGAAGTTAAGTGCCTAATAGAATAGGTTCTAAGTACATCCTACTTATTTCTTGCTGCTGACTACCTACAGCTTTAGACTAGGCTGCCTATTTTTCATCGGCCATCTTATAGTGAAGAAGTAATTACCCATGCGCGTTGCCGATTTTTCATTTAAACTCCCAGGATCGCTGATTGCCCGCTATCCGCAGCCTGCACGCAGCAGTTGCCGCTTATTACAACTGGATGGGCCGAGTGGGAAACTGACACACGGTATATTTACCGAGCTGCTGCACAAGCTGGAAGCTGGCGATCTGCTGGTATTTAATAATACCCGGGTGATCCCGGCGCGCATATTTGGCCGCAAGGCCAGCGGCGGCAAGGTAGAAGTGTTAGTGGAGCGCGTGTTCGACAATAAGCGCGTGTTGGCGCACGTTCGCGCCTCCAAGGCACCGAAGCCGGGTGCCGAACTGTTGTTGGATGATGACGAAAGCATCACTGCCACCATAGTGGCACGTTACGACACACTGTTTGAGCTGCGTTTTAATGATAATCGTGATGTATTCAGCGTTCTCAATGCCGTTGGTCATATGCCGCTGCCGCCGTATATCGATCGCCCGGACGAGGACGCCGACCGCGAGCTGTATCAGACGGTTTACAGTGAAAAACCGGGCGCAGTCGCCGCACCGACTGCTGGCCTGCACTTCGACGAACCACTGTTGGCTGCACTTCGCGCGAAAGGCATTAAGATGGCCTTTGTTACCTTGCATGTTGGTGCGGGAACTTTCCAGCCGGTGCGTGTGGAGACCATTGAAGCGCATGTAATGCATGCGGAATACACCGAGGTATCGCAGGAGGTGGTTGATGCAGTGCTGGACTGTAAAGCACGCGGCAAACGCGTGGTAGCGGTGGGCACCACCTCGGTGCGCTCACTGGAAAGTGCCGCCAATATCAGCAAGCTTGCGCTGATTGCCCCATTCTTTGGCGATACCCGCATATTTATCACTCCAGGCTATCGCTATCAGGTGGTTAATGCGCTAGTTACCAATTTTCACTTGCCGGAATCGACGCTGATCATGTTGGTTGCCGCTTTCGCTGGCTATAAAAACACCATGAATGCTTATCAGCAGGCGGTAGCAGAGCAATACCGCTTCTTTAGTTACGGTGATGCGATGTTGATCAGCCGTAATCCGCAGGCGGAGCAAGAGCCCGTTGGTGCAGATGCCTAATAGATTGCAAACTGTGGCAAGGCGCACTAGGTGCCAAGCGCTTACTCAAGTCAGTGACTGGCGTAAGAAGGTACCGCCAATAGATCAGCAGTTTGAGTAGGCATTCCTGGGCTACGAAAACGGTATGACCCTATTTTAACGACATCAGACTGTTACATATATAACCCAGGATTTACTGCCGCTGCAATTCCAGCAAAAAATCTACCTGCGCCAGAGTATTAATATACCGTGCAACATGCTGGCCGATTGATGCGGTGTGGTGGGTGCTGCTCTGAGGACTCTGGCGGAAGCGTTGTACTAGAACTTTTTACAGCCAGCGGAGCTTTAGGAAGATAAAATGCCGTTACTTTTGCTAAACCCCAAGAAAGGCTACTTGTGAGTGTACGTCAGTACCGCCGGGTCAACCCGGACCGCAGTAGTGTATAACTGTTAGCCGTGGCGCAGTGGCACCTCACCTTATGTCAAAGCGATGCTGAAAAACTGGCAGTGGGCGCTGGTCGTGGACGGGGTGCTGGCTACCGAGCATTATTCAACTAGGTCAGAAATTCTTCGACCAGTGGCAGTCCGGTAGCGGAGACGGTATTAACCACTATACGCGAAATGTACAAACTGGGGCGTTAGATAAGGCAAAGCCCGTCAGAATAACGACGACGTTAGCGTCAGCGTTATGCGAAACCGTGGCCGGCAACGTTAGAAAGCTGGTGGCAGTTAAAACGGCACTTCACGCCTGGTGAGTAAAAACCTTCTCTGCGTGGTTGCCCACAACATTATTCCGATATGGCAATAACTAGCGTATTGATGCTGAAACGTATTTATCGGCCTGATACTTCGTGCCCTCCAGTGCTTCTTCGACTCCACTTTCATACTGATGAAAGTGTCGTTGAACTTCCCGGACTGCACCTGCATCAGTAAGCATGCGCAGTCCATCAATGTCCCGTTTAAAAACCCACCGCAGGGTGAAATTACGCACCTCGTTATCGACTTATCGCCCATAAGCAAAGCCCGTTATTAGTCGGCAGACTATGCAGACCGAAATCAAGCGGTAACGAACCAGCGCCTACCTGAGACAACACACGGAGGAAAAGCATGACAAGCTACCACCGACGTTTAATAGCCGAAACAGCGATGTACAGATTAAAACAGCTATTTTGTAGTCACCTGTCGCTGCGAGATTATTATGAGCAAGATGCCGCTCTACAGTATGCTAGAAGCTGTAGATGTAAAGCGACATACTATGGTGTAATGGTTTAATATTATTAAACCTATCTTCGCAATAAAAACAGAATGTTTTTTCACAAAAATTGTGCGACATTTACAACTATTTTCATTTTATTGTCATCTTGATGTTAACAATTAGGTAAAAATTAGAAAAATTCATTGTGAATAAAGTGATTTTATCCTTAATTATGTTGAGTAACTATTCAATACAGGCAGTAGTAAGGCTAATGTTGACGCATTGAATCAATCGCAGCCCTCCTATCGATTGATAATCTTTTCTTTCATTCAGCATTTGCTTTTTTAACTTTGCGTAGTTTTACAGTATGATTTAAAAGAAGGTATTTGATGGGAGCCGCTATGAAGCAAATTATAGTGTTATCCCAGTACTACGTTGATTTAATAGTGAAACTAGGGCTGGTGCATTTTTCGCTGCTATTGCTTCAGCACTGGTGATGCTGGCGATGCTGGTACATATGGTGGTGACCTTGCTGTTGAGCGGTAAAGTGGCAAGCATCGATGTAGTGCGCTCGGTCTTTTTCGTTCTGCTGATGACTCACTGGGTGATCTACTTTCTGTCGGTAGTGGTAGAATAGCTTGAAGAGTCGCGGCAGCGGTTAGCGCGGCTAGTGGATAAGCTAGAAGAGATGCGCCACCGCGACCTGGCATTGCATCAGCAGCTCAAGGGCAATATCAGCCAACTGAATCAGGAGATTGCAGACCGTATTAAGGCGGCAGCTGGGCGTCTACAGGTAATGGAAAAGCTGACGGAAGAAATAGAGAAGCGTGAACTGGCGCAGGTTGAGCTAGGTGCTGCTGCTATCCTTCCTCGACGCTTCGCCGGATCTGGTATACTACCGCAACGAAAAAAATGAGTTTTCCGGCTGCAACCGAGTAATGGGACTGCTAACCGGCAAAAGAGAAAAGCAGCTAATCGGCCTGACACCGTCAGACCTTTTCTTCCAAGGAATCGTTGAAAAGGTGATCGAGACCGACGAGAAAGTGTTCCGCCATAACATCTCGCTGACTTATGAACAATTGAACAATGGCTGGTGTATCCCTAGATGGCTGCAAGGCGTTTTTCGAGCTACGCAAAGTACCATTTTATAACCGAGTGGGAAAACGTCGTAGTCTAATGGGCTTCTGGCGCGATATTACCGAGCGTAAACGCTATCAGAGCGCACTGGAGAACGCCAGCAGGGACAAAACCACCTTTATCTCAACCATCATAATTCTACTCTATACTAAACTGAACGATGAACAGCTAAAATACCTGAAAACCATTCACATCAGCGCCATTACACTCGGCAATATCCTTAACGACATTGTCGAAATGGATAATCTTAAACGGCGCAAAGTACAGTTAGATAACCAGAGCTATTAGAATTTACGGGTTTTCTGGCGGATCTGGAGAATATGTACGGCCTGATGGCACAGCCGTAAGGGCTACAGTTTGTCATGGAACCGCAGCCATCCCTGCCTCAACAGATTATTACTAATGGCACACGCCTGCGGCAGATCCTGTGGAATTTGATCGGTAATGCGGTGAAGTTCACACGGCAGGGGAAGATCCTGGTGCAGGTGCGGCACTAGGCACAAGAGGATCTGGTATTCGAGGTAAAAAATTCGAGTATAGGTATTCCACAGGAAGAACCAGACAAAATCTTCCTCATATATTATTAGGTGAAGGATCAGCCCGGTGGGCGCCCATCTACTGATACTGGCATCGGGTTTGCGGTATCTAAATGGTTAGCGCAGAGCATGGACGGTGATATTACCGTTAACAGTATGCCAGGGAAGGGCTCTTGTTTTACCCTGTTTATCAAGGCACCGGTGGTGCAGGTAGCCGTAAACTATGCACAGGTAGATGAAGTCCTACCGGCGCCGCATATTCTGCTGGTGGAAGATATCAAACTGAACGTTATCGTAGCGCGCTCAGTGCTGGAGAAACTTGGCAACAGCTTGGAGGTGTCTATGGATGGTCAAGCTGCGCTGGCGATGTTTGATCCCGACGAATTCGATCTAGTGCTATTGGATATTCAACTGCCGGATATCACCGGGTTGGATGTTGCCAGGAAGCTGTGCGAGCGCTATGCCTGGCGGTCAATGCCGCCGCTGGTGGCATTGACCGCCAATGTACTAAAAGACAAACAAAATTATCTAGATGCGGGCATGGACAATGTGTTGAGTAAACCTCTATCGGTGGTTGCATTGACCCAGGTCATCAAACACTATTGAGTTCATCAACCTTCTCAAACTGTAAAGAAAACTGAGCACCAGGCGATGCAAAGTAATGAGTCGTTATTTGATACCGCAATGCTGGAGCAGTATCTGGATCTGGTGGGGCTACAGCTCATTCACCAAAGCTTAGCGATGTTTGAGCAAATGATACCGGGCTATCTGGTAGTGTTGGATTCCAATATCACCGCGCGCGATCAAAAAGGCATCACCTAGGAAGGGCACAAGATCAAAGGTGATGCTGGTTCGGTCGGCTTAAATCATCTGCAATATTTAGCGCAGCAGACCCAAACGACTACGCTACCAGCATGGTGGGATAACGTGCAAGACTGGGTTTAATGAGTTAAAACAAGAGTAGCTTAACGACGTCCAAGTGTTATGTACATGGGTGGAGAACGCTGAAAAAATAACCTTAGCCTAAGCCAGGGAGCTAGGTAGCGCTAATGTTGCGCAAAAACCAGGTAAATCATCAACCTGCGTATGGGTATTCATTGTTATACTCAGGCAGGTGATAAAATTCCCATACGTTGTATAACTAACAAAATTAAAAATGTAAGTGTTCTTGTTAGAAGATTTCTTAAAATATGTGATGGAGATGAGTGTTTGCCAATTTCGTGTGTTAACCCGGTGACGATAACCTTCATCAGTAGGCATAAGAGTGATGAATAAATAAGTGTGTTGCTGAGCGATTGTGAGCTCAGCAAGCGGCAAAGCGGCGTTTTTCAACCAATCGGTTAAGCGCCTTTTCCCCTCCCATCAAGACAATCGCCGAACTTGATGATAACACGGCTCAGCGGTGCTAGTCCTCCGGAGGCATCGCCTATTTTTGCAGAGCACATCCCCTGCTGACTTTATCGGTGAAGGCGCTACCAGATACTAGTGTGATCATTTAACTTTGCCTCGTTATGGCACAACAATCCATATCCTCTCAGTTAAGGCTCGATACCCGGCTGTATGCGCAATAAGTTGCGGCTTGATAATCTAAATTTTTAGCAACTGGCAACCGTGGTTAGCTATAATTTGCTTTGCTGTCGTCGGCACCAACTGGGTTACGAAACGTTTTATTGATGCTGCCCATGCAAGCGGCAAACTGATGTTGAGTGCCGTTTATTCGCGTTAGCTCGAGCCAAAAGTCGAGGGTTCTGGGTGTCAACTATCATCTTGACTTGTTTTTCGATGATATTGCAGCGCTAGCTCAAACCGATCCCATTGATGCAGGGTAATGTCGCCAGCCCCGCTCGATAAGGGCACAGACGTCCACGGATGCCTCAACTACGGAGATTTCGATGAGATCTTTTCTCTCTCCAAGGTCAGTAATTCAAACATCCCAAGTGAGGGACAGGGGGAAGAAGGCTTGTTAATGATCGATTTAATCTCAGAATGCCAGGGGGGTGTTGATATGCGGTGTTCAACCGCATATCAACACCCTGTTATACGAGGCGTAAGTCTTCGCCGACCTGGTAAAAAAAATTAGGTGGAACATCAGGGGCTGAATAACTCTCTGACTATTGCTCGCCTGTTAACTGAAATCTGCCGTCAGACCGCTGTGATGTTCCCGGCAAGCCGGAACTGATAAATCTGCTATTATTGCCATATGCCGAAAGTGATTCGATCCCTAAAAATCCGCTGGTGCAGGTTGACAAAATAAGCAGTGAAAATCAGTCAAAATTTATTTGGTTATGTCAGATAATGTAAAATACGCTGAATCAATACCATAATCAACCGTTTGCTGGGGGCTAATTCCCCATCGGCAAAGTAAATTTCTCTATTGCCAATAGTGCTATTTTGGTAGAATTAGGCCACATTTTACCCATTGCTGCGGATAAAAATGGGAAGACATGCGCGGGTTGCTAACAATGCTGATTAATCTTTTTTGCTGGGTGAGTTCGATCTCCGGCCGAAAGCTATGTGCAGCATCATTCCAAACTATCCGTAGCGCATGGAGCCGCTTGTCATCGCTGGCGGATACGGTACTTTCCCCCTATGATCAGGTTTGTCAAACGCTGGCGGTAAAGCCGTGTTGCACGGCCAATCACCGCTGCTGCTCGCTGTCCAATGGCTTCCGATCGCAATACTAGGCCCACTGTTTCCCGACCATTCTCTGCACAATGGTCGGACGCTGCAACGCTCCCACAGGTTAGACGGCTGGAAAGAAAGTCATATGCTTGCATGCTGTTTTATCACTCTAGACTCGGTGTTGCACCGATAGAATCCACTAAAAAGCTACGTTGCTTTAGAGTTATTAGCACAGGATCAGGAGCGCCGCACGCTTCCCCCAATGCCAGCTGCACCTACGCCCACAATGACGTTTTAGGAACACCGAATGGACATCATTAAAGAACTATTACATGCCTTATGGCAGCAGGATTTTGATACGCTGGCGAACTCTTCACTAGTGTGGATCCTGTATGCCATATTATTTATGATCTTGTTTTTGGAAAATGGCCTGTTGCCAGCCGCCTTTCTGCCTGGGGATAGCCTACTATTTCTGGTGGGCGTTTTGATCGCCAAAGGCACCATGAATTTTCCGCTGACCATTCTGATACTAACCGTCGCCGCCAGCCTGGGGTGCTGGGTTAGTTACATACAGGGTAAATGGCTCGGTAATACGCGAACTGTGCAAGGTTGGCTGTCGCATTTGCCTACTCATTATAATCAACTGGCGCATCAATTGTTCCACCGCCATGGCCTTTCCGCCTTACTAGTTGGCCGCTTCTTGGCCTTTATCCGCACCCTGTTACCGACCATTGCTGGCCTCTCTGGCTTGAGCAACGCGCGCTTCCAATTTTTTAACTGGATGAGCGGCCTGCTGTGGGTGCTTATCCTGACCTCACTGGGTTTCGCGTTGGGTAAAACCGCGGTGTTCTGCAAATATGAAGACCAACTTATGTTCTTTCTGATGCTGCTGCCACTGGTATTGCTGGTGATCGGGTTGGTTGGCTCGCTAATCGTGCTGTGGCGCAAAAAACGCGCAGACAGCCATAACTAGGAGTTTTTGAATAAATCGGATGTGGAATAAAGAGTCCCCTAAATGGGCATCTTTCAGGCAACGCATACACTTTCTGGCATCCCGGCGAGCGTTATCTTGTTTAATGCACAGATTATGGCTATAGCATCTGCAACTTGCTCATCATAATCTCGGAGCGGACAGGTGACCACCAAATAGCTGTTTTACTCTGTACATCACTGTTTCGGCTATCGAACGTCGGTGTTAGACTGTTATCCTTTTTCCACCGTGTGTTGTCTCCGGAAAGGCGCTGCTTCGCCACCGCTTAATTTCGGTATGCATAGTCTTACCAGCAATAACGGGCTCCTCTTCTAAGCGGGAAGTCGATAACGAGGTGCGCCATTTCACCCGGCGTTGGGGTTTTAAACGGTACATTGACGGACTTCGCCCGCTTACTGATGCAGGTGTAGTCCGGGAAGTTCAACGGCACTTTTATCAGTGTCAAAATTGAGTCGAGGAAGCACTGGAGGGAGTAAAGTATCAGGCCGAAAATCCGTTTCAGCATCAAGATGCGGTCATTGCCATGCTATATTCGAATAATGTTGTGGGCAACCACGCAGAGAAGGTTTTGCCTCGCAGTACCAAGCGTGAAGTGCCGTTTCATACACCCATAAAGTGAGTGAACACCTAGTGATAAGTGCGTTGTTGTAAGCCTTACATTTGGTGATATTGAACTTTTGCTTGGCCACGCCATGTCGCTATTTTAATAGAAGGATAGTGACCTGATCTTCGTTCCGGCTAAATGTTCAATTTTATTAAACAACGCCTAAGTGAGGTGCAAACCCACTGTACAAAAGCGCAACTACAAGCCGAAGGGCAGAAGAAAATTGATGAAAAACAAAGCAAGGTGGCTAAACGTCAGTAGGAGATGAAACAAGCAACGTAAAAAAATCGCCAATAAACAGAATAAACTGGCGCAAGCTGTGAGCTGAAACAAACTCAGAGGAAATAATTTTTACTCTAGCGAATATTTATCTATGAGAGCCGCAGTACACGGGATTTTTACCCGGTAAAAATGGATGTCTGTTTTTATTAATCTACCATCCGCCCTTTGTGGCAACGAAAAAATCTGCTATGTTACAATTCTGTCAATATTAACGTTGTTAAGGAAAGGAATGATTACATGGCACATGATTCAAATGCAAAAAACTTACGCGCTGAACTGAAATCTTTAGCTGATACGCTGGAAGAAGTGCTGCACTCGTCCAAAGACAAGCCGAAAGCTGAGTTAGAAAAACTACGCTCAAAGGCAGAAAGCGCATTGCAAGACACCCGTGCGAGCCTGAGTGATGCAGGGGACAAAATCGCTTGTCAAACCAGGCAAATTGCTGAGCAGGCAGATGATTATCTGCGTGAAAACCCCTGGGCTGGTGTTGGCATCAGTGCTGCGGTTGGCGTAGTCCTGGGCGTTTTTCTCGCGCGTCGCTGATTATGGCCGAGCAACCGCAAGTCCGCGCGCCCGGTCCTGCAAGAGGGGCGTTGGATATCGGCCAGCGTATAATCACCATTGTTGTTGGCATGGTGGAAACCCGGCTTCGTCTGGCGGTGATTGAATTGGAAGAGGAGAAAGCCAATATCATTCAGTTGCTAGTCATGGCTGGTTTGACGCTGCTGTTTACTGCCTTCGGCCTAATGAGCTTATTGATCCTGATTTTTTGGGCTATCGATCCGCTCTACCGGTTGATAGCGCTATGGGTTACCACTGGAGTGCTGTTGTTCTTGGCCATCGTTGGCACTACCTGGACGTTGGTTAAGGTTCGGCGCACTACGCTATTGGGAAACACGCGTAAACAACTGGCCATCGACCACACCGAGTTGGCAGGGGAGCCATGAGCCGCTGCTGCGACCTGAAACGTGAAAAAAAGAATCTTATTCGGCAGATCCAGCAACAGCGGCTGGATCTGTCAGAGAGCAAAACTCGGTGGTTGGAAAAAACCGCATGTATTGATCGTAGCTGGCAAATGGTGCTTGGCTTACGTCGTTTCCTTGTACTCTGCTCCGGAGTCATGGCGCTATATGGCATTCGTCACCCCAGCAAGTTGATACGCTGGTCACGCATAGCCTTCGGTGCGTGGGGCACTATACGATTGTTTAAAAAAACTTTTACTGCCAAATAGTACTTTATTTTCATTTGGTCCTCCCCTTGTAGCGCCCTAGTCTTGCTGAAGCTAAGCTTTGCTACCGTTGAGTGCTGAGTCACCTGTCATGTGTGTGGGGAAAACCCTTTTTATTGTCAGAGTCGCGCTTCTGTTACTTACCGCCTCCAGCCAGGATAAAGTCTCTTTCTGGCCGTAGGCGTTTACTGGCATGGCATCATGCTGCCATATCCTCGTAATTGAACTCAATATGGAGTTGGTCATAAAGTAGCACTATTTTTTTTGCTATCCTTATCTAAAGTTTCGCTATTTAGCAGCAAACAGACATCGTGATAAACGCTGCGTAAATCACGATGCTTATCAGAATGGCTATATCTTGTTACGAAGCACCAGCCAGGATAGTTGAGCTTGTAAAAAATGCATTTAGCATTGTAATCTGGCTGAAAATTTCAGCGTACAACAAACAAAGTCTCTGAGTAAAATATTGTTATTAGAATATTTTTTATTGGGGGAGTTGACCTATAAGCCGGGTTCTGTCGTGGACAGTCATTCCTCTAGGCCAGCAATCGCTTACTGGCTCAAGCAGCCTACCCGGATTCAGTACGGGCCGTACCATGTGAATCCCTATTTGGCCTTGCTCCGGGTGGAGTTTACCGTGCCACGAACTGTTGCCAGCCGCGCGGTGCGCTCTTACCACACCTTTTCACCCTTACCTGATTCCGCTTGCGCGAGCCATCGGCGGTTTGTTTTCTGTTGCACTAGTCGTAGGCTTGCGCCCCCCAGGGGTTACCTGGCACCCTGCCCTTATGGAGCCCGGACTTTCCTCCCCTTCACTTGTCTCCCCCAAAGAGGACGTCAATGCAGCGGCGACTGTCTGGTCAACTCCGGCGCGCATGGTAGCGCCGGAGTTGACGATAGGTCAACTGCTTTACGATTCTTGCTGCTTTGATGCGTACTTGTACAGCGCATTTTTCTTCACGCCGTAGATTTCTGCCACCAGCGCTGCCGCCTTTTTCAGCGGCAACTCTTTTTGCAAAAGCGCCAGCGTGCGCAGCGCGTCAAGCGGTAGAACATCCTCTTGCGCCTTGTGGCCTGCGACGATTAGTACCATTTCGCCACGGCGGCGCATTTCGTCTTCCTGTACCCAGGCTAGCAATTCACCGACTGATGCACCATAGATTGACTCCCAGGTTTTAGTCAGTTCGCGTGCCAACACTACATAGCGCTGTGGCCCCCAAACAATGACCATGTCCTGCAAACTTTTTACCAGGCGATGGGTAGATTCATAGAAAATCAGCGTGCGTGGTTCCTCTGCCAGCGCCATCAGCGTATCCTTACGCCCCTTGGTTTTCGCTGGCAGGAAACCTTCATAACAAAAACGGTCTGAGGCGACGCCAGCAGCGCACAGGGCGGTAGTTGCTGCGCAGGCTCCCGGCAACGGCACCACGCGGATGCCAGCTTTGCGGCAACGGCGTACAAAGTGATAACCAGGGTCATTGATAAGCGGTGTGCCAGCATCAGAGACTAGCGCTATACTCTGACCTGCCTGCAACTTTACCAGCAGTTTTTCGGCTTTTTGCTGTTCGTTATGATCATGCAGTGCAAACAACCGTGCGCTAATCGCAAAATGTTGTAACAGCAAGCCGGTATGGCGTGTGTCTTCCGCGGCAATCAGATCAACGTTTTTCAGTACTTCTAGTGCACGGTAGGATATATCGCCTAAGTTGCCGATAGGCGTGGGTACCACATACAGCGTTGATGTATAAATGACGGATTGTTGCTGCTGATTCATTTTTTTATTCGGGTTGCCGACTTAATATTGTGCATCTTGAAAAAATTCCACTGGATACTGTATGCTTTCCTCAACATTTGTTGCTACTAAAGCAGGGCATTCCAAGCCTGTCCGACTTACCGCAGTCATCGCAGCACTTCTTTTGCTGGTGGGTTATGCAAGTCTGGTATCGCAAACGCCGCCTGTCAATATACAAGACGAGGCCAATGCCAACGCTGATTACTATCTACTGCAACTTTAATAAAACAGTGATGATAACAAGGCTGACTAGCAATTACTTGCTATTCACGCGTTGTTGCGTGAGGGAAAATTGCCTGATGCCAGTGGATCAGTGGGAACAACTGCCCAAAAACCTCAGTAGCGTGCAATTGGCGGAACGACAACTGTTGACCGCTGAAATAGAGGTAGCCAGCAAAACAAACATCAGCGCTCGTAGCACTCCGAATAATCTAGATAGCGGTTCGCTGGCGGCTAATCAGCGGATGCGCTACTATCAGGCGCAAATTGCCGCCAAAGAACGTGAATAGCTTGGTGATTAACGCCAACGAGAACGTGCTGCAATGATGGCTAGATCTGCTGCGGGTCTATCATGATAACCGGCAAGATCCAGACCTGCTCCGGGCGAGCATCAAAGACTGGCAAAACTGCTACCCGCATAATCCGGCGGCGAAAACATTGCCGACCCCGTTGAACCCGGTGTTGAACTTCACCCAAGCATCCACCTCAAGCATCGCTTTGTTGCTTACGCTGAGCGGCTAAAGCTCAGATGTTCGCCGCCGCCATCTTGCATGGTTTTGAAGCAGCTAAGAACAGCATCTCCGCACTTATGCTGACACCGCAAGCCCTGCAAACAACTAACCCTGACCAATCAGCGGTCATCTCCGCAGATCTCAACGCCCCAGCGGTGCGGTCAGTACTTTGCTACAGCCAGCAGATCAGTTAGTGCCTTCTATAGCGTCAATCACCCAATCGCAGGATACCAATAATGTGCAAGTTAAAGTGTATGACACCACTAGCCAGCCGTTGGAAGCATTGCTGAACCAGGCGTAGCAGGATAGTCTACTCTTGTGGTCGGCCAGTTGCTGAAAGAAAATGTCGATCAGCTTTCTGGCAGTTATACCACGCTGAACGTACTGGCACTCAATCAGCTGGAAATGCCGAATGATGATAATCCAAACATTTGTTACTTTGCGATGTCGTCTAAGGATGAAGAGCGCGATGACGCCCGCCATATCTGTGATCAGCAGCAACGCTAACCGCTGCTGTTGGTGGCGCGCGCTTCCTTCGGTGATCGTATCGCCAAAGCATTTAATCAAGAATGGCCAAAGCTGGGTAGCCAAATGGTATTATAGCAAGGTATTAGCTCTACCGATGAACTGCGTAAGGCGGCAAACAGCAGCGGCCTTCGCTTGACTGGAATGCCATTTATCTCCGTTACCATGCAAGCAAACGTGGCTATAGCCGGGGAGACACCTCGCGGATCATGGAGCGATGAGCTAAGGGGATCCGTTGGTAGAATTGATGCGGTTTATATCTTCGCTACCCCGGCCCAGTTGACGTTGATCTAACCGATAATTGATATAGCTACTAGCTTGCGTAGTTATCAGGCCGGAGCCGGTCTGTAATTTATTCTGGAAATGGAAGGTCTACAGTTCAACGATATACCACTGTTTGCGGGGTGCACAACCAGCAATTATTGTAACAGGCAACTGCGCGCTTCCATAACGACCAATCTCTGGTGCGCCTGTATTCGATGGAGATGGATGTATGGGCATTGGCTAATCAATTTGGTGAACTGCGCTATTTGTAAGCCATCCAGCTCTCTGGCACCACTGGTATGCTCATCGCTGCTCCTGGCTGCGTGATCAAAATCATGCGTGATGGTCAAACCTGGGTGTTCGTCAAAGTGCGTTACCGCCGCAATGATATCTTTGGCGGTGTAACCGCTAGTGTTACCTACCGTAAACAGCAGCGTGTGCTGTCCGCCGCCCCGCCCGCCCCGCCCGCCCCGCCCGCCCGACGGCTGGGGCGGGCGGGGCGGGCTTTGACACATCATCTTTCCGTTTTGATGCTATGGCCATTTCCCGGTAGACAGTTAGCCTGGATACTCAACGACTTCAATGCAGATTAATCTGGTTTTACCCTTTGACTGAGAGGATTAAACGTGCTGGATAAAATTAAAGCAGGTTTTACCGAAAGCATCTAAACCTAGATCGCAGCAGCGGAGTCTCTGCTAGACGCCATCTCCCGGGCGGCGATGACACTGGTTTAATCTTTACTCAACGGTAACAAGATCCTGTCCTGTGGAAATGGCACCTCGGCGGCCAACGCGCAGAACTTTGCCGCTAGTATGATCAATCGTTTTAAAACCGAACGCTCTAGCTTGCCAGCTATCGCCCTTAACGCCGATAACGTGGTGCTGACTGCTATCAGCAACGATAGACTGCACGACGAAGTCTACGCCAAGCAGTTGCGCGCACTTTGGCACACCGGAGACATTTTGCTGGAGATTTCCACCCGTAGTAGCGGCCGTGATATTGTGAAAGCGGTTGAGGTATCAGTCACGCGGGATATGACAATTTTTGCGCTTACCGGCCACAAAGGAGGTGAACTGGCTAGTTTGCTTGGCCCACATAATGTTGAGATCCGTATTCCATCGCACCGCAGTGCACGCATTTAGGAAAGACATATGTTGACCGTAAACTGCCTTTGCGACCTAATAGATAGTATATTGTTTCCCCACCAGGACGATTAAGGAACGAGGATAAAGCTAAAAGCCCCATTTGCAGTACTTGGCAGCGCCCTGTTATTACAAAACTGTATCGCTGGTGTAGTGATCGGTAGCGCAGCTATCGCCACTAAAACTGCCACTGATCCGCGCAGCATTGGCACCCAAGTGGATGATGGCACCTTGGAAGACCGAGTTGAAAACGCGCTGAGTAATGATCCACAGTTGAAGAAGGGTGCCCGGGTAGTCGCTACCGGTTATTAGGGCGAAGTGTTGTTGACGAGGCAATCGCCGAATAGCGATATGAACCACCTTACCAAACAGATCGCCATGGAGGTTGAAGGTTCTAGCGAAGTGTATAACGAGATCCGTTATGGCAACCCGGTCAGCCTGAGCACGGCTTTTTCTGATACCTGGATCACCACCAAAGTACGCTCGCAACTGCTCACTAGCGATACGGTGAATTCTACCAACGTGAAGGTCAATACCGAGAATGGTGAAGTGTTCCTGTTGGGTCTGGTCACGCGACAAGAAAGCCAGGCGGCAGCGCAAATTACCAGCCAGATCAGCGGCGAGAAACATGTAACTAATGCCTTTAGCTACGTAAAATAACCGCAGATAAGCTGCTATTCACGGCCTGCATACTGTACCTATTGATGTAAACTTCTTTAACAATGCCAGTGGTTACTGCCTGCCCTGATTGGCGCTTATTATAACGTCATCGCCCGCCGACCAGGATGCACCATGTGTAGCTTTACGTCTCCGGTGTATGCCAGGTTTATAGGATCAACACGGGAGCCATTCCCCAGTGTTTACCCTCCTCACGGACTCCCTTGTACGCTACGGTTGCTGCAAACTGGCTGCAATAATGTACGCTTACTGGGATAAGATCCAAGATACACATCTCCTGAGTGACAAATATTGCATCGTCGGACTGGAATAAATTAAACCTTTAAATAGGGGCAGTGTGTGCATCTATAAATCAGTCAGTGAGATAAACGCTGTTTCGGTGCACTCCAGCATGGTGTTTCTCAAAGTGAAGGTCACTTGTGCCGGTAGGGGACGTTGGGGCAGTGCCTCCGGCAGAAAGTGCGGGTTCCCAAGGGTAAACTGCCAAGAGCCAAGTGTGTGTCAAAGCCAGCTATATTAAAGCCGTCCTTAATGTTAGGACAAGTGTTTTGGCAGTCCAGATAGCGCGGCAAGCGGCTAGTGATGGCAGGACACAAGCGCTACGGCAAAATCACGCCGCCTACCCGCGGATCTTTTAACCGATACTTATGCGATCAGCATTAACCTGCCAGACAGCTTAAACCTTAAATGAGTAAAAAGTCTCAGTCCCACAAGATGTCGAGTAAATCGCTGACCTTTACATCGATCAGTGTGCGCGCGTCCAGCCAGTTTAGCCACTGCCGTTGAGGACATCTATAAACGCGTCCAGCGTATTATAGATGTCCTCAACGGCAGTACCTTCGGTGAAGCGCCAGGCTACCGAAAAAACCATTTTCTGAAACTCTTCTATGTGTAACTTCTTGCGTAAATGAAGACTGCGTTTCCTTAGCCATTATTTTCTCCTCTCAAACATCAAATCCCAGACGCAATATCCCAGGCGTTGGCCGCGTAATTCAAATTTTGTCAGCGGACGCGTATCCGGGCGCGGCAGGTAATCATTTTCACTGGAAATATTACGGTAGCCTGTGACTCCGTTCATCACTTCTAACATATATTCTGCATAAGTTTGCCAGTCAGTGGCCATATGGAAGACGCCACCCATTTTCAGTTTGCGCAGCACCAGCTTAACAAAGGGGGGCTGGACGATCCGGCGTTTATTGTGGCGCGCTTTGTGCCACGGATCAGGGAAAAACAACTGCACTATGTCCAACGAACTGTCCGGGATCATATTCTGCAGCACCTCAACCGCGTCGTGACACATCACACGCAGGTTGTTCAGTTTGGCTGCGTGGGCATCCGCCAGGCAAGCACCTACACCCGGCAAATGCACTTCTATCCCCAAAAAGTTCTTTTGCGGGTTGTTGCCTGCCATGGTTACTAGCGAAGCTCCCATGCCAAAACCGATCTCGAGTACCGTTGGCGCGTTACGGTAAAACAGTGCGGCGATGTCGACGGGTTCAGCATGATACTCTACGCCCATTACCGGCAAATAGTTATCCAATGCCTGCTGCTGCCCTTTGGTCAACCGCCCTTGGCGGCGGACAAAACTACGGATACGGCGCATCGTGCGGCCATTTTGATCAAATTCCGGAGAGATGACGTCATTAATCATAGTATTTTATATCTGTTTGGCTTTGAATTAGGGAAAAACGCATTATGCAAAGATACATTGCTTTAGCAATTATTCATCTTAATGCTAGCCGTACGTTGTTGGAAAATTTCAGTTTACAGCAGCCTTACTCTATGCTGAAATCTTGATTCATTTTTTGCAGGATATCGAATCTGCTCATGATGCAAGCAAAACAGTTCTCATCGGTGTTGCTTAGCTGGTGCTAACGCTATGGTCAAAAAACCCTGCCATGGCAGCTTGATAAAACCGCATATCAAGTATGGCTCTCTGAGGTGATGTTGCAGCAGACTTAGGTTGCCACCGTCATTTCTTATTTTCATCGGTTTATCGCACGTTTTCCCAATGTGCGCGCGCTAGCTGAGGCTCCGCTGGACGAAGGGCTGCATCTATGGAACTGGCCTGCACGACAATAGCCCGCGCGCGCACATTGCATAAAGCGGCGCAGGCTATTATCGGGCAGCATAGCGGCAAATTCCCGACTACCTATGCAGACATTGCCGCTTTTCCCGGCATTGGCCGTGCCACTACGGGTGGCATATTATCTTTGGCACTCGGCCAAGACTATCCGATCCTTGATGGCAATGTTAAGCGCGTGTTGGCTCGCTGTTATGCGGTGGAGGGCTTGCCCTCCGGCACAAAAACAGTCGAGAACCGGCTGTAGACGATCAGCGAAGCTCAGGATGTCGGCCAGTTCAACCAGGCGATGATGGAAAGGGCGAGCTTTGCCTACTCAACTTTGGTTATCGCCTACGCCAATGACCACTGGGCAAAATACCCCGGCAAGAAGCAAAAGCAAACCATGCTGGGAAAAACCGCCTACTTTTTATTGCTGCAACACGGTAAACGCGTGTGGTTAGAACAGCGCCCAGCGGGGGGGCTATGGGGCGGTTTGTTCTGCTTCCCGCAGTTCAGCAAACGGGATGGTTTGGTCTTCTGGCTGCAACAACGCGGTGTGAAAAGTAACTACATGGAAAAGCTAAGTGCATTTCGGCATACATTCAGTCACTTTCATCTTGATATCGTGCCGATGTGGCTGGAGTTGAGCGCGGTGGGTGGCGGCATGGATGATGGAGCTGGTCTCTGGTATAACTTAGCACATCCGCCCTCGATCCTGCTAGCAGCGCCAATTGATTGCCTGTTACAAACTGTTGGCAAAGCAATCTCCAAGAATACACAATTTATCGCCATTAATGAGGAATTAGCATGAGCCGCACCATTTTTTGTACCTTCCTACAGTGCGATGCCGAAGGGCAAGATTTTCAGCTTTATCCGGGGGATGTCGGCAAGCGTATCTTTGACGAAATATCCAAAGAAGCATCGGGAGAATGGATGAAGAAGCAAACTATGCTAATCAATGAGAAAAAACTGAACATGATGAACCTTGATGATCGTAAACTACTGGAGCAAGAGATGATCAAATTTCTCTTTGAAGGGCACGATGTGCACATCGAAGGCTATACACCACCCAGCGAATAATATTGTTGGGGCCATGCTATACTTTTATATACCCGTGATACTTAAAGTTTCCTGTGCTTAAGCTATCCTCGCTCAACCCAGTCACTGACAGTTTTTAGCGCCTGGGGATTAATGAAACTCATTTCTGAAGTTTAGCCTGTGTCCCAACGCATATGCTGTTCAAATAGCTTCCCGACCGATTTGTCGCTGCGTTGCCGCTTTCTCCTGCAACTCGAATTATTTAGGGTATAATTCTTAGCATATACGGCGTTAATAAGATGAAGAAAACGTTAGCTTTGCTGGTGATAGCGCTGTTGCTGATCGCCTGTTCCGGTAAAAAAAGTGATCAAATCAATCAAGCCTGGGTCAAAGACCCTAACAGTTTGGATAGCCTGATTGGGCAATTTGCCCACAATATCGAGAATATTTGGGGCATAAACGAGGTTCTGATCACCGGGCCAAAAGATTATATCAAATACACCGATCAGAATCAGACCCGCATCCATATTAACTTTGATTCCGGTACTATTACCATTGAAACCATCGCTACCAACGATCCAGCTGCATATTTGCGTCAGGCAATCATCAGCACCTTGCTGATGGGGGAAAATCCTGGTTCTATCGATCTCTATTCCGATGTCAACGACATCCAGATCAGCCAAGAACCGTTCCTCTATGGTCAAGTGCTGGATAACAAAGGATCGCCTATCCGCTGGGAATGGCGAGCAGCACACTTTGCCGATGATCTGCTGCAAACTAAACTACAAAAACGCACCTCTGGCTTGCATGTCATCTACACGATTACCATCCAACTAGTGTCAAATCACCTGGACAAAAGAGCGCACAAATACTTGCCGATGATACGCAAGGCATCGGAGAAGTACGGTATAGAATCGTCGCTGATACTGGCGATTATGCAGATCGAATCGAGCTTTAATCCGTATGCGGTGAGCGGCTCAGACGCATTGGGACTTATGCAGGTAGTGCAGCATACCGCTGGCAAAGATGTATTCAAAATGCAGGGTAAATGTGGCAAACCGAGCCGAAGATACCTGTTCGATCCAGAAAACAACATTGATACTGGCACAGCTTATCTGGCACTGTTGCAGAACAACTATCTGGGCGGTATTCAGAACTCGGCCTCGCATCTCTATGCGGTGATCACCGCTTATAACGGCGGTGCAGGCAGCGTGTTGCGGGTATTTTCCAGCGATAGAAGCCGTGCGGTGAGCATTATCAACGGCATGCAACCCGACGATGTATATCAGATGCTGGCTACCCAGCATCCAGCCACAGAGTCACGCCGTTATTTAGTGAAGGTGAACAAGGCGCAGAAAAGCTACTGGCACCGTTGATAATCCCAGCAGGAATGCCTCCACTAGCGTTGCGCACAGCGTTTTTTTACCGATATTTTCTGTATGACTTTCTGTAATATTTAGTTGATACGACGGGATAGAAGGCTGGATAATCATTTCCCTTTTTGCGTACCGCCGGTTGGCCGCGTTGCTGAATGGCATGAAGCAAACATGACGGGAAAAATCCCGCGGCAATCCAGCATGCTCGGGATGCCAAACCTGTGGCAACAAGCTGATTAATGGAGCACAGGGAATAGCAAAATATGTCGGAATATATTAAGAATAATGCAGGCGGACTTGATGGCTATTTTAATATAGCCGGACGCGGTGCGCCGTGCGTCAGGAAGTGGTAGCAGGGCTGAATACCCTCCTTGCGAGGATGCTATACTCGGTTATCGTGGTGCCGAGCATGCTAGATAAGTCGGAATTTTTACCAGCTGCGGTGTTTGTCGCCACCTGTTTGGTAACCGGCTTTGGTACGCTGCTGATGGGGCTGTGGGCTAATTTGCCGATGGTAATCGGCTGTGCGATTTCTCTGACGGCTTTCACCTCTTTCAGCCTGGTGCTGAGTCAGCATATCAGGATTCCGGTAGTGCCTAAGGGGATCGGTATTACTGATGGGTTTGCTGTTCACTATCATTTCGGTCACTGGCATTCGCGCCTGGCTACTGTGTAACCTGACAATGGGCGTGGCGCATGTGGCACCGCACTGGCATAGGCCAGTTTCTCTTACTAATCGCCGTTAACGTGCTGGCCTGGTGGTGAAGAATGCGCATGACAGCCTGCCCCAGTGGTTCTGAGTGCCTTGACCTCCTTCCAAGTGGTGATAATGTTGCTTGGGTTGACGGTAATTATTGTTTTGGAAAAACTGCACGTACCCGGTGGTATTTTGCTGATGATTATTACTATCTAGGTTATCAGCTTGATCGTTAACCCAGAAGTGAAATATAAAGGACTGTTCGCCATGCCAAGCTTGGTCGATGCCCAAGACAACTCACTGCTTTTCAGTTTGGACATCATGGATGCATTGCATCCGCTCGTGTTGCCGAGCGTGTTGGCGCTGGTGATGACTGCAGTGTTTGACGCCACTGGCCCCATCCGCACGGTGGTTGGGCAGGCCAATTTGTTGGATAAGGGCATGCAGATTATCAACGGTAGTAAAGCGCTGACTGCGGACTCCCTCAGCAGTATTTTCTCTGGCCTGGTAGGTACCGCACCTGCTGCGGTGTATATCGAATCTGCCGCTTGTGCCGCAGCATGCGGCAATAACGGCCTGACTGCCACTGTTGTTAGCGTATTGTTCCTGCTGTTGTTGTTTCCTGTCGCCGTTATTCTATCTGGTACCGGTCTACACGACTGAGCCAGCGTTGATGTATGTTGGCCTGCTGATGCTCAATAACGTCACCAATCTTAGATTTCAACTACTTCGTGGATGCTATCGCTTGCTGTGTGCGTTGTTTATCATGCTGACTTGCAACATTATTACCGGTATTATTCTGGGCTTTAGCTCACTGGTTATTGGCCGCATCTTCTCCGGCGAGTGGCGCAAGCTGACTATCAGCACCGTGCTGATCGCCCTGTACCTTGGGGGGGTTCTATGCCACCAGAGCAATTTAACGCAGGCTATTTTGCATTATATTGATGCTTAGCTTGGGGCCTTTCGCTATTCTTTATCAAACTACTGGTAGCCGTAGCTCGTTTTCATTTTCAGCTAAAAGCCGCCGTTTTGCTGCGGTTGAAACGTTATAACAAGCTTTAATCTCTTTAAAAAAGCGACCTATTATAAGCGTATGCACCAGAGATGCATCCTGAATTAGTAGTTTAAGAAAAGCATAAAAATTTTTTACTATCCTTATTTTGACCCTAGTGGTCTCCCTATCTGGGAAGGTGACGTGACGCTCCTGTTGCCGTTCAATATGCCGCTACCGTTAATGCAAATCGCCATCTGTGCCTTGTTGGCTTGGCTACATTTCGGGCTGCATATCGATTTTGATCCTGAAATGTTTATGGTGCTGTTTATCCCACCGCTGCTATTTGCAGATTGCCTAAAAATGCCGATGCGTGATTTTTTGCACTATGGGCGGCTTTGTTTAATAAATTTGATTTGGAATAAAGAGTCCCCTGAATAGGCATATTTTAGGCACCGCGTACAGTTTCTGGCATACCAGCCAGCGTCATCTTGTTTAATGCACAGATCATGGCTATAGCCTCTGCAACTTGCTCATTATAATTTCGCAGCGAAAGGTGACCACCAAATAGCCATTTTTCTCTGTACATCGCTGTTTCGGCTATCGAACGTCGAGGTGGTAGCCTGTCATACTTTTCCTCCGTGTGTTTTCTCCGTTAGGAGCTGGTTAGCTACCGCTTGATTTCGGTCTGCATAGTCTGCCGACCAATAACTGGCTCCGCTTCTGGGCGGTAAGTAGATAAACATGGAGGGCGCGAAGTATCAGGCAAAAAATCCTTTTCAGCATCAATACGCTGGTCATTGCCATACCTGAATAATGTTGTTGGCAACCACGCAGAGAAGGTTTTCCCTTGTAGTAACAGGCCGTGACGTGCCGTTTCATTTACCACGAAAGTGAGTGAACCACGAGTGATAAGGGCATTGTTGTAAGCATTCCAGTTAGTGATTTTGAACTTTTGCTGGGCCACGCAATGTCGATATACGCAATGTCGCTATTTTGACAGAAGGAGAGTGATCTGAACCTCGTTCCGGACAAATATTCGATTTATTCAACAACTCCATTGCACGGTCAAGTTATTGATACCAAAGCCGCCTGGCTAGCGAATTATCTTTTCGAATAAGGTATACTAATGAGTAGGCGTGAAACGGTATGGGACAGCCTTTTTTCTTTGATCAATACTTCTTTGATCGAGACACTGAAAGAACGTAGCCACATTGCCAACGTGCTGATCGTTAACGGCGGTTTAGGGCCAACCAGCTATGATCTTAGCCGTTGGCTAACGCTAATGCCTTGCGGGCATATGGTGGTTGAACATGCCGCATGGCTGGCACTCGTATTGAGGCCTATTTCGCCAAGTGCGGTCGGTTGATGGCTTCCTTCAACCGCAAACAGGCGCAGATAACGGCTTACGCCGAGATGCTAGATAATCCGGTCGGCACCGACTGCGGTTTCAGTTTGCAGTTGAATCACTGCCTGATATTATTTACCTCCTGCGTTCCTTTGGAATTCAAAGTGATGATCGAGCAGCAGATTTTACCGCGCCACCGCCAGCGATTTGCCCTGTCGGAACCTAAGCTGTGCCTGCGTTTGCTTACCTTATGCACCTCAGAAAGCGATCTGGTGGAGAAACTCGCTGACATGGTGCTACCCCCCATGACATGGTGTTAGGTTATCGCTCTTCAAGCCCGATTATTGAATTAAAGCTCACTGTCCTGATAAGCCGAAGCGCTGAAATGATGCTGGCCTGGGAGCAGGTGCGGGAGGTGGCCGGAGACAAATGCATCTTTGAAGGCACGACCGGATTGCCAGCAGTACTGACACAGCGGTTACATCAGCAGGGGTAGAAATTAGCTCTAAGCGAGCAGTTCAGTGGTGGGTTTTTTAATCTGCAACTACAGCGTGCAGGAGCGATGCTTGTGGAGGGTAAACTACTGCTTGCCCACACTGTGTTAAGACGCAAGGATTTACCCTTGGTGCGCGCCCGTTCATTGGCGGAACTGGCTGGTAATCCGATGGTGTTAGCAGTCAGAGCCATGAGGGACGATCAAGTTAGCGTTATACTGCACACGCCGCGCGGCTGTATGGGACAAACCGTGCGTTACCGTGCCTTCTTAATCATAGAATGCAACTGCATCGGTGGTAATACTGTCCGTTGGACATGCTGCGGCGCTGGTTAGACGGTGGCAAGTGTGTGGCAAAAACGGTGGGTTAGAGATTATTGAGATCGTCGAGTAAATACTGCTTGATGGCAGTAATGTATCTTTTATTAATCTTAATAATATAGTGGAAACTCATTTTATAGGAATGATGTTGCTCTTTACTGCGGTTGTTTGAGACTGTTCGTCTTGGGTACTGTGTGTGCGACAAGGCGGATAGATATCGCTATGGTAGCCCTTCTGCGGTTAAAGCAAGTGTTTCACTGGTTACCTGTTGTCTACATTATGATTTTACTATTTATACCCGGCGCTTTTAAACTGCAACAAACAACACGGCAACTCGCAAGTTACAGGGGATATCCAGATGATAGCAGGCTATTGTTGTGGATCAGATATCCAGCTCGATGTCCGTTAGTGCCATGCAACAGCAGGGCAGGATCTCGCCGTCATTGATTAACGCCAGCGGTGGTTGGCAATAGGTTACTTCCCCTTTCACCAGCTTCAGGCGGCAGGAACCACAGTATCCAGAGCGACACTGTGACTCCACCTCAACCACGTGCAGCTCCAGTACCTCAAGCAGGCAGTGTTGACTTTTAGGGCAGGTAAGCTGCGTACCGGTGGTACGCAGCTTCACGGTAGGTGTCGCCATAGCTTATAGCTCGAAATCGCTCAGATCATCGGCATGCACCTCTGCGTCGATCTGGCCAACCAGATAAGAGCTAATTTCTACTTCCTGTGGTGCTACCTGTACGTTGTCGGACATCAGCCAAGCGTTGATCCAGGGGATCGGGTTGGAGCGGGTTTTGAATGGCAGTTCAAGGCCAACTACCTGCATGCGGATATTGCTGATATACTCTACATACTGACACAAAATGTCCTTGTTCAGGCCGATCATGGAGCCATATCGGAACAGGTATTCTGCCCACTTTTTTTCCTGTTCAGCGGCTAGCACGAACAGATCATAGCACTCATGCTGGCATTCTACGGCGATTTCTGCCATCTCTGGATCATCAGTACCGGAACGCATCAGGTTAAGCATATGCTGAGTGCCAGTGAGATGTAGCGCTTCATCACGGGCAATCAATTTGATGATCTTAGCGTTACCTTCCATCAACTCACGTTCCGCGAAGGCGAACGAGCAGGCGAAGCTAACGTAGAAGCGGATTGCCTCTAGCGCGTTGACGCTCATCAAGCACAGATAGAGTTGTTTTTTTAGGGAGCGCAGGTTGACGGTAACGGTTTTGCAGTTCACCTGGTGGTGGCCTTCCCCCAGCAGATGGTAGTAGCTGGTTATTTCGATCAGATTATCATAGTAGCGAGAAATGTCTTTCGCACGCTTGAAGATATCTTCATTGGTGACGATATCGTCGAACACCAGCGCCGGATCGTTGACGATATTACGGATTATATGAGTATAAGAACGTGAGTGGATGGTCTCAGAGAAAGACCAGGTTTCCACCCAGGTTTCTAGCTCCGGGATGGAAATAAGCGGTAGTAGGGCGACATTCGGGCTGCGCCCCTGAATTGAGTCCAACAGTGTTTGGTACTTCAGGTTACTGATAAAGATGTGCTTCTCATGCTCCGGTAGCGCCTGATAGTCAATGCGGTCACGGGAGACATCAACTTCCTCAGGACGCCAGAAGAAGGACAATTGTTTCTCGATCAGTTTTTCGAATATTTCATGCTTTTGTTGATCGTAGCGGGCAACATTGACCGACTGGCCGAAAAACATCGGCTCCAGCAACGGGTTGTTTTTATTCTGAGAAAAAGTGGTATATTTCATAATCCTTAGTCCATCGTAACGTGGCTAAATGAGGGGCAGGAAGCGCCAAATCCCAATTTGCTATCTTGCTTGCTATTTTGCCATTTTGGCTTTTTGGCATTGGGCAGTCCGTAAAATCCTCACGTACTTTGTGTACGCTCCGGTTTCTCCGTGCTGCCCTGCCTGTGTCGATAACGCTTACCAGGAGTCGATCCCGGCCTACTGCTATCTAAAACATTAGATCTTGCAGGCACCGCTTTCGCAGCCGTCATCATCGGCCTTAGCAGGGTGCAAATTTCCCTGTATGTCTTCCGCACCGTCGCGGGTGTTCTGGTAGTAAAGAGTTTTGACGCCGAACTTATAGGCGGTTAGCAGGTCTTTCAGTAGTTGTTTCATCGGCACCTTTCCGCCTAGGAAACGGGTTGGATCGTAGTTGGTGTTAGCGGAGATCGACTGGTCAATAAACTTTTGCATCAGGCCGACTAGTTGCAGGTAACCTTCATTGTTTGGCATTTCCCACAGCAGTTCGTAGTCATTTTTTAGGCACTCATACTCCGGTACTACCTGGCGTAGGATACCGTCTTTCGACGCTTTGATGCTGATATGGCCGCGCGGTGGCTCGATGCCGTTGGTGGCGTTGGAAATTTGTGAAGAGGTTTCCGAGGGCATCAGCGCAGACAGCGTTGAGTTGCGCAGGCCAGTTTCCTGTATTTCTTGACGCAGAGTTTCCCAGTCGTAGTGCAATGGCTCGTTGCAGATGACATCCAAATCTTTTTTGTAGGTGTCGATCGGCAAAATGCCTTGAGAATAGCTGGTTTCGTTGAACCACGAGCAAGCTCCCTGTTCCTGCGCCAAGCGGTTAGAGGCTTTAAGCAGATAATACTGAATGGCTTCAAAGGTCTTATGGGTTAGGTTGTTAGCACTGCCATCGGAGTAGCGCACGCCGTTCTTTGCTAGATAGTGGGCGAAGTTGATTACGCCAACGCCCAAGGTACGGCGACCCATTGCCCCCCGATGAGCGGCTTTAATAGGGTAGTGTTGGTAATCCAGCAGGGCGTCAAGTGAACGCACCGCTAAAGTTGCCAGTTCTTCCAGATCGTCCAGGTTGTCAATAGTGCCAAGATTAAAAGCGGACAGCGTACATAGGGCGATTTCGCCGTTTTCGTCATTTACGTCATCTAGTGGCTTGGTTGGCAGAGCAATTTCCAGACATAGGTTAGACTGGCGTACCGGCGCGATCTGCGGATCGAACGGACTATGGGTGTTGCAGTGATCGGCGTTCTGAATATAAATTCGGCCAGTGGAAGCACGTTCTTGCATCATCAGAGAAAATAGCTCAACCGCCTTTACCCGTTTCTGGCGAATTCTGTCGTCTTGCTCATATTTGGTATACAGGCGTTCGAATTCGTCCTGATCGGCAAAAAACGCCGCGTACATTCCTGGCACATCTGACGGGCTGAATAAAGTGATATCTTGCCCCTTTATTAGGCGCTGGTACATCAGGCGATTCAGTTGCACGCCGTAATCCATGTGACGCACGCGGTTGCCTTCAACGCCACGGTTGTTTTTCAGTACCAGCAGGCTTTCCACTTCTAGATGCCATATCGGGTAGAAAAGCGTTGCGGCACCACCGCGTACGCCGCCTTGCGAGCAAGATTTCACGGAGGTCTGGAAGTGCTTATAGAACGGGATACATCCAGTGTGGAATGCTTCACCACCACGGATTGGGCTGCCCATCGCACGGATGCGGCCAGCGTTGATACCGATGCCAGCGCGTTGCGAAACATATTTCACAATGGCGCTGGAGGTAGCGTTGATCGAATCCAGGCTGTCACCACACTCGATCAGCACGCATGAGCTGAATTGGCGGGTTGGGGTACGCACGCCAGACATGATCGGTGTAGGCAGTGAAATCTTAAAGGTGGAAATCGCGTTATAGAAACGTTTGACGTAGTCCAGACGGTTTTCACGCGGGTAATTAGAGAACAGGCAGGAGGCTACTAGAATATACAGGAACTGGGCGCTCTCGTAAATCTCACCGCTGACGCGGTTCTGCACCAGATATTTGCCTTCTAGCTGCTTGACTGCCGCATAGGAGAAGTTCATATCACGCCAGTGATCGATAAAAGCGTCCATCTGCTCAAACTCTTCAGCGCTGTAATCTTCCAGTAGAAGCTTATCGTATTTGCCCATATCTACCATGCGTATCACATGAGCGTGCAGCTTCGGTGGTTCAAACTGCCCATATGCTTTTTTGCGCAGGTGAAAAATTGCTAGGCGTGCGGCTAGATACTGATAGTCTGGTGCATCATGGGAGATCAGATCGGCAGCAGCTTTTATGATGGTTTCGTGAATATCGGCGGTTTTGATGCCGTCATAAAACTGAATATGCGAACGCAGCTCTACTTGAGAGACTGAGATATTGTTTAACCCCTCGGCAGCCCAGTCGATGACCCGGTGGATTTTGTCAAGGTTAATGCGCTCTTTGCAGCCATCGCGTTTAGTTACAAGCAGACTTTGGTTCATGTGGTTTGTTACCTGTCTGTAGGGTACCCTACCCCTAAGCAGAAGTGTAGTTGCTCTGCTCCGTATGTAAACACTACATATAGGGGGTACGTGTCAATTAAATAACAAGATAGTGGGAAAACATGGCGTTTGCAAGTGAACAAGGCTGTGGATAACTTGGGGTTAAGATGTGGCTTTGGGTTGCGAGCGCGCGCTGTAGCTGGTGCGACAAGTTTGTCAATATCGGGATATTATTTTTCTTTAAAACCCAAACATCTGGTCGTTTGACGTTTTATTAAACGTTAGAGAAAACGCCATTTGAGCCAGGATGCACCAAACCCTAGAAAAATAGAGTCAATGCTTTAAATGATTAACCTTCGTGCTGCATATGAACCATGTAATTTACATCAACATTGGGGCCAAGTTTGAAATGATCAGTGAATGGGTTGTAATGAAGGCCGATCATGTGTTTTTCGCGCAGTGGCGTGCCATCAACCCAGCCTATCAGTTCGGAAGGGCGTATGAACTTCTTATAGTCGTGGGTCCCCTGCGTCACCATTTTCAGGATATATTCCGCACCAATCACCGCCAGGAACCAGGATTTAGCATTGCGATTGATGGTAGAAAAAAACATATGCCCCCCCGGTTTGACCAGACGAGCGCAGGCATATACCACCGAGGCTGCATCAGGTACATGCTCCAGCATTTCCATGCAAGTAACCACATCGTACTGCTGTGTATTGGCTTGGGCATGGCTTTCCACCGTTTCCTGCACGTAAGTTACACTCACACCGCTTTCCAATGCGTGCAGATGAGCGACTTGCAGTGGTTCTACCCCCATATCCAAGCCTGTCACCTGTGCGCCTTCGTGAGCCATGCTTTCCGCCAAGATGCCACCGCCGCAGCCAACATCAAGCACCTTTTTGCTAAAAATGCCATCGGCGTGCTGCATGATGTAGTTCAGGCGTAATGGGTTGATACGGTGCAGGAGCTTGAATTCACCTGCCAGATCCCACCAGTGTGCGGCTACGGCCTCGAACTTGGCGATTTCATGGTAATCGACATTTTGTTGCGCGCGGTGGAATGATTCTGCATTCATGGGCGTATCTGGCTCCTAGTTTTCATTGCATGGATTATACATGTTCCAGAGCAACGCTGATGCGTTTTTACTGCACTATAGATGCACTATTCGCGCGAAATGGCAGCGTTATTTTCCCATAAAACATGCTTTATGGTATAATTTTACACCTTTGCCACTATTATGGTAGTGGGCAGATGAATCATTAGTAGAGGGATAGCAGCTCCATGAGCGACCTTGCCAGAGAAATCACACCGGTAAACATTGAAGACGAGTTAAAAAACTCGTATCTGGACTACGCGATGTCCGTTATCGTCGGACGTGCCCTGCCAGATGTCCGTGATGGACTAAAGCCGGTTCACCGCCGCGTGCTGTACGCGATGAATGTATTGGCTAACGACTGGAATAAACCATACAAAAAATCAGCTCGTGTCGTTGGGGACGTGATAGGTAAATATCACCCACACGGTGATACCGCTGTTTATGACACCATTGTGCGTATGGCTCAGCCATTTTCGCTGCGCTATATGCTGGTGGATGGTCAGGGTAACTTTGGTTCTGTTGACGGCGACTCCGCTGCGGCGATGCGTTATACAGAAGTGCGTATGTCCAAGATTGCTCACGAACTGCTGGCGGATCTGGAAAAAGAAACGGTGGACTTCGTGCCTAACTACGATGGCACCGAGCAGATCCCTGCCGTTATGCCGACAAAGATCCCGAATCTGTTAATTAATGGTGCCTCCGGCATTGCCGTAGGTATGGCCACCAATATTCCACCGCATAACCTGTCAGAAGTTATCAATGGATGCCTGGCCTATATCGATGATAAAAATATCAGTATCGAAGGCTTGATGGCACACATCCCAGGGCCGGAATTTCCGACTGCGGCGATCATCAACGGTCGCCGTGGCATTGAAGAAGCCTACCGTACCGGGCGCGGTAAAATCTACTTGCGCGCGCGCGCAGAGGTGGAAACCGATGCCAAAACCGGGCGCGAAACTATCATCGTTCACGAGATCCCCTATCAGGTGAACAAGGCGCGTTTGATTGAAAAGATCGCCGAGTTGGTAAAAGAAAAACGCGTAGAGGGTATCATTGCAATGCGTGACGAATCTGACAAAGACGGCATGCGCATCGTGATCGAAGTTAAACGCGAATCTGTAGGTGAGGTGGTGCTAAACAACCTGTATGCTCTAACCCAGTTGCAAGTGACTTTTGGTATCAACATGGTGGCGTTGCATCAGGGGCAGCCAAAATTGCTGAACTTGAAAGACATTCTGATGTCCTTTGTTCGTCATCGCCGTGAGGTGGTGACACGTCGTACTATTTTCGAACTGCGTAAAGCCCGCGAACGAGCTCATATCCTGGAAGCGCTGGCTATCGCGCTGGCTAACATCGATCCGATCATTGAGCTGATCCGCCGTTTACCAACCCCAGCGGAAGCCAAAGTTGAGTTAGTGGCTCATGCTTGGGAACTGGGCAACGTGCGTGCGATGCTAGAACGTGCTAATGATGATGCCGCTCGCCCAGAGTGGTTGGAGACAGAATTCGGCATCCGTGATGGCAAGTATTATCTGACTGAGCAACAGGCACAGGCGATTTTGGATCTGCGGCTACAAAAATTGACCGGCTTAGAGCATGAGAAGCTGCTGGACGAATATAAAGAGTTGCTGAACGTTATCGCTGGGATGATTTTTATTTTGGAAAACCCGGATCGTCTGATGGAAGTGATCCGCGAAGAGTTGGTAACGGTCAAAGAGCAGTACAGCGATAGCCGTCGCACCAAAATCACCTCCAATACGTCAGACATCAAAATTGAAGACCTAATTAATCAGGAAGATGTGGTGGTGACACTGTCACATCAGGGCTATGTGAAGTATCAGCCGCTGTCTGACTATGAAGCCCAACGACGTGGCGGCAAAGGCCGCTCTGCCGCCCGCATAAAGGAAGAAGATTTTATTGATCGTCTATTAGTGGCCAACACCCATGATAGCATCCTGTGCTTCTCCAGCCGTGGCCGTCTATACTGGATGAAGGTATACCAACTACCTGAAGCCAGTCGTGCTGCACGCGGTCGGCCAATCGTTAACCTGCTACCGCTGGAAGCTAATGAGCGTATTACCGCTATCTTACCAGTGCGTGAGTATGAAGAAGGACGCCATATATTTATGGCGATGGCCAGCGGCACTGTGAAGAAAACTGCACTAATCGAGTTCAGCCGTCCGCGCAGCGCCGGTATTATTGCCATTAATCTTAATGAAGGCGACGAACTGATTGGTGTCGATCTGACTGACGGTAGCAACGAAGTGATGCTGTTTTCCGCCAGTGGTAAAGTTGTGCGTTTCCCTGAAACGCAGGTTCGTTCTATGGGGCGTGCCGCCACTGGTGTGCGCGGTATTAACCTGGGGGTAGGTGACAGAGTTATCTCCCTGATCGTGCCGCGTGGTGCAGGTGATATCTTGACTGTTACCCAAAACGGCTTTGGCAAACGCACCGCAATTACCGAATACCCGACTAAGTCGCGCGCCACTCATGGGGTTATCTCAATCAAAGTAAGCGATCGCAATGGTCAGGTGGTCGGTGCCGTACAAGTAGAAACCACTGACCAGATTATGATGATCACTGATGCCGGTACCTTGGTGCGCACCAGGGTGTCGGAGGTCGGCGTGGTGGGGCGTAATACCCAAGGTGTCACGCTGATCCGCACGGCGGAAGTCGAGAATGTTGTCGGCCTACAGCGCGTGGCTGAACCCGTAGAAGACGAAGAGCTAGACAGCTTGGAGCCGTGGTGTGGAATAGACGGAAGAAGAGGCGACACCGCTGGATGATGGCGATGACACCGATACCACCGACTAAGTCGGATGATAAGTACGTCTAAGTGGTAAAACACTATTGATACAAAGGTTATATCGGTGATGATAGGCTTTTTTTGGGTTAGATGGTTTAATTGATAGGATAATAAACCGCAGACTATAGCTTTGTTGATCGCGTGCGCCGACGTTTACTTTTATATGTTATCAGATTGAAATATTTAGCTTCTTTCCTAACTACGCTGAGGAAATCCCGCTATCCATTAAAATGCTGGCGATTATGATGTGGTCGTTTGGTAGCGCTGCTCTCACCACCTTTTATATTCTGAATATCCTTCATCAAAAAGAATCACATATCCGCATTGAATACAACTTGGAGTGTAAGCAGGCTTATGGCTATATCCGTCACTCTGCCGATATTATCCGATCCATCAAGTACATTACGGAAAATCGCCTTAATGGTTTGGTCAGCAGTCAGGACATATTCACTAACCTCATTCACGGCAATGGTCAGCCACCGCAATTTTTCCGCTGTCCCTAGAATCCAATTCTACGCTGAATCCCCCCTATCGTAGATCTGTTGAGTCACTGAGCTGGTTAACACAGTCTTAGAGATATAACTTTGTCGCGGCCTATGATCTTAACCGGGTATTTTTTATTGCTAGCAATAGCCTGTGCATGGTGGAACTGAGAGGCGGTAACTCCGCAGGCAACTATGATAAGGTTAAAAAAGGCAAACAACCGATATAAAACATATAGATAAATTAGTTAAACTCATCCGAAAATTCTATTGGTAAAATTTATGTGGCGCGGCACCCCAGGAGAGATTAACCTGCTAGCAGGCATACTTATCTTTGCCACCCAGTGAAAACTTTATGTTTCTTAGCTTTCTTTATATTATCGGTATTACTGCTTAAGCCATAGCCGCCGCCAAATAGACATGTTTTGCGTGATTATCATCGCTTCAGTCACAGCGATCGGCGGTGGATCGGTGCGCGATATTCTACTCGGACATTTCCCGCTTGGCTGGGTCAAACATCCAGAATAAGTGGTGATTGTCGCTATTGCGGCGATAATCACCACTTGGGTGGCACCACTGATGCGCCACTTACGCCGCCTTTTCCTAGTGATGGATGCCATCGGCCTGGCCGATGGCATCCATCATCGGCGTGCAAGTCTCGCTGGATATGGGAAACAACGCGATTATCGCCGCGATTGCCGCCGTGATCACAGGTGTCTTCAGCGGCGTGCTGCGCGATATGTTCTGTAATCGTATCCCGCTGGTGTTCCAAAAGGAAATTTACGCTGGCATCTCTTTCACCGCTGCCTGGCTGTATATCTGCCTGCAACATATGAGCATGCCGCATAACATGGTGGTGGGGAATCACCTTGGTCGCCGGGCTAAGCGCACGCCTGATCGCTCTACGTTTCCGCTTTGGCCTACCGATCTTCAACTACCCACATATAGATCAATGATCCTGCAGCGCGGCACGTAAAAAGTGCCGCTTGGTTGTGTAAAACTGCAAAAATTTGCTAATTCGCCACGTAAATACGCCATTCTAATATTTTTTCATCATACAGCCACAGGCAAAATGCGTACTAACGCTGCATCAGGCACGTTAGCTGTGTATACTGCATAGAGAAAATACGCGTCGCTATTATTGGCATAATAACTGCTATCAACGAACATCATCATGGCTCAAGGCACGCTTTATATTGTCTCTGCTCCCAGTGGCGCAGGTAAATCAAGTCTAATTCAAGCTTTGTTAAAGACGCAACTGCTGTACGATACACAAGTTTCTGTTTCGCACACCACCCGCGCCAGCCGCCCAGATGAACATCATGGCGAGCATTATTTCTTCGTCTCAAAAGATAAATTCCGTCAGATGATTGAGCAGAAGGCGTTTCTTGAGTACGCCGAAGTGTTCGGCAACTATTATGGTACCTCGAGCGCCACCATTAAACATGTGTTATCGACTAGCTTAGACGTCTTGCTAGATATCGATTGGCAGGGTGCTCAGCAAATCCGCGCCCAAATGCCACAGGCACGCAGCATCTTTATTCTGCCTCCATCAAAAGAAGAACTGGAACTCCGCCTGCGCGGCCGTGGGCAGGATGACGAAGAGGTGATCGCCAAACGTATGGCTCAGGCTGTGGCCGAAATGATGCACTACGCGGAGTACGATTATTTAATCGTGAACGATGATTTCAATTTGGCGCTGTCAGATCTGAAAACAATTATTCGTGCCGAACGGCTACGTTCAAGCCATCAATTACTACGGCATGACGCTTTAATCAGCAAACTATTGGCAGACTGAAAGCAGTTTCAGTATTATGCCCCGTATTTTCGTCACCTGTGGAGTAGCATAAATATGGCACGTGTAACTGTTCAAGACGCTGTAGAAAAAATTGGTAACCGTTTTGACCTGGTGTTGGTCGCTGCTCGTCGGGCGCGTCAAATCCAGACCTGCAGCAAAGATGCATTAGTTCCAGAAGAGAACGATAAGTACACCGTTATCGCGCTGCGTGAAATCGAAGAAGGCTTGATCACCAGCCAGATCCTTAATTTGCGTGAGAGTAAGGAGCAGAAAAAGCAGGAATACACTGAAATTCAGGCAGTTACCGAGATTGCTGAAGGCTGTCGTTAATTAGACTGCGAGTCTGTCTTGTATCTGTTTAAAAGCCTAAAACTGCTGACTCAACGTTACCTGCCTGAGGAGCAGATTAAGCGCCTCAAACAAGCCTACCTCGTTGCACGTGATGCTCACGAGGGGCAGACACGCTCCAGCGGTGAGCCTTACATTACTCACCCGGTTACCGTAGCTTGTATTCTGGCGGAGATGCGTCTTGATCATGAGGCGCTAATGGCCGCTTTGCTGCATGATGTCATCGAAGACACCCCAGCCACCTACCAAGATATGAATCAGCTGTTCGGCAAATGCGTAGCCGAACTGGTGGAAGGTGTATCTAAACTCGATAAGCTGAAGTTTCAAGACAAAAAAGAAGCACAGGCGGAAAACTTTCGCAAAATGATCATGGCGATGGTGGAGGATATCCGCGTTGTTCTGATCAAGCTGGCTGACCGCACGCACAATATGCGCACTCTTGGCTCGCTGCGACCCGACAAACGGCGGCGCATCGCGCGTGAAACCTTGGAAATCTACAGCCCGTTAGCCCACCGCTTGGGTATTCACCACCTAAAAACCGAGCTGGAAGAGTTGGGCCTCGAGGCCCTATACCCTAACCGCTACCGCGTAATCAAGGAAATGGTAAAAGCCGCACGCGGCAAACGTAAGGAGATGATCCAGAAAATTCTCTGCGAGATTAAAGGACGGTTGACCGAAGCCGGCATTACCTGCCGCGTAAGTGGACGGGAAAAACACCTCTATTCCATCTATCTCAAGATGCATCTCAAAGAACAGCGTTTCCATTCGATTATGGATATCTACGCGTTTCGGGTAATGGTAAAAAAGGTGGATACTTGCTACCGGGTGCTCGGCCAAGTTCACAACCTGTATAAACCGCGTCCGGGGCGTGTCAAGGACTATATCGCTATTCCCAAGGCCAACGGCTATCAATCGCTGCATACGTCACTGATTGGCCCGCATGGTGTGCCGGTTGAGATACAGATCCGCACTGAAGACATGGATCAGATGGCCGAGATGGGGGTCGCCGCGCATTGGGCTTATAAAGAAGAAAAAGAACAGGGCGAGACCGGCACCACCGCACAGATCCGCGCACAGCGATGGATGCAGAGCCTGCTGGAGCTACAGCAAAGCGCTGGCAGCTCATTTGAATTTATCGAGAGCGTAAAATCTGATCTATTCCCGGATGAGATTTACGTTTTCACCCCAGAAGGCCGCATCGTCGAGTTGCCTGCGGGGGCCACGCCAGTTGATTTCGCCTTTGCGGTGCATACTGATATCGGCCATGCCTGCGTTGGCGCACGCGTCGATCGCCAGCCGTATCCGTTATCGCAGTCGCTGACCAGCGGTCAGACTGTGGAGATCATTACCGCTCTGGGCGCACGGCCAAATGCCGCTTGGCTAAATTTTGTCGTTAGCTCGAAAGCACGCGCAAAAATCCGCCAAACGCTAAAAAACCTCAAACGCGACGATTCTGTTAGCCTCGGCCGTCGTCTGCTGAACCATGCGTTGAGCGGCAGCCGTAGGCTGGCAGAGATCCCGCAGGAAAATATCCAGCACGAGCTGGAACGCATGAAGCTGGCGACATTGGACGATTTGCTAGCAGAAATAGGCCTTGGCAATGCCATGAGCGTAGTAGTAGCCAAAAAACTACAAGGCGATCAATCCAGTCTGGGAAGCACCTCCCCCAGCGTGCGCAACCTGGTTATCAAAGGCGCAGACGGTGTACTTATCACCTTCGCCAAATGCTGCCGCCCCATCCCCGGCGATCTAATTATCGCCCACGTAAGCCCAGGCAAAGGGCTGGTGATACACCATGAGTCCTGCCGTAATATCCGAGGCTACCAAAAAGAGCCCGAGAAATGCATGGCAGTCGAGTGGGATAAAGAGATTGAGCAGGAATTCATCGCTGAGATCAAAGTGGATATGTTTAACCATCAGGGGGCGCTAGCCAACCTAACGGCTGTCATAAACGCGGCCAAGTCTAATATACAGAACCTGAATACCGAAGAAAAAGATGGCCGGGTTTATAGCGTCTTTATCCGCTTGACCACCCTTGATCGCATACATTTGGCAAACATTATGCGTAAAATCCGTATCATGCCAGATGTGATTAAAGTTAACCGCAACCGAAACTAGTGCTTATGAGTCCTGAACGCTATGCGCGGATTAGTGAAATACTTGCTACCCGGCAGCGAGATCTGAAGGTCTGCCTGGAGCAGGTAATCAAGCCACATAACGTCTCCGCTATTATCCGCACCGCCGATGCCATTGACGTACATCAAGTGCATGCCATGTGGCTAACCACACGCATACGCACGCTAGTTTCCTCCGCCGCTGGTAGCAACAATTGGGTCAATGTCAAAACCCACCACACCATTTATAAAGCAGTGAACCATCTGAAAACCCAAGGCATTCAAGTGCTGGCAACCCACCTTCCTTCCCGCGCGGTCGATTTCAGCGAGGTGGATTACACCCGCCCGACCTGCGTGCTACTCGGCCAGGGGAAAATGGAGATGAACGTTGAAGTACTAGCGCTTGCCGATCAAGAAATTATCATTCCGATGATCGATATGGTGCAATCACTCAACGTTTCCGTGGCTTCGGCCTTGATCTTGTATAAAGCGCAGCGCCAGCGGCAAATCGCTGGCCTGTACCACCGCGATCGCAGCATGCTGGACGAAGAAGAACAGCAGCGCTTGCTATTTAAAGGCGGCTATCCCATGCTGGCCAACGTAGCCAAACGCAAAGGGTTGACTAGACCGCATATTGATGATTGGGGCCAGGTGGTTGCCGAGACCGAATGGTGTGCGGCCATGCAAGCAATGGTGCGCCAATGAAAGGCAGCCTACTGAATGCTGTACCACTCACCACGCTTTCTGGGGTTGGTGCCAGCCAGGCGGGGAAATTAGCTAAAATCGGCTTGGAAACCATTCAGGATCTGCTCTTGCACCTGCCGATACGCTACGAAGATCGCACTCGGCTATACCCGATAAACGACCTGCTGCCAGGCAGCTACGCCACGGTAGAAGGGGAAATACTGCGCAGCGACACTAGCTTTGGCCGCAGACGCATGCTGACCTGCCAAATCAGCGATGGCACGGGCATTCTTACCCTGCGCTTTTTTAATTTCAATGCGGCGATGAAAAACAGCCTGACTACCGGTCGCCGCGTGACCGCCTACGGTGAGATAAAACGCGGCAATTACGGCACGGAGAGTATCCATCCGGAATACCGCATTCAGGGAGAATGCAACGAAATTGATTTGCAGGAATCACTGACCCCAGTCTACCCGACTACCGAAGGCATCAAGCAAGCCGTGCTGCGTAAGCTGACCGATCAGGCACTGGAATTGCTGGATAGCTCTACCATCACTGAACTGCTTCCACCAGAGGTAAGAGGTGAGCTAATGAGCTTACCGCAAGCACTGCACACCCTGCACCACCCAACGCCAGCTATCCAGCTAACGGATCTGGAACAGGGCACTCATCCCGCGAAAAGACGCCTGATCTTCGAAGAACTGCTGGCACACAATCTCAGCATGCTAGCAGTGCGTGCCGGTGCGCAAAGTTATCAGGCGCTGCCATTTCTGCCAAATAATAGATTAAAAAACCCCTTCCTTGCCAAGTTGCCATTTTCACCGACCAGCGAGCAGGAACGGGTAGTAGCCGATATCGAAGCCGATATGCAAAAGGCCTTTCCGATGATGCGACTGGTGCAAGGTGACGTTGGCTCAGGCAAAACGCTGGTGGCGGCACTAGCAGCCTTGCGCGCCATCGCATACGGCAAGCAGGTGGCTCTGATGGCACCGACCGAGTTGCTGGCCGAGCAGCACGCCACCAATTTCCGCCATTGGTTTGAGCCTTTGGGGCTGGAAGTCGGCTGGCTAACTGGAAAAGAGAAAGGCAAAGCACGCATCGTACAACAGGAAGCCATCGCCAGTGGCCAAGTGTCGATGGTGGTCGGCACACACGCTATTTTTCAGGAACAGGTGCAGTTCAACGGCCTGGCTCTGATCATCATCGACGAACAACACCGCTTTGGCGTGCATCAGCGGCTAGCACTGTGGGAAAAGGGCAAAGATCAAGGCTTCCACGCCCACCAGTTGATCATGACCGCCACGCCGATCCCGCGCACGCTGGCGATGACCGCCTATGCCGATCTTGATACCTCAGTCATCAATGAGTTGCCACCTGGCAGGACGCCGGTCACCACCGTCGCTATTCCCGATACTCGGCGCACCGACATAATCCAGAGGGTGAAAAGTACCTGCATGGAGGAAGGAAGACAGGCTTATTGGGTCTGTACACTGATCGAAGTATCCAAATTGCTTGAAGCGCAGGCGGCGGAAGTCACTTGGCAAGAGTTGAAATCCTCGCTGCCTGAGCTAAAAGTAGCGCTTGTGCATGGTCGCATGAAAGCACAGGAAAAACAGGCGGTGATGCAGTCTTTTAAACAGGGCGAGCTGCAGCTTTTGGTCGCTACTACGGTGATCGAAGTCGGCTTAGATGTGCCGAACGCCAGCTTGATGATTATTGAGAACCCGGAACGGCTTGGGCTGGCGCAGTTGCACCAGTTACGAGGCCGTGTAGGACGTGGCGCTATGGCCTCACACTGCGTACTGCTGTACAAGACGCCGCTGAGTAAAACGGCGCAAAAGCGCTTGCAAGTACTGCGCGATAGCAACGATGGCTTTATAATCGCCCAGCGTGATCTGGAAATTCGCGGCCCCGGCGAGTTGCTCGGCACCCGTCAGACCGGTAGCACCGAATTCAAGGTAGCGGATTTGCTGCGTGACCAGGCAATGATCCCGGAAGTGCAACGCATCGCTCGCCATATCCATCAGCAGCACCCGGAACTCGCCCGTGCGCTGATCGATCGATGGCTACCAGAAAAGGTGCGATACTCTAACGCATAACAAGATCCTCCGCATACAAGTGAAGACAAGAAAAATGAAATTAAAATGCAACCTCTACCGCTAAGGCGTTGCACAATATTTAGAACCTATCCTATAAGGATATTTTATTCATCATTTTGGCCCTTGACAGTGCACAACTTCCTCGCGCACTCCCTGTACGCGCCAGTTGTTGCGCACTATCCCTGTGAAAACAGGCGGCAACAATTTACGCCGACTGGGATATGCTGTTAGGCGCAACCGTTTGCTTTTACATAGCGGTTCATTAAAATACCCTCTTTGACGTTCAGGGAATGCTACACCATGATCCTGCCATCTTACGAGCTTTATGCTGCGCAAAAAAACGCTGCTCCCCCTAGTACCAGTGAACTTATTTATCGACTGAAAGATCGCCAACCACTGCCGCAAACGCTATTTGCCGCCTGGCAGTATCTGTTAGCGATGTTTGTGGCGGTGATCACCACGGCTCTACTGATCTGTCAAGCGCTGGGTTTATCGGCGCAGGATACTCAGCACATCATCAGAATGTCGCTGTTTGCTTCCGTTCTGGTGTCTATACTGCAAATCAAAACCTGGTGGCCGATGGGTTCCCAGCCTGCTATCGATTCAAGGCACCAGCTTTAACTTTGTTTCGCCGCTTATCATGGGTGGCCTGGCGGTGGGAAACGGCGGTGCCGAGTGGAGCGACCATGATGGTCGCTCCACTCGGCACCGCTGATGGTCGATTACTGCACCGAGATCCTGCTGTCAATGGTGCTGTATCTGGCACGCCGCATCATTACTCCATTAATCTTCGGCATCGTGGTAATGATTATAGGCCTGTCGTTGATTCAAGTAGGGCTGACCTCCATCGGAGGCGGGTATGCCGCAATGAACAATCACAGTTTCAGCGCGCCGGTAAACCTGCTACTGGCCGGTGTAGTTTTGGTGATGATTATCCTACCAAACAAGCGGCGCAATACCTACCTACGCGTTACCTTACTGGTGGTCGGCTACCTGCTGCTGGCTTGGGCGATGGACATCGCTACCAGCCCGTGAACGGGTGTGCTAAACGGTAGCCATCACTCTGACAACACCGCTTTACTATATGGCATGGGTTTTGATTGTAAATTGCTATTGCCGCTGATGCTGATTCTTATGGTTACTTCGCTAGAAACTATTACGGCTAAATGCAGTTTTCGATAGATCCGCCGTTTTCCCTGACCGTGTTTTATAACGAGGTGCGCAAATTCACCCGGCGTTTGGATTTTAAACGGGACATTGACGGACTTCGCCCGCTTACTGATGCAGGTGTAGTCCTGGCAGTTCGACGGCACTTTCATCAGTGTGAAAGTGCCGTCGAGTAAGCCCTGGATAGTGCGAAGTGTCAGGCAAAAAATTCGTTTCAGCATCAATACGCTGATCACTGACATATTGGGATAATGTTATTAGCGACCACGCAGAGAAGGTTTTGCCTCTCAGTACCAGGCGTAAAGTTCCGTTTCATCCACCCAGAAAGTGAGTGAACACAGAGTGTGATAAGGGCGTTGTTGTAAGCATTACAGTTGGTGATCTTGAACTTTTGCTTAGCCACGGAATGTTGCTATTTTGACAGAAGGAGAGTGATCTGATCCTCGTGCCGGCCAAATGTTCGATTTATTCAATAACGCCCATTTTCATCTGTAATGCACACTAAAGTTCGTCTCTTGTATCCAGCTATGGCATGCTTATCGCTATGTCTGATCACTATCAAGAAACACCATGGCCCAGATAGTAGAAAACCCATTCATCTTGGTTGATAGTTCCTCCTACCTTTACCGTGCTTATCACGCTTTCCCCCCCCTGACAAATTCGGCGGGCGAGCCTACTGGAGCAATTTATGGCGTGTTGAATATGTTGCGCAGCCTGCTGCTACAGTACCAGCCCAGCCATGTTGCAGTGGTATTCGATGCTAAAGGAAAAACCTTTCGCGATGAACTGTTCGCCGAGTACAAATCGAATCGCCCACCGATGCCGGACGATCTGCGAACTCAAATCGAACCGCTGCATAAAATAGTCAAGGCTATGGGGCTACCGCTATTAGTTACGCCAGGTGTTGAGGCGGACGACGTTATCGGCACGTTGGCGCTGGAGGCTGAAATGACTGGCCATCCAGTGCTTATCAGTACTGGGGATAAAGACATGGCTCAATTAGTCACGCCGAACGTCACTCTGATCAACACCATGAACAACACCGTCCTCGGGCCGCAAGAAGTGTGCTATAAATACGGCATTCCACCTGAGTTGATTATCGACTTCCTGGCGCTTATGGGTGATGCTTCAGATAACATTCCTGGAGTGCCAGGGGTTGGTGAGAAAACCGCACAGGCACTGTTACAGGGTCTTGGCGGGCTGGATGTGTTGTATGATAACTTAAGCAGCATCGCTACGCTCAGCTTCCGTGGTGCGAAGACCATGGCGGTCAAACTGGAGAAGAACAAAGAGATAGCTTACCTTTCCTACAAACTGGCGACCATCAAAACCAACGTTGAACTGGAGGTTTCCTATGCCGACCTTAACATGTCTGCGCCGGATATTGATGTGTTGCAGCAGCTATTCAAACGGTATGAATTTAAACGTTGGCTTGCGGATGCAGAAACCGGTGCCTGGCTGGAAAACAAAAAAAGGTCAGCAGTGAAAACTGCTGGTGTAGCGAAGTCGGCAAGTGCAGTGGCAGAAAAACCCAAGGCTGCGGCGGAAGATATGCTACCGCAGTATGGCTATGTCGCTATTTTAGACGAAGATACTTTTGTTGACTGGCTGCAACGGTTGAAAAAAGCTAACGTGTTCGCCTTTGTTACCGAAACCGACGGAGTGGATACGCTGAGCGCTAACCTGATTGGCTTATCGTTCGCCATAGCACCGGGTGAAGCCGCCTACTTGCCGGTGGCACATGACTATCTAAATGCACCTGAACAGTTGGATCGTGCCTCTGTGCTGGAAAGGCTTAAGCTACTATTGGAAGACGAAAAAGTGTTGAAAGTCGGGAATAATCTGAAATTCGACATGGGCGTGCTGGCGCGCTACGGTATTAACCTGCGAGGCATCGCCTACGACACCATGCTGGAATCCTACGTGCTAGACAGCGTTGGCGGTCGTCACGATATGGATAACTTGGCCGATCGTTACCTAGGTCATAAGACCATCACCTTTGAAGCGATTGTTGGCAAGGGTAAAAATCAGTTAACGTTCAACCAAATCGCCTTGGCGCAAGCGGTACTCTATGCGGCGGAAGATGCCGACGTTACGCTGCGGTTACATCTGGCGATGTGGCCGCAACTGAAGCAAAGTGCCGAATTGCTGAGGGTGTTCAATGAGATTGACATGCCACTGGTACCGGTGTTGTCACATATCGAACGCACTGGGGTGCTGATCGATCCGGCTATTTTGTCGGTTCATTCTCAGAAACTGACCAAGCCGCTGGGCGAGTTGGAGGTTCAGGCGCACGAATTGGCGGGAGAACCATTTAATCTAGCATCGCCCAAGCAACTACAGGCTATTCTGTACGAAAAGCAAAAGTTACCGGTGCTAAAGAAAACCCCAGGCGGTGCGCCATCAACTAATGAGGACGTCCTCGCCGAGTTGGCGCTATATTACCCATTGCCGAAGGTGATCCTGGAGTATCGTGGTCTGGCAAAGCTGAAAACCACTTATACCGACAAGTTGCCGCTGATGATAAACCCAGTTAGCGGCCGAGTACATACCTCTTACCATCAGGCGGTAACGGCCACCGGGCGTCTCTCTTCCAGCGATCCGAACCTACAAAACATTCCGGTGCGCAATGATGAAGGTCGGCGTATTCGCCAGGCGTTTATAGCCCCTGAGGGTTATCGCATCGTCGCTGCGGACTATTCGCAAATCGAACTGCGTATTATGGCTCATTTGTCGCAAGATGGAGGATTGCTGAAAGCCTTTGCCGAGGGTAAAGATATTCACCGCGCCACAGCAGCCGAAGTGTTTAGCGTGCCGTTGGATAAAGTAGCCAGCGAACAGCGCCGCAGTGCCAAGGCGATTAACTTTGGGCTGATTTACGGCATGAGCGCCTTTGGTCTGGCACGCCAGTTGGGGGTTCCTCGTGGCGAAGCCCAGCGCTATATGCATCGCTACTTTGAACATTATCCGGGTGTGCTGGACTATATGGAACGCACCCGCCAGCAGGCCGCTGCACAGGGCTATGTTACTACCCTAGATGGCCGTCGGCTATATCTACCAGATGCTCGTTCCAGCAACGGCATGCGCCGCAAAGCTGCCGAGCGTGCGGCGATCAACGCCCCGATGCAGGGTACTGCTGCAGATATTATCAAGCGTGCAATGATTGAGGTTGATGCCTGGATACAGGAACAAGAACAGCCTCTGGTACGTATGATTATGCAGGTGCACGATGAGTTAGTATTTGAGGTGCATGAATCAGTGATTGACGTATCCAGCCAGCGCATCCGTGAGTTGATGGAAAGCAGCATGACAATGGCGGTACCGCTGAAGGTGGATGTGGGCGTGGGTGCCAACTGGGATGATGCTCACTGATCTTCGCTATTCTTGAGTAATAGATTTTGTTAATGAACGACAAAAATTATTTTTCCTGCTAAAAAGTGATGCGGAATTACCGTCTTAGGGTGTAGAGGTTATATATTCGATTTTTTAAAATTTTTTACTTTACTCAAGCTGGTTTTAGCTGAATATCAACCGCCCAACTCAGCATTAATGAGTGGGCTTTTTTTGTTGTAAAAACAGCACCAAGCCCTTTGCTCACCCAAATCACTTAGGATTAGATACATCAGAATGCTCTAAGTTACCGCCTTTAAGGTATTCACTGCTGGTGTCTTCTTCTTTCGGCAGCACTTCCGGCGGGATCTCATTAAACCAGATATTTAGTTTTTGGCTCAATTTGTCAACGCCGATTTTTTTCGTTGCAGAGAAGGCTTCAACTTGAATGTCACCCATAAACGGTAGCACGGCCTCTCGCACTATATTGAGCTGGGATTTACGTGCGCCAGAAGCCAGCTTATCGGCCTTGGTTAGCAGCATCAATACCGGCGTGCCGACATCGACTGCCCATTGGATTATCTGCTGGTCAAGATCTTTTAGCGGATGACGGATATCCATCAGCACCACTAGCCCTTTCAGGCAATTGCGCATTTGTAGGTATTCACCTAGCGCACGTTGCCATTTGCGTTTCATTTCTTCCGGCAATTCAGCATAGCCATAACCCGGTAAGTCTACCAAGCGATGACCCGCTTCAACTTCGAACAGGTTAATCAGTTGGGTGCACCCAGGCGTTTTACTGGTACGTGCCAGGTTTTTCTGGTTCGTCAGGGTATTTAACGCGCTGGATTTACCGGCGTTGGATCGCCCAGAAAACGCGACTTCAATACCTTCATCCCCCGGCAGATGGCGAATATCTGGTGCACTAGTGACGAAATTAGTCATATGATAGTTGTAATTCTTGCTGGTCAAAGTCTTTCTTCTCCTTGGGTATGGCTAATAGGGTGGCGACTATAACTATATCAGCGGTAAAATGATGCTTTTCTTTGTTTTTAAGCAACGGGCCAGTAGGGTGTCGCAGTGGTACGCATAGCATAAATATCCTTCTCAACAAGGTACGAAAAAGTCTGGCAGCTTTACCTGCTGCCTTTTTTCTTTGTCTGCTTTCTGCTAGATTCCGCTGCCACTCTATACTAAATCTACCTACCTAAGAGCACACGCCATGAATCAGCCATCAAAAACACCTCGCATCCCCAGCAATAGCGCGGCGAAGCCAAAAACAAAAAAGAAAAGCCGTGTAGAGCTTGATCAGAAAGCCTGTCAACGCAAACGTTTGAAAAAAAGATGTGGTCATGCTGCCGGCTCCCGCACTCAAGCCAGCAACCAGAAAAAGAAAGCGGCGGCAGAAGCCAAAGATCCGCGTATCGGTAGTAAAGTTCCAGTGGAGCTAGTGGTGGAAACCAAAGCTAAAGCTAAGCCACAGCCTAAACCCAAGTCTGAGGTCAAACCACGTCTATCACCGGAAGAAGAATTGGCGAAGCTAGAAAATGACGAACGTCTGGATGCATTACTAGATCTCCTTGACGGGGGTGACACGCTAAACGAGGAAGAGCAGGCTTACGTTGACCAGATGCTGGATCACATAGATGTGTTAATGGATCAACTGAGCATCTACTTGGGTGATGAAAATGAAGAAAAACAGGAAGACATTCTGAAACTGCTAAAAAGAGGTAACCCGAATGACATATTTTAACGCGATATAGGGCTACTCCCGACCATAGCCACACTCTTGCTGTGTTATCTGCTATGGCTATTCAGTACACTATGGCGGCTGTCTTAGTACAAAGCGCGTTTTTGCAGTGCTCTTCCGTGGCCAGACAGTATAGACCGTCGCCCCTCTCCGGCCCGGTAAGAAAAAATATCGGAAGGAGTGAGCGAGCATGTCAAAACAGCTGATTGTATGGTATGTGGCCCTGATCCAGAAATATAATTACTCAGTTCTGCGTTATACCTCATACCATACGGCACTAGATTTTAACCAGAAGTTATGACCACGAGATGTTTCAATGTGCTACTGCACGTTACCCCAAACGTCCTCTGTCGCTGTATGTACATATCCCTTTCTGCCATAAACTGTGCTATTTATGCGGTTGCAACAAACTGGTGACGCGCTAGGCGCACAAAGATGAGGAATAACTACAGTTGTTGGCGCGTGAAATCGCCTAGCGAGCGCCGTTATTTGCAGGCCGCCAAGTTATACAAATGCACTGGGGTGGGGGATACGCTGACTTACCTGACCAAGGTGCAAATCAGTCGGCTGTTAAGCCTGTTACGTCAGCACTATGATTTTCTGCCTGATGCGGAAATCTCGATTGAGATTGATCCGCGCTAGATTAAGCTGGATATGCTCGACCATTTACGCAGCGAAGGCTTTAACCGCCTGAGCATGGGCGTGCAGTATATCAACAAACAGGTGCAGCAACGTATCAAACGCGAGCAGGATAAAGAATTTATCTTCGCTTTAATTGCACGTGCCAAAGCATTGGGTTTCCATTTTGCCAATATCGATCTGATTTACGGCTTGCCAAAGCAAACGTCGGAAAGCTTCGCTGTCACATTACAGCAAGTGATGGTGCTAAACCCGGATCCGCCTTAGCATGTTCAACGCAGAGCATTGAAGAGCGGATCCAGCTCGGCTACCAGTTTATCGGTATGGGTCATTTCGCACGGCCAGGTAGATTACATCTTAATTTCCAGGGCTCCACCACCCAAGGTGACAGCGATCTGTTACGGTTAGTGGTTTTACACCATCAGCATGCTTGGTAACAGTTATGCGCAGAACTAGAAAGCACTAAAGAGCTACTACAGCAGTGCAATGCGCTGTGGCGTGGGCTAGCGATGCCGGAAGACGATTGTTGCAGCATGAAGTGATAAAAATACTGATCTGCAATTTTCAGTTGGAGTATCATTCGATATTATGGCAATAAGACATCAATTTTTCCGCTTATTTTGCCGAGGATCTGCAACTGCTTGCGCCGTTTGAACATGATAGATTAGTAGAACGCGACCAATAGGGAATCTGTGTAACGCCTAGTGTCCGGTTGCTGATTCGCAATATTTGCACGTGTTTCGATAGCTACTTGCATCAGCAGACGCGCAACCAGCAGTTTTCTCGCATAATCTAAAGCATGACAAAACAGCCGCTTAACGGCTCATTTTGTTAACTGAAGAAGTTAATTAGCGTGTCGCACAGCACCGCAGTGATCTCCACTTGAGGATTATGGCAGGCGGCAGCGTCAAGCTCCGCGCTTTAGGAAATTAATTCGATGAATGAACCCTGCATCTTTAGCCTCCTATCTACGTATGCGACCCGATCATACCGCGTTGTTATGGGCTGTAAAGCCTGAGTATGCTGGGTCTTTTAAGTGTTATGGAAATATTTTATAATCGACATGGCTAATCCATACCCAATTCTTTAAGCTTACGGGTCAGGGTATTTCTTCCCCAACCCAGCAGCCGTGCAGCTTCCTGCCTATGACCCTGGGTGTGGCGTAGCGCCGTAGCGAGTAGAGTACGCTCCAATTCGGGCAGCACTTCCGAAAGCAGGTCTTGATAACCGGAATGCAGCGCGTGCTCGGCCCACTGAGCCAGTAGCGTTGCCCAACTACCTGGCGTATTGTAGTTACCACTTTCCGACTTGGTAGTTTCAAACAACTCTCCTGGCAGATCCTGGATCAGCACCTCTTGTCCGGCGGCCATCACCGTCAGCCAGCGGCAGGTATTCTCCAACTGGCGCACGTTACCCGGCCAGTATAGGCGAGTTAGGGCAGTTTCAGTTTCTGGATGCAGATTCTTTGCTTCTACGCCCAGTTCTTTGGCTGTGATTTGTAGAAAGTAGCGTGCTAGCTGTGAGATATCCTCACGGCGCTCACGCAGCGGCGGCAAATGTACGCGGATAACGTTCAGGCGGTGGAATAGATCCTCACGGAATTTGCCTTCCCGCACCCGCAGATCCAGATTCTGATGAGTGGCAGCGATGATGCGCACATTGACCTTGACTAGTGCATAGCCGCCGACCCGGTAGAACTGACCGTCCGCTAGTACACGTAGCAAACGCGTCTGTACATCTAGCGGCATGTCACCGATTTCATCAAGAAACAGCGTACCGCTATCAGCCTGTTCAAAGCGGCCTTATCGGATCTGGTTGGCACCGGTGAAGGCCCCTTTCTCGTGGCCGAACAGCTCGGATTCGATCAAGTCTTTAGGAATTGCAGCCATATTCAGGGCAATAAACGGTGATTTGGTGCGTGGGCTATGGCGATGTAGGGCATGAGCGACCAGTTCTTTTCCGGTGCCTGATTCGCCGTTAATTAGCACGCTGATCGAAGAGCGCGAAAGGCGACCGATGATACGAAATACGTCCTGCATCGCTGGCGCTTCGCCGATAATTTCTGCCGTAGGATCGTTGTTCGATTGGTTGCGCGTTGGCTGCTGCTGTTTCTGATAATGGCTGATAGCACGTTCAACCAACGCTACTGCTTCGTCGATATCGAAGGGCTTGGGCAGGTAATCGAAAGCACCTTGCTGATAGGCGCTGACGGCAGCATCCAGATCTGAATGCGCAGTCATTATGATGACCGGAAGCATCGGGTGACGCTGTTTTATCTGCCTGAGCAGCGATAAACCGTCTATCCCCGGCATACGAATATCGGACAGCAACACGTCAGGCGTTTGTGTTGCTAAAGCTTCTAGCACGTCATCGCCGTTGCAAAAGCTGGTGCAGGTATGAACTGCACCAGCTAGCGAGCGCTCAAGCACCCAGCGGATGGAGCTATCGTCATCGACGATCCAAACTGTCCCTCGTTGCATAGCTACCTCGCCTTATGAATAGGCAGGTAGACCGAGAATTCGGTATGACCGGGCCAACTGTTAAATTCAATTTTTCCGCAATGTTGATTGATAAGATTACGGGCAATGGATAATCCCAGACCGGTACCGCTTTCACGGCCACTAACCATCGGGTAGAACAGCGTATCCTGCAACTGTATTGGCACGCCGGGGCCGTTATCGCCAATATCGATGCGTGCCGCTAGCCGGTGGCAAGTGCCATGCAGGGGTACCTGGAACGCAGTGCGGGTACGCATCATGATGATGCCGCCGCCTGCATGACCCAGCGCCTGCAACGCATTGCGGGTGATGTTCAATAGCACCTGTTCGATTTGCTCCGGGTCGTGGGTGATGTCAGGCAGGCTTGGGTCGTAATCGCGCATCAGCTTAACGTTATACGGCTTTTCCAATGATACTAACTGGAAAACTCTCTCCACCACCTGATGTATGCTTTGGGTTATGTATAAGCTCGGTCGTTGAGGACCCAGCAGGCGGTTAACCAGGTTGCGCAGGCGATCGGCTTGTTCAATGATCACTTTAGTGTATTCGGTCAGTGCTGGATCGGGCAGCGCCTTAGCCAATAGCTGGGCTGCCCCGCGCAGGCCACCGAGCGGATTTTTAATCTCATGAGCTAGACCACGCACTAGATCACGGGCGGCGATCTGCTGAGCATGTTGCAGTTGTTCCTTGCTTATGCGGCGCTGGTTGTCCATCGGTGATAGCTCGATCAAAATATGGCCCTCAGGTAACGCTTGGGCAGTCAGAGAAAGGATCTGCGCGCGTCCATCGATCACCAAGAGTTACTTCGTTGTCGGTGAATCCCTGGCCAGCATTAAGGCTCTCAAGCATTAGAGCAATATCCAGTGAAAAATAGCCGAGTAAATCGGGCAGCGGCGTGCCGTAAATTTTACGGAAACTTTGCGCCAGTAGCTGCTGTGCCGCTGGGTTAGCGTAGTGAACGGTAAGCTGATTATCCAACAACAGGATACTGTTGATGAGAGAATTAAGGATCTGCCCCGCATCGGGCAGTTGGCCATTTGCCATACAGCAGACTCCTGCACCTTTTTAGTGCGCCTGTTCTACTCCATCCGTGATGGTTGTTGTACGGAATAGTTTTGCAGAAAATACGGTGTAGAAGAGACCTATCCTAATATGGGCTAAAAATGTCCACGGCCACATAAAAGTTGGTGCCGCCCGCAGACGGCAAGGTATATCTTAAACGCTGTAGTACAACTCAAACTCAACCGGATGTGGTGTAATGCGAACGCGATCCATCTCTTCTTTACGTAGTTCGATATATGCATCGATCGCATCGTCGGTGAATACGCCACCACAGGTCAGGAACTCGCGGTCTTCGTTCAGTGCTGTTAGGGCTTCATCCAGAGAACCAGCCACTTTTGGGATCTTAGCCTCTTCTTCCAGCGGAAGGTCATACAGGTTTTTATCCATCGCATCTCCAGGGTGTATCTTGTTGATGATGCCGTTTAGGCCAGCCATCAGCAACGCGGCGAAACACAGGTATGTATTAGCCGCTGGATCTGGGAAACGAGCTTCTATACGGCTTGCTTTGGGACTGGCAACCACCGGGATACGGATGGAGGCGGAACGGTTTCGAGCTGAGTAAGCCAGCATCACTGGCGCTTCGTAGCCTGGAACCAGACGCTTGTAAGAGTTAGTGGTCGGGTTGGCCAAGGCATTGATCGCTTTAGCGTTTTTGATGATTCCGCCGATGTAGAACAGGGCTATTTCAGATAGGCCACCGTATTTGTCGCCAGCGAACAGGTTGCTGCCATTCATGGACAACGACATGTTGCAGTGCATGCCGGAACCGTTGTCACCGAATATAGGCTTCGGCATGAAGGTTGCAGTTTTGCCAAAGGCGTGTGCCACGTTGTGTACCACGTATTTATAGATCTGAATCTCGTCGGCTTTCTTGGTCATGGTGTTGAATCGAGTAGCCACTTCATTCTGACCTGCGGTCGCTACCTCGTGGTGGTGTGCTTCAACCACCAGACCCATTTCTTCCATGGTCAGACACATGACAGAACGGATGTCTTGTGAAGAATCGACTGGAGGAACTGGGAAATAACCGCCTTTCACTGCCGGACGGTGGCCTTTATTGCCGCCATCGTAAGTGGTGCCGGAGTTCCATGCGCCTTCCATATCGTCGATAGCGACGTGGGAACCACTGAGACTGCTGCCAAAACGAATGTCATCGAACAGGAAGAACTCTGGCTCTGGGCCGAACAGCACAGTGTCGGCAATACCGGAAGAACGCAGGAATTCTTCTGCACGTTTGGATATGGAGCGCGGATCACGATCGTAGCCTTGCATGGTACCAGGTTCGAGAATATCGCAGCGAACAATCAATGTGGATTCTTCGAAGAATGGATCCAGTACCGCCGTGCTGGCATCGGGCATTAACACCATGTCAGATTCGTTGATGCCCTTCCAACCGCCGATTGAGGAACCATCAAACATTTTACCTTCTTCGAAAAAATTGGCATTTACCTGATGAGCCGGGATGGTGACATGTTGTTCCTTACCCTTGGTGTCGGTGAAACGCAAATCTACGAATTTCACTTTATGCTCATGTAGTATCGTCAAAACTTGTTCAGCGGACATAATTGTTCTCCCGGATTTATCATTGTCGTCGTTATGACGAATCTATGGAACTGGCTTTTTTCCCTTTAAAAAGGGTAAAGCGAAAACTGTGCCAACTTTTCATCAATGCTTTTCCGATTTGCTGTGCAGGTTTTGTACCCTCCAAGCCTTGCACGATCACCCTGCAAAGCACCATAATGGTGCGATTTAAGTCAAATATAGCACCATTATGGTGCTGGTGTGCGTCGATGATGCTTTTCCCCCTGTGAAAGGGCTTGCAAACTGACCGATACGCCATTGTTTATAAGAAGGGTGGTGATCTTGTTCAGTCCCTCACTTAATACGTGTACAATGGCGCGCTATTTCTAATGCCAGAGGCAAAGCTGTGATCGAAAATTTGCGTAACATTGCCATTATTGCCCACGTTGACCATGGTAAAACCACCTTAGTTGATAAGCTGCTGCAACAATCCGGTACTTTCGGAGAGCGTGTAGAAGCCACTGAACGCGTAATGGACTCCAACGATTTAGAGAAAGAGCGTGGAATTACTATCCTTGCAAAAAATACCGCCATTAATTGGAACTACTACCGCATCAACATCGTGGATACCCCAGGACACGCCGACTTCGGCGGTGAGGTAGAGCGGGTGATGTCAATGGTTGACTCGGTGCTACTGGTTGTGGATGCAATGGATGGCCCTATGCCGCAAACTCGCTTTGTGACGAAAAAAGCCTTTGCCAACGGCCTGAAACCGATCGTGGTCATCAACAAGGTTGACCGTCCTGGCGCGCGTCCTGACTGGGTTGTTGATCAGGTGTTCGATTTGTTTGTTAACCTTGATGCGACCGACGAGCAGCTCGATTTCCCAATCATCTATACATCCGCTCTGATGGGTATCGCTGGTACTGATCATAATGACATGGCGGAAGACATGACCCCGCTATATCAGGCGATTATTGATCATGTATCGGCACCACAGGTTGAGCTGGAAGCTCCATTCCAGATGCAAATCTCTCAACTGGACTACAACAACTACCTAGGATTGATCGGCATTGGCCGCATCAAGCGCGGTAAAGTGAAGCCAAACCAGCAGGTCACTATCATTGATAGTGAAGGCAAAACTCGCAACGGTAAAGTAGGCAAAGTGTTGAGTCACATGGGTCTAGAGCGTATTGAGTCTACTTTAGCTGACGCGGGCGACATCATTGCCATCACCGGTCTGAGCGATCTGAACATCTCCGACACCATCTGTGATACTGCCGCAGTGGAAGCACTTCCAGCATTGTCTGTAGATGAACCGACCGTAAGCATGTTTTTCAACGTCAACACTTCGCCGTTCTGCGGCAAAGAAGGCAAGTTCGTGACATCACGCAAAATCCTTGAGCGTTTGAACCAGGAATTGGTGCATAATGTGGCACTACGCGTTGAAGAAACCGAAGACGCTGATGCGTTCCGCGTATCCGGCCGTGGCGAGCTGCACCTGTCTGTTCTGATTGAAAACATGCGTCGTGAAGGTTTCGAACTGGCAGTTTCCCGTCCGAAAGTTATCTTTCGTGAAATCGATGGTCGTAAGCAAGAGCCATTCGAAAACGTCACGCTGGATATCGAAGAGCAGCATCAGGGTTCTGTGATGCAGGCGATGGGTGAGCGTAAAGCGGACTTGAAAAACATGGACCCAGACGGCAAAGGCCGTGTGCGTCTCGACTACGTGATACCAAGCCGTGGTTTAATTGGTTTTCGTAACGAATTCATGACCATGACATCCGGTACCGGTTTGCTGTACTCCACCTTTAGCCACTATGACGATGTGCGCCCAGGTGATGTAGGGCAGCGCCAGAATGGCGTATTGATCTCTAATGGTCAAGGTAAAGCGGTAGCTTTCGCGCTGTATGGTCTACAAGATCGCGGTAAACTGTTCATGGGCCACGGTGCGGAAGTGTATGAAGGTCAGATCATCGGTATTCACTCACGCTCCAACGACTTGACCGTCAACTGCCTGACGGGTAAAAAGCTGACCAATATGCGTGCTTCCGGAACTGACGAAGCGACAACCTTAGTTCCGGCCATAAAAATGACCCTGGAGCAAGCTCTGGAGTTTATCGATGATGATGAACTGGTAGAAGTTACGCCAACCTCGATCCGTATCCGTAAGCGTCATCTGACAGAAAACGATCGCAAGCATGCCAGCCGTGGCTCTAAAGACGCTTAAGCGCTGAATTAGCTAAAATCATGGCGCGATTCTCGCGCTATGATTTTTCCCTCCGCAATTGCCCATTTATGCGGCGTTTCTCTCCTCCGCACCCTATTTAGTCTTTTCTTTTCTCTACAGTGAAATTTTATCGGCTGATGCGGAGAGGATTATTCTGTATCTATTACCGTTATATAAAGCTCTTAACCTTGTACTGAATGTATGGAGCCATTATGAGCTGATCGCCACTATTGCTAAACATTCTGATACCGGAAGAATCCCGTCTGATAAATAATCAAGCCGAGATCTCAAAAAGTGCATGAAACTAAAGTCGGTGTGCGGCGTTGTTGAATAAATCGAACATTTGGCCGGCACGAGGATTAAATTAGATCACTATCCTTCTGTCAAAATAGCGACATGGCGTGGCCAAGTAAAAGATCAAGATCACCAACTGGAAGGCTTACAACAATGCCCTTATCACTCGTGGTTTTACTCACTTTCTGCGTGGATAAAACGGCACTTCACGCCTGGTACTGCGAGGCAAAAACTTCTCTGCGATGCTGAAACAGATTTTCGGCCTGACACGTCGCGCCCTCCAGGGCTTCGTGGACTACATTTTCACACTGATGAAAGTGCCGTTAAACTGCCCTGACTCCACTTGCATCAGTAAGCGGGCGAATTCAGTCAATATCCTGTTTAAAACCCCCACGCCGGGTGAAATTGCGCACCTGGCTTTAAAACACGTTCATGGGAAACGGCGGCTCTGGCGAAAACGGCATTTAGCCTTAGAGACAGAAACAGTGGTCGCCCACAACATTATCATGAGGTCATCTCTTCTGACCTTTCCTTGAGCAATGTCACCGATATGGAAGCCTTCTCAGGTCTCTCATCCGCAAGACGTACTATAAAATCAAAGGCGTCTCAGTGGATGAGGCTTACGATAGGCGAGTGAGTCATGATGAGTTAAGTCGCAAGAAGATAAGGATGTTAATACCGCCCAGAAGGGGATCCTGTTATTAGTCGGCAGACTATGCAGACCGAAATCAATCAGTGGCGAACTAGCTCCTTACCGGAAAGATAACACAAGGTGGAAAAGTATGACAGGCTACCACCGATGTTCAATAGCCGAAACAGCGATGTACAGAGAAAATGGCTATTTTATGGTCACCTATCGCTGATAGATTATGATGAGCAAGTTGCAGAGGCTATGGCCATGATCTGTGCATTAAACAAGATGACGCTCGCCGGTATGCCAGAAAGTGTACGCGTTGCCTGAAAGATGCCTATTCAGGGGACTCTTTATTCCAAATCCGATTTATTCAACAAAGCCTGTGCTCGCGTTAAGTGTACTTATAACAAAGTAAAAAATTCTGCTGCTGCTAACTTAATAAGCGCTCACAACATTGGCAACTACACCAAATAAAATAGGAGGTTTAGCCTTACGTTAAACTGTTGTGTGATATGGCACAGCTTTCTTCAGAATTGCAATAGTGTTGGCGGCTTTGGTTTCCCAAAAGCATTTAGTTTGCTAAACCACTGGTAATTCAATCAGTTACCGCTGTTTACCGTAACCCGAATCATTTGGGTTAGCATGGCCTAGATTGTAGTTTGGAAAATCACACCATCAGCTTTATCAGTGTATTGTCCCAACTGGTTAAAGTTCAGATAGCGGTAAGTATCCGTCGCAGTTTTACAAACCTGCGCCATAAAGGTCTGATACTCGTCCGGCGTTGGCAGGCGGCCCAGCATTGAAGCGACCGCTGCCAGCTCTGCGGAGGCAAGGTAGACTTTCGCGCCAGTGCCTAGACGGTTTGGAAAATTACGGGTTGAGGTAGAAACTACCGTTGCGCCGTCCGCCATGCGCGCCTGGTTACCCATGCATAGTGAACAGCCTGGTATCTCAATGCGTGCACCACTCTTACCAAATATGCTGTAGTAACCCTCTTCGGTCAGTTGAGCCGCATCCATCTTGGTGGGTGGGGCCATCCACAAGCGGGTTGGCAACGGGCCTTTGTGCTGATCCAGCAGCTTACCGGCTGCGCGGAAGTGGCCTATGTTGGTCATGCAAGAACCAATGAATACTTCATCGATCTTGCTGTTGGCCACGTCAGAGAGCAGGAGCGCATCGTCGGGATCGTTGGGTGCACACAGAATAGGTTGCGTAATTTCCGCCAAATCGATATCGATCACCGCAGCAGATTCAGCATCTGCATCGCCAGCCAGAAGATGAGGAGCCGCCAGCCATTTTCCCATGCCCTGAATACGGCGATCCAGAGTCCGGATGTCACCATAGCCTTCGGAGATCATCCATTTTAACAGTACGATGTTGGAATTCAGGTACTCTTCTATCGGTGCCTTATCCAGTTTGATGGTGCAAGCGGCGGCTGAACGCTCAGCGGAAGCATCAGTCAGCTCAAACGCTTGCTCTACCTTCAAGTCCGGCAAACCTTCGATCTCTAGGATACGACCAGAAAAAATGTTTTTCTTGTCCTTCTTCTCAACGGTCAGTAGACCCTGTTTGATCGCGTAATAAGGAATGGCGTGCACCAGATCGCGCAGGGTGATGCCTGGCTGCATTTTACCTTTAAAACGCACCAATACCGACTCAGGCATGTCCAGCGGCATAACGCCCGTTGCTGCGGCAAACGCCACCAGGCCAGAACCGGCCGGAAAAGAGATACCGATCGGGAAACGGGTATGCGAGTCACCACCGGTGCCAACGGTATCAGGCAACAGCATGCGATTAAGCCAAGAGTGGATAACACCATCCCCCGGACGCAGGGAAACGCCGCCACGGTTCATGATAAATTCTGGCAACGTGTGGTGCGTGGTCACATCGACCGGTTTCGGATAGGCGGCAGTGTGACAGAACGACTGCATCACCAGATCAGCAGAAAATCCCAGACAGGCCAGATCTTTCAGTTCGTCGCGAGTCATCGGGCCAGTGGTGTCTTGAGAGCCCACGGAGGTCATCTTAGGTTCGCAGTATTCTCCTGGGCGAATACCGGCAACGCCACAGGCGCGGCCAACCATTTTTTGCGCCAACGAGAAGCCTTTGTTGCTGGCTGCAACCGGCTTAGCGATGCGGAATACATCGCTGTGCGGTAAGCCCAGCGCTTCACGTGCCTTGGTCGTCAAGCTACGACCAATAATCAATGGGATACGGCCACCAGCGCGCACTTCGTCCAAAAGCACGTCGGTTTTCAGTTTAAAGCTGGCGATCAACTCGCCGGTTTCGTGGTTGCGCACTTCGCCTTTATAGGGGTAAACGTCAATTACATCGCCCATATTCAGCTCAGAGACGTCCACTTCGATCGGCAATGCGCCAGCATCTTCCATCGTGTTGAAGAAGATTGGCGCAATCTTGCCGCCCAGAACCACACCGCCACTACGCTTGTTTGGCACGTATGGGATGTCGTTACCCATAAACCACAGCACAGAGTTAGTAGCAGACTTACGGGAAGAACCCGTACCAACCACGTTACCAACGTAGGCTAGCTGGAAGCCTTTCTGGTTCAGCAATTCGATCTGTTTGATCGGGCCAACGCGATCCGGCTTATCTGGCACAATGCCTTCACGTGCATTCTTCAGCATCGCCAAAGCATGCAGTGGGATATCTGGGCGTGACCAAGCATCCTGCGCGGGCGACAGATCATCTGTGTTGGTTTCACCGGTAACTTTGAACACCGTAACGGTGATCTTTTCCGCCAGTTCAGGGCGCGACAGATACCATTCGGCATCGGCCCATGACTGCACCACCTGCTTAGCGTGCGGGTTACCTGCTTTGGCTTTCTCTTCCACATCGTAGAAATTATCGAACATCAGCAGTGTATGGGACAATCCTTTGACGGCAATCGGAGCTAGCTTTTCGTTCTCCAGCGCATCGATCAGCGGATGAATGTTGTAGCCGCCCTGCATAGTACCTAACAGTTCAGTGGCTTTCTCACGGGAAATCAAGGAGGATACCGCTTCACCTTTGGCAATGGCCGCCAGGAAACCTGCTTTGACATAAGCAGCTTCATCCACACCTGGTGGAACACGATTAGTCAGTAGATCTAACAGGAATGCTGCTTCGCCTTGCGGGGGGAGTATTAATAATTCAACCAGCGCGGCCATTTGCGTGGCGTCTAGTGGCTTAGGAGCAATGCCCTCAGCGGCACGCTCGACTACGTGCTTACGGTATTCTTCTAGCACGATGTTATCCTTGCTCTCATTATCATTTATTGTGCCTAGTGTTTTATAGTCATACTCTTTATCCTGATGGCAGCACTGCTGCCGATATTTTATACTGTAAGGGATATTATCCGGCTCCACTCAGCGAGCATAACAGGATTTAAACCGGTTGTTAATTTGTTCACATAAAAGCAACATTAAATCTTTACTAAATCATTGCGAATCGGGTAATTAGCTGGAAGAGCACAACATGATATACTTAAAATTACAATGGTTATAATGAGTGAAGAAAAGAATTTGGTAGAGCGGACACAAAAAAGCGGCCACTTTACGGGGCCGCCTGTTAACGACTCAAACCAATAAGCATTACTTATTCGAAGTATTAATTCTTCTTGGCTTTCGGGTTTGGCAAGTCAGTGATGCTGCCTTCGTAGATCTCTGCCGATAGGCCTACAGATTCGTGCAGGGTTGGGTGAGCATGAATGGTCAGCGCAATATCTTCTGCGTCACAGCCCATCTCGATAGCCAGACCAATTTCACCCAGTAGTTCACCGCCGTTGGTGCCGACAATTGCGCCACCGAGGAGACGGTGAGTTTCTTTATCGAAGATTAGTTTAGTCATGCCATCTGCACAATCAGAAGCGATAGCACGGCCAGATGCAGCCCATGGGAAGGTGGCAGTTTCGTAGCTGATGCCCTTATCTTTCGCTTCTTTCTCAGTCAGACCTACCCATGCTACTTCTGGTTTAGTGTAAGCGATTGATGGGATCACCTTCGGGTCGAAGTAATGCTTCATGCCAGCGATAGCTTCTGCGGCAACATGGCCTTCATGAATACCTTTGTGTGCCAGCATCGGCTGACCAACTATATCACCGATAGCGAAGATATGCGCTACATTGGTGCGTAGCTGTTTGTCTACGTTGATAAAGCCGCGTTCGTCAACGTCAACACCAGCTTTGTAGGCATCCAGCAGTTTGCCATTCGGCACACGACCGATGGCCACCAGCACCGCATCGTAAAGCTGTGGCTCTGTCGTCGCATTTTTGCCTTCCATAGTGACATAGATACCTTCTTCTTTGGTTTCTACCTCAGTCACTTTGGTTTCCAGCAATAAGTTGAACTTCTTGCTGATGCGTTTGGTGAAGATTTTCACCACATCTTTATCTGCGGCTGGGATAACCTGATCGAACATCTCGACCACGTCGATTTGTGAACCCAGCGCATGGTATACGGTAGCCATTTCCAGGCCTATGATGCCCCCTCCCATAACCAGCAAACGCTGTGGAATAGTTCTCAGCGCCAGTGCATCAGTGGAATCCCACACGCGTGGATCTTCATGGGGAATGAACGGCAATTGAATTGGGCGAGAACCCACAGCGATGATAGCGTTATCGAAGTTAATGGTGGTTGAACCCTTTTCGCCTTCAACCACCAGGGTATTAGCACCAGTAAACTTGCCCAAGCCGTTGACCACTGTCACTTTGCGGCTGTTGGCCATGCCAGCCAGCCCCCCGGTTAACTGAGTGATCACCTTTTCTTTCCAAACGCGAACTTTGTCGATGTCGCTTTTCGGCTCACCAAAAACGATGCCGTGTGCGGCAAGCGCCTTGGCTTCTTCGATTACTTTGGCAACATGCAGCAGTGCTTTGGAAGGGATACAGCCCACATTCAGACAAACCCCGCCCAAAGTGGAATAACGTTCAACCAGTAGGGTTTCAAGACCTAAGTCAGCGCAACGAAAAGCTGCAGAGTAACCTGCCGGGCCTGCCCCAAGTACCACGACCTGAGTTTTAATTTCAGTACTCATCATGACCTCTTAATTAATTGTTTGGCGGGGCAGACGTCATTATCCCCTTCATCTTTCAAGCTGTAGCGTTGTTGGCTTAAAGCATTTACCCCAGCTACCTACTTGAGTAAAGTATTTAGGAACGACGAACTATTCGCCTCGCTATCACTTAAAATTTATTGGGCATATTATTAATCGACCTCATAACGACCTCTATCTACCGGGCCGGGTAGACCGCGAGCATTTTATAGAATTGTTAATACTCTGCAAAGTATGTTCGAGTAAACACTGTCTCAACAATGTTGTTTAATTATGCAAAACCAGACAAAAAGCTGCTGAAGCGCTAAGGGCGCAGCATTATGAAATGTGCGCCTCTTGATCATTACATCACCAGGCGGCGGATGTCAGACAGCATATTATTGATAATAGTGATGAAACGCACACCATCGGCACCGTCAATCACACGGTGATCGAAGGAGAGCGACATCGGCATCATTAAGCGCGGTATAAACTCTTTACCATTCCAGAGCGGCTCAATAGCGGACTTAGAAACACCCAGAATAGCCACTTCCGGCGCGTTGACGATCGGCGCGAAGTAAGTTGTCCCGATACCACCCAGGCTGGAGATGGTGAAGCAGCCGCCCTGCATTTCGCCAGCTGTCAACTTACCGTCGCGCGCTTTTTTAGAGATGGCCATCAGTTCACGAGAAAGCTCAGTAATGCCCTTTTTGTTCACATCTTTGAACACTGGAACGACCAACCCATGTGGTGTATCAACCGCAACGCCGATGTTGATGTATTTTTTTAGCATCAGCTTCTGGCCATCCTTGGAAAGCGAACTGTTGAAACGTGGCATCTGCTCCAGAGCGGCTGCCACGGCTTTCATAATGAACACCACCAAAGTAAACTTCACGTCCAACTTACGTTTGACCGCGTCTTCGCTCTGTTGCTTACGGAACACTTCCAGATCGGTAATATCGCTTTTGTCGAAGTGAGTCACATGCGGGATCATTACCCAATTGCGGCTCAAATTAGCACTAGAAATTTTCTGGATACGCCCCATGTCGATTTCTTCAATCTCGCCGAACTTGCTGAAGTCCACTTTCGGCCATGGCTGCATACCTAGCAGCCCAGCTGCTAACGCAGTATCGGCTCGTTGTATCACTTCTTTTACGTAAACTTGAATGTCTTCACGCAGGATACGGCCTTTACGACCGGAGCCTTTTACTTTCGCCAGGTTAACGCCAAATTCACGCGCTAAACGGCGGATGACCGGAGTCGCGTGTACATAAGCGACGTTTTCGCCGAATTTACCTTTGCTGTCGGTATGAGTAGCGGGTGCAGCAGTTTTAGTTTCTTGCTTGGCTTGAGACAGTGGAAATTCCGCACTCGTTGCAGGAGCGGCGGAGGGTGCTGCGCCTTCAACAGTAAAAACCATGATCAATGAACCGGTTTTTACCTTGTCGCCAGGTTTGATTCGGATCTCTTTCACCATGCCGACAAACGGTGCAGGCACTTCCATAGACGCCTTTTCGCCTTCAACGGTGATCAGTGACTGCTCAGCGGCCACTTTGTCACCTACCTTCACCATCACTTCGGTCACTTCGACTTCGTCGCCGCCGATATCCGGCACTTCAACTTCTTTAGCGGCAGTATCAGGGGCCACCGTCGGTTTTTCTTCTGCTTTCACCACGGATTCCGCCTGCGCAGCGCCTTCCGCTTCAAAAATCATCATCAGTTTGCCGGTTTCAGTTTTATCGCCAACAGCCACTTTAATCTCTTTCACTACTCCCGCCTGCGGGGATGGCACTTCCATGGAAGCCTTATCGCCTTCCACAGTGATCAGCGATTGTTCAGCTTCAACTTTATCGCCAACCTTCACTATGATCTCGGTGATTTCGACTTCGTCTACACCGATGTCCGGTACCTTGATTTCGATAGACATTATTCTGTACCTCTTATGCTAGACGCGGATTAACTTTCTCTGGATTGATATCGAATTTTTTAATCGCATCAGCGACTACGGAGGCTTCAATTTCACCACGTTTAGCCAATTTACCCAAAGCAGCAACCACCACGTAAGATGCATCAACTTCAAAGTGGCGACGCAGGTTTTCACGGCTATCTGAACGACCAAAGCCATCAGTACCCAGTACGCGATAATCGCTGGCTGGAACATAAGTTCGAACCTGATCTGCGAATAGCTTCATATAGTCGGTAGCCGCTACCGCTGGCGCATCATTCATCACTTGAGCGATGTAAGGGACATGTGGCTCTTCAGTGGGGTGTAACATGTTCCAACGCTCGCAGTCCTGCCCATCACGCGCCAATTCTGTGAAGGAAGTGACGCTGTAAATGTCGGAAACCACGCCGTAATCTTTAGCCAGGATCTGCGCCGCTTCACGCACATGACGCAAGATAGCACCAGAACCCAATAACTGTACCTTTCCTTTGCTGCCTTCCAGAGTCTCCAACTTGTAGATGCCCTTACGGATACCCTCCTCTGCGCCATGCGGCATTGCCGGCATGGCGTAGTTTTCGTTCAGCATGGTTAGGTAGTAATAAACGTTTTCCGGCGCATCGCCGTACATGCGTACCAGACCATCATGCATGATCACCGCTACTTCATAAGCATACGCGGGATCGTAAGAAATACAGTTAGGTATAGTCAGAGACTGAATGTGGCTGTGGCCATCTGCGTGTTGCAGACCCTCACCATTCAGAGTGGTTCGGCCTGAAGTACCGCCGATTAGGAAGCCACGCGCCTGTTGGTCTCCCGCAGCCCAGCACAGATCACCGATACGCTGGAAACCGAACATTGAATAGTAGATGTAGAACGGGATCATCGGTAGATCGTTAGTACTATAGGACGTCGCAGCAGCTAACCAGGAAGATGCAGCACCCAGTTCGTTGATGCCTTCTTGCAAAATATGGCCTTTCTCGTCTTCTTTGTAGAAAGCAACCTGCTCACGGTCTTGCGGAGTGTACTGCTGGCCATTAGGGCTGTAGATGCCGATCTTACGGAACAGACCTTCCATACCGAAGGTACGCGCTTCGTCGGCGATAATAGGTACCAAGCGATCTTTGATCGCCTTGTTCTTCAGCATCACGTTCAAGGCGCGCACGAAGGCGATGGTAGTAGAAATTTCTTTGCTCTGTTCTTCCAGCAGCGAGCTGAAATCTTCCAGATCTGGTAATTCCAGCTTCTGGGTAAATTCTGGCAGACGGCTTGGCAGGTAGCCTTTCAGTGCCTGACGGCGTTCGTGCAGGTACTGGTACTCTGCGGTGTCTTTTTCGAAGGTGACATACGACAGTTTCTCGATATTCGCATCAGCAACCGGTACGTTAAAACGATCGCGGAAATTCTGAACCCCTGCCATGTTCATTTTCTTCACCTGGTGAGCGATGTTTTTACCTTCCGCAGTTTCCCCCATACCGTAACCTTTGATAGTATGAGCCAAGATCACGGTAGGTTTGCCTTGAGTTTCCTGCGCTTTTTTCAGTGCAGCAAAGATTTTTTTCGGATCATGACCGCCACGGTTCAGCGCCCAGATTTCGTCGTCGGTCATGTCTTTGACCAGCTCGGCAGTTTCCGGGTAACGGCCAAAGAAATGCTTACGCACGTAAGCACCGTCTTTGGATTTTAAGGTCTGGTAGTCACCATCCAGGGTTTCGTTCATCAGTTGAACTAGTTTACCGCTGGTGTCGGTGTCTTTGCGAAGCAGCTCATCCCAACGCCCACCCCAGATTACTTTCAGAACCTGCCAGCCTGCACCAGCGAAAGCACCTGCCAATTCGTTGATGATCTTGCCATTACCGGTGACCGGGCCATCCAAACGCTGCAAATTGCAGTTGATGACAAACACCAGGTTGTCTAATTTTTCACGGGTGGCAATGGTGAGCGCACCCTTGGATTCTGGTTCGTCCATCTCGCCATCGCCCAAGAAAGCATAAACAGTTTGTTCCGAGGTATCTTTCAAACCACGATTTTTTAAATACTTCAGGAACTTAGCCTGATAGATGGCACAGATTGGCCCCAATCCCATCGATACGGTCGGGAACTGCCAGAATTCCGGCATCAATTTTGGATGCGGATAAGAGGGCAGACCCTTGCCTTGAACCTCCTGGCGGAAGTTATTCATTTGCTCTTCTGTTAGGCGGCCTTCAAGGAAGGCACGTGCGTAAATACCCGGCGAGATATGCCCCTGGAAGTAAACTAGATCCCCACCATCTTTCTCATTGCGTGCACGGAAGAAGTGGTTAAAGCAAACTTCATAGAAGGTCGCAGAAGATTGGAAAGAGGCCATGTGACCACCGAGTTCTAAATCTTTCTTAGAAGCACGCAGAACCGTCATGATAGCGTTCCAGCGGATAGCTGAACGAATGCGTATTTCCAGATGAAGGTTACCTGGGTAAGCCGGTTCATCCTCCACCGCGATGGTGTTAACGTAGTTGTGAGCATCAGCGCCCCCAACCACATTTGCCCCCCCCTTGCGCGCCTCCCTCAATAGCTGCTCGATCAGAAACTCAGCGCGTTCAACACCCTCTTCACGGATGACCGATTCGATCGCCTGTATCCAGTCGCGAGTTTCGAACGGATCCATGTCATTGGTTAGACGTTGTGACATGGTGGTATTCCTTATCTATCTAATGGTTTATTAGGAACAAGTCTTCCGGTGTTTTATGACAAAACACCGGAAGACTTGCACATCATTTGATTGCAGCAAAATTAGCTAAGTACTTTGAACTAACTCTTCGATTAGCTTACCCTGAAGAGAACAGTTCTGAATCCTTGCGTTGCTAGAGACGCCGTAGCTATCTCTCGCGTCGTTTGTTCTCCAGGCTTAGATCCAGCAAAACTTTTTCTATAAACGCCAAGTGAAGGTGCGAAGCTTCACGCGCCTTTTCCGGTTCACGTACCACAATCGCCTCAAAAATCCCATCGCGGTGGCTGCTCACTGTTGCCAACATCTCACTGCGCAAGTAGAGCAATTAAAAGTTTTTACGCACATTTTGTTTCAGCATCGGACCCATACAGCGCAGCAAGTGCAACAACACAACATTATGGGCAGCTTCAGTCACGGCGATTTGATACTTCATAACGGCACCAGCTGCAGCATTGGGATTACATCTTTTCTGAGTTTGTTGAATCACAGTGCGGCAGTCGCAGATACGCGCCATATCTTCATCAGTACCGCGCAGCGCAGCGTAATAGGCAGCAGTGCCTTCTAGCGCATGGCGCGTTTCCAACAGATCGAATTGCGATTTAGGATGGTCGGCCAGCAATTCAGCTAGCGGATTGCTAAAGCTCTGCCCCAGATTAGTTTGCACAAAGGTACCGCTACCTTGCCGACGCAAGAGCAGCTCTTTAGCTATCCAGACGTTGGATAGCCTCTCTTAATGAAGGGCGGGAAACTTCAAATTGTTTCGCCAGCTCGCGCTCTGGAGGCAGCATTTCGCCCGGATGCAGTGATCCCTCCAAGCTCAAGTATTTGAGCTGATGTTTAATAATTTTTGGTAACTTAGGTTGACAGATTTTACTGTAGGCCATAGGTGAATTCTTCTCTGCGAATAGCGCGGAGTCAATTGGTAATACCAATTTCAAATACGTGGCCTTAAAAGTAACAAAGTATTTATCCCCTGTCTATATAAGTCTTGATTGAAATCAGGTTATCATACATTTTTACTATAACTACCACCGCAAAGCTTTAACAATGCGCTGGTAGTACCATTTACGGGTTAACCTTACATGAGGAAGGTTACAGCCTAACTTATCGCTGTTGATGCATGACTATTGCACTAACGGCGATAAGTTAGGCTGTTTACTGTTCTTTATACGCCATCAAAAGCACTTATCTAAGTGATGTTTCGCCGTTAATCCTCGCGGCGTTCACGAACAATGATGGGACCACTGCCGAAGTTATTCCGTTTATCGCCTAACGTCAGACAACCCAAATTTGGTTGCCTATTTTGCTGAAATATTAACCGCTGGCATCACAAAACAGGTGTAAAATAACGCACTTAGCATTATTCTTTACCGAGCGACCGGTAGCGACTCCGTTGAATTAATTGTCATATTTCTGTAAATAAAATAAAACAAGTATCGTAACCATTAATTTACATTATGTGAATCATTCTGCCAGAACAAGAGGTTTAATTGATGGATGGTCAACAACATGGCTACCAGCTAAAACGCGGCCTAAAAAACCGCCATATTCAGCTTATTGCCCTCGGAGGAGCAATAGGTACTGGGCTATTCCTCGGTATCGCTCAAACAATAAAAATGGCTGGCCCTTCGGTCATTCTTGGCTATGCCATTGGCGGTTTCATCGCGTTTCTAATCATGCGCCAACTCGGTGAAATGATCGTGGAAGAGCCAGTAGCCGGATCCTTCAGCCATTTCACGTACAAATACTGGGGCAATCTTGCTGGCTTCATATCCGGCTGGAACTACTGGGTGTTGTATGTGCTAGTGGCAATGGCAGAACTAACAGCAGTCGGCATCTATGTGCAGTACTGGTGGCCGGAGATCCCCACCTGGGTCTCCGCCGCCGTGTTCTTTATGGTGATCAACGCTATTAACATGGCCAATGTGAAAGTCTACGGCGAGGTGGAGTTCTGGTTTGCCATCATCAAAGTTGCGGCGATAATCGGTATGATCGCATTCGGTGCTTATCTGCTGTTCAGCGGCATTGGTGGCCCAGAAGCCACCGTCACCAACCTATGGGCACAAGGCGGTTTCTTGCCAAATGGCAGCATAGGACTGGTAATGGCGATGGCGGTGATAATGTTTTCATTCGGCGGCCTCGAACTTGTGGGCATCACCGCAGCAGAAGCTGACAACCCGCAAAAGAGCATTCCCAAAGCTACCCACCAGGTTATCTATCGTATCTTAATCTTTTATATCGGCTCACTGGTGGTTCTGCTTTCACTCCACCCGTGGAACAAAGTGGTTGAAAGCAGAAGCCCTTTTGTGCTGATCTTTCAGGAGTTGGATAGCAATCTGGTGGCATCCCTGCTAAATATCGTGGTGCTGACTGCTGCGCTGTCAGTATATAACAGTTGCGTTTACTGCAACAGTCGTATACTTTTCGGCCTAGCACAACAAGGCAACGGGTTAAAAAGCCTGATGAAAGTAGATAGCCGTGGCGTGCCTGTGGTCGCCATTGGCGTTTCCGCCATAGCCACCGCATTTTGCGTGCTTATCAACTATCTGATCCCTGGGCGAGCCTTCGAAATGCTGATGGCACTGGTAATCTCGGCGCTAGTGATCAACTGGGCGATGATCAGCCTAGCGCACCTGAAATTCCGCGCTGCTAAAAACCGTGAAAGCGTTAAAACGAAGTTTAAAGCCATCTGGTATCCGTTCAGCAACTACCTGTGCCTGATATTTATGGCTGGTATATTGGTTATCATGTATCTAACACCAGGCATTCGCATCTCGGTGTTACTGATCCCTCTGTGGATAGCAGTTCTGACGGCCGGATACGCTATCAAGCAACGAAACCAATGCACCTCCAGCCGCTGAAGGTTTCCCCCTAAAAACCCCACCAATGGCCAGCATTCTGCTGGCCATTGGTGGGGTTTTTAGGGGCATAAATACTTTTGCTTAGGTTCTTCGGTGGATTATTTCAAGCATTTTAAACACAAGCCCGCTTGAATCTTCTGGAAAAAGTCATTGCCTTTGTCATCTACCAAAATGAACGCTGGGAAATCTTCTACTGTAATTTTCCAGATTGCCTCCATCCCTAGTTCAGGATACTCCACACACTCCAAGCTCTTAATATTCTGCTGCGCCAGCACCGCTGCCGGGCCACCGATGCTACCAAGATAGAACCCGCCGTGCTTATGGCAGGCATCGGTCACATGCTGGCTGCGGTTGCCCTTCGCCAGCATGATCATGCTACCGCCGTGTGACTGCAACAGATCGACATAGGGATCCATGCGCCATGCGGTGGTCGGGCCAAGCGAACCGGATGCGTAGCCGTCAGGTTTTTTCGCAGGGCCAGCGTAGTAGATTGGATTATCCTTGACGTACTGCGGCAGACCTTCACCACGATCCAAGCGTTCTTTCAGCTTGGCGTGCGCGATATCGCGGGCCACGATGATAGTGCCGCTCAGCGATAGACGGGTAGCAACCGGATACTGCGCAAGCTGTTTTAGGATCTCGGCCATCGGGAGATTAAGGTCGATCTTTATCGCTTCATTTTCCCCAGCTTGACGTAGTTCCTGCGGAATAAACTTGCCTGGATTGTGCTCCAGTTTTTCCAGCCAGATGCCATTACGGTTGATCTTGCCCTTAATATTACGGTCAGCAGAACAGGATACCCCCATGCCAATCGGGCAGGACGCGCCATGGCGTGGCAAGCGCACTACACAAATGTCATGAGCGAAGTATTTGCCGCCAAACTGCGCGCCCAGCCCCAAATTCTGCGCTTCTTTCAGCAGTTCTGCCTCCAGCACCATATCACGGAACGCCTGGCCGTACTCATTGCCTTCATTCGGCAATCCATCGTAATACTTGGTAGAGGCCAGTTTGACCGTCTTCAGCGTTGCTTCGGCCGAAGTGCCTCCGATAACAAACACTACATGGTACGGCGGGCAAGCGGCGGTGCCTAAAGTACGCATTTTATCTACCAGATAATCCTTCAGTTTACCAGGAGATAACAGCGCTTTGGTTTCCTGATATAGGTAGGTCTTGTTAGCTGAACCGCCGCCTTTGGTGATGCACAGGAATTTATATTCCTCGCCATCCACTGTATAGAGATCGATCTGCGCTGGCAGATTGCTGCCAGTATTGACCTCTTTGTACATGTCCAGCGCAGCGTTTTGCGAATAGCGCAGGTTATCTTCGATATAGGTGTTGTACACACCGCGCGACAGCGCCGCCTCATCACCGCCGCAAGTCCATACACGTTGACCTTTATGGCCAACGATAATCGCTGTCCCTGTGTCCTGGCAGGTCGGCAAGATCCCCTTTGCGGCGATCTCTGAGTTACGCAGGAATTGCAGCGCAACGTATCTGTCGTTTTCGCTGGCCTCTGGATCTTGCAAGATGTCGGCTACCTGTTGCTGATGCGCAGTGCGCATCATAAATGAGGCGTCATGGAATGCATGTTGGGCTAGGAGGATCAGCGCTTCAGGGGCGACTTTCAGCATTTCCTGGCCTTCAAATTCGCTCATGGTGACGTGATCGCGACTCAGCAGGTAGTATTCGGTATCGTCTTTCTTCAGCGGGAATGGATCTTGATAATAGAACGGTTTATTCAACATTGATCTCTCACTTGCACTCTCAATTGCATTAAATGCACACGAAAGCTAAATACACACGAAAGCTGCACTACTCAGGAGCAGAAGTCAGGCAAAAAACTGCCCCAAACTTACGTATTTTTAAGCAGCTAATTATTGCGCCAAATCGCAAAATAACCGTTTTTGTATAAAGGGAACTATGGCCACTTTATCCAGTGGGAACTGCGGGTACTGGCTTCTCATGTACGCTTTATTATCCCGCAATTAACACTTTGATTACAAACAATAAGCCCATCAGCGTCAATCAGCTTATTGTTGGCAACCACGCCTAGGCTTAAGCTACCTATAATGAAAAAAGCAAGAATTCCTATGAAGCTACAACAGGCGGTGATGCGCTGACAGCGAGAAAAGTTGCAACTGGCTCAGCAGCATTTTTGCGCTGAATTTCTAGAGCTGAAAATCGTTTACCAGCAACGCGGTACCAGTGCGGGTACTGCCTGGCTGCTGGCTTGGGAAATTCGTCTGAACCAGGAGCTATTAATGAAAAATAAGCAACCGTTTATCGACGAAGTGATACTTCATGAGCTGGCATACCTGTTGGCGTTTCACCGCCGGTTGGGCCGCGTAGCAACCCATGGCCAAAAATGACGCTGGACGATGGAACGCGTGCTGCAAGTCCCCGCCAGATGCACCCACTATTTTGAGATCCGATCCCCTCAGTGTAATGCAAAACTTTCCCCTACAAACTAACTGCCGCTTTCAGCAGCATCTGCTTACCGTGCGCCGCCGCAACCGCGTACTGCGCGGTGAAAGTGAATACCACTGCGGCCAGTGCGGCAAAAAGTTAGAATTTATCGCTAATGAAAGTCTTTAATAGAGCGATGAATATGTAAAGCGGATACCTGTAGTGAATCAATCCTGAAGCAACCTGAAGGGTGTTGGGAAAAACCTCCACAGGCATGAGGAAGACTCCAACCCCATTAGGTTGCTCAGTTGCGTCTGGGTTAACCACATGCTATCTCGCAGTACGATCACAGTTTCCGCGTTCGACATCATTTTAAAAACGTTATATATTGTCGTCAATCTTAAAGTCGAAATTCAGGAACAATTTTACCTTGTCGGGTCGGTGGATATGCCTGCGTACATAACGCCGTCTTGTCCGGCGAGGTAAATTTCGTTTTATAATCGACCAGGTTTTTCTTGCGCTTGCAGCGGCGGGAAATGGCCCGATATTCATCCGCTTCGCAGTACACCTCAAGGGTGTATTTAAAAATCGTCCTATCAGTGATCATGATGAGATCACCCTACTTCCTTCTTTTTGTCTGTTTCTTAAATAACCCCGAACCCTACTTTGTAACAAAGTAACGCCCATGGCGCGTTATACAATGTGTAATAGACACATCAATCAAAATGAGGTTATGGCTATGCGACCATAGAATTGCTGAACAATGTAATCCGGCATGCCATCAAAAAGAGTAAAGTTTTCCCGACTGACGAATGCAGTAGAAAAATGGCTTTGTTGAATAAATCAAATTTAGAATAAAGAGTCCCCTGAATGGGCATATTTCAGGCAATGCGTACAGTTTCTGGCATACCTGCCAGTGTCATCTTGTTTTTAATGCACAGATAATGGCTCATAGCCTCTGCAACTTGCGCATCATACTATCGCAGCAATACAGGTGACCACTAAATAGCTATTTGGCTCTGTACATCGCTGTTTCGGCTATCGAATGTCGGTGGGTAGCCATGTCTTACTTTTCCTCCGTGTGTTGTCTCCGGTAAGGAGCTGGTTCGCCACCGCTTGATTTCGGTCTGCATAGATTGACGGATTACGCCAGCTTACTGATGCAGGTGTAGTCTGGGCAGTTTAACGGCAATTTTATCAGTGTGATAATTGAGTCGAAGAAGCCCTGGAGGGCGCGAAGTGTCAGGCCGAAAATCCGTTTCAGCATGATAATTTTGTGGGCGACCACGCAGAGAAGGCTTTGCCTCGCAGGACTAGGCGTGAAGTGCCGTTTCATACAGCCATAAAATGAGTGAACTCCGAGTGATAAGAGCGTTGTTTTAAGCCTTCCAGTTGGTGATCTTGAACTTTTTCTTGGCCATGCAATGTTAGCTATTTTGACAGAAGGAAAGTGATCTGATCTTAGTGCCGGCCAAATGTTTTATTTATTCAACAACGCCGGATTTAGCCAGTAAATATGCTTGTTTGTACTATGCAAACCTCAACACATAATACCTCGTAGTCTTTTAAGCCGTTGCTTTGTTGGCTGTACTAGTTTATACCAGTACTGATTAAGTTCCTGGTATGAACTAGTACAGCCAACAAAGCAACGGCTTAAAAGACTACGAGGTATTAGCGTGAGCAGATTTCGCTTTCCGTGAAGAAATAAGCAATTTCACGCTGTGCAGATTCTATGGCATCGGAACCGTGAACGGCATTAGCAGTGAGGCTGCCAGCGTAGTCAGCGCGCAGGGTGCCAGCCAGTGCGTTATCCGGGTTGGTTGCCCCCATGATGTCACGGTTACGCTGTACGGCGTTTTCCGCTTCTAGAACCTGTACCATTATCGGACCAGAAGTCATGAACTTAACCAAACCGTCGAAGAATGGGCGACCTTTGTGCTCAGCGTAGAATCCTTCAGCCTGTTCGCTAGTCAGACGCAGCATTTTGGATGAAATAATTTTGAAACCAGCACGCTCGAAGCGGGCATAGATTGCACCGATATCGTTGTTGGCTACAGCATTGGGTTTAATGATGGAAAAGGTACGTTCTAGGGTCATGATGGCCTCTATATTTCAAAACTAGCTGGTCTGCAATGAATAAAACCAGCCTTCTCAAGTGGTATAAATTATATGTGCGCTGTTAACGCTTGACCACATAAAAATCAATATTTTAAATAAATAGTGGCTTTGTTGAATAAATCAAATTTAGAATAAAGAGTCCCCTGAATGGGCATTTTTCAGGCAACGCGTACAGTTTCTGGCATATCGGCCAGCGTCATCTTATTGAATGCACAGCATGGCCATAACCTCTGCAACTTGCACATCATAATCTCGCAGTGACAGGTGAACACCAAATACTATTTTACTCTGTACATCGCTGTTTCGGCTATCAAACTTCGGTGGTAGCCTGTCATACTTTTCCACCTTGTCTTATCTCTCCGGTATCGCTTGATTTCGGTCTGCATAGTCTGCCGACCAATAATGGGATCCCCTTCTGGGCGGTATTAACTCCATTATATTCTTGCGCCTTAACTTATCATGACTAACTCGCCTATCGTAAGCCCCATCCGCCGAGGCGACTTTATGCATTTTTTACCAGATCCGCCGTTTTTCTGACCGTGTTTTATAACTAGGTACGCAATTTCAACCCGGCGTTGAGGTTTTAAACGGGACATTGACGAATTTCTCCCGCTTAATAATGCAGGTGTAGTCCGGGCAGTTCAACGGCACTTTTATCAGTATGAAAATGGAGTAGACGAAGCCCTGGAGGGCGCGAAGTGTCAGGCCTGAAATCTGTTTTAGCATCAAGACGCTGGTCATTGCCATATTGGAATAATGTTGTGGGCGACCACGAAGAGAAGGTTTTGCCTCGCAGTACCAGGCGTGAAGTGCCGTTTCATCTCCCCAGAAAGTGAGTGAACCCCGAGTAATAAGGGAGTTGTTATAAGCCTTCTAGCTGTTGACCTTAAACTTTTGCTTGGCCCCGCAGTGTCGCTATTTTGACAGAAGGAGAGTCATCTGATCCTCGTGCTGGCCAAATATTCGATTTATTAAACAACGCCCCAACTCGCCCCAAAGGCGATGATAGAACTGCCAGGTATGGGTGATCAGGTAGTGACTGACTCCACGCTCTTTTCCCTACACCAAGCAAAGATTTACAGGATCTTTATTAGCGACTATTTCGTTCGCCACGTTGCCGATCTAATTGATCAAGGCTTCAATCTACGCCGGATAACCGTACACCTCCAATCCCAATAACAGATTAGGCTGCTCATCCATCGCCTGATCGTGCATCAGCGACAGGAATGCATGGCGCACCAGTTTTTCGTTGACTAAAAAATATTCTTAGCTCCTTCAACATCGCCGTGGGATAGCTCTTCGGCTGGCCCAACAGGGATTTGACTGTCTTTTATTAACATAGCGCTCTACCGTCTTGGTAAACCCATCGGTGTCAAACAGAGTTGCTACCTCCTCGGGATAAAATTCCTTGCCGTATTCCGCCTTTGGGTTAAGGGGAAACTCAGTACCCTGGATGATTTCAAACAATACCCGCACTAGTAGCGGGATAAATGGTTGTTAGCCATCAACATCTATTCGCAGCGCAGCCAACGAGGAGGAAAACGGAATGATGTTGCCGCCTCCATGTTTTCCCCAATGTTGAATATTGACTGGAGTGTCGGCATTCAGGGAAATGTCACCGTCCTACCGCATCTGATAGTTGTAGCCGAGGATCAGCACCGTAGCATCAAGCACAGTGCGCGGAAGAACGCCGGGCGCTCGGCTGTCTCTATCACTGCCAGCTTAAGCAGGTGTTCAAGTTCATTCTCGCTGGGGGAGACATCCTAATGATGGAAAATCATGGTAAAATCCATAGATCAAATAGCATCGCCCAGCATGCTGGGCGATGACGATAGAGCACAGGCTAGCTGGCGTTCAATGGTTTGGCTCTACTGATCAGCAGATTCGCTAGGGTACGCATACCTAGGCCAGTGGCACCCGCATACCACTCTACCACCGCACCCTTGCGGTATGTGGTGGAGCAATCGACGTGCAGCCATCCTTGCTTATAATGTTTGATAAAGTGCGATAGGAATGTAGCTGAGGTACTGGCTCCGGCGGTGTGGGAGGAGCCAGCCACATTATTCAGTTCGGCGAAATTGGACGGTAGCTGGCTGCGATTGCAAGTTACATCTAGGCGGCACCTGCCTGGGTCCCCAACTGCTTATACCAGTAAGTGACTGGGGTGACAAATCTGCTGGAAGCAAATTTGCACGCTGCTGGCAACGGCCCTGCATGAGGTGAGTTCCACAAGAATCGGCCAAATAACTACCCGCAGCCAACAGCGCTGTGTCTTAAAAGAAGATGGGTATCAATTCTCACGCGCGTGGTTAACGGTGTAACGGGGTATTTCAATAACCAGATCTTCGTCGGATACCCGTGTCTGACAGCTCAGGCGGCTTTCCGGCTCCAAGCCCCAAGCCTTATCCAGCATGTCGTCTTCCAGCTCGCAGCTTTCTTCCAGAGAATTTAAACCTTCACGCACAATGCAGTGACAGGTAGTGCAAGCGCAGGATTTCTCGCAGGCGTGCTCAATTTTAATACCGCTGCGCAACGCAACGTTGAGGATGGATTCCCCGGGTTTAGCTTCTACGACTACCCCTTTAGGGCATAAATCTTGCTGGGGCAAAAAAACAATTTTAGGCATAGTTAAACCTCATCCAAAGAATGACCAGCCAAAGCGCGGCGAGTGGCGGCATCCATGCGGCGCGCGGCAAAATATTGCGTTTGTGCATCTAATGCTTTAATGGCAGTTGAGATAGCTACGGGGTTGTCGCCTGATACTGCATGTTGCAGCGCTTGCGATGCGGCAACGATCGCCTGGCTTTCTATTTCGCTTAGCAGCTCGGCATCTTTGTCTAACGCACCCTGTAGGCTTTCCAGCACTCGCAAAGCTTCCACCCGCTGTTCCGCCAGCTTGCGTGTTCCAACATCGTTCTGAGCATGGGCTATCGACTCTTTGAGCATCGTGGCAATTTCGCTGTCGGACAAGCCATACGAAGGTTTTACCTGAATTGCGGCTTCAACACCGGTGGATTTCTCCGTCGCAGTGACGCTTAGCAGACCGTCGGCATCCACCTGAAAGTTGACTCGGATATGCGCACCACCGGCCGGTAACGGCGGTAACCCGCATAGCTTGAAACGCGCCAGCGAACGGCAATCTTGTATCAGTTCGCGCTCGCCCTGCAGTACGTGGATCATCATCGCATTCTGACCATCTTTGAAGGTGGTGAATTCCTGCGCGCGCGCCACCGGAATGGTAGTATTGCGCGGGATCACTTTCTCAACCAAACCGCCCATGGTTTCCAGCCCCAGTGACAACGGGATCACATCCAGCAATAGCATGTCGCTGCCCGGCTTGTTGCCCACCAGAATATCGGCTTGGATCGCCGCGCCAATGGCAACAACTTTATCCGGATCGATAGAGATCAGCGGGGGGCGGCCAAAGAATGTCCCCACCTGTTCACGTACGAATGGCACACGTGTGGAGCCGCCGACCATCACAACTTCCCGTACATCTTCAGTGACGAGGCCAGCGTCTTTTAGCGCACGTCGGCAGGCAAGCAGAGTGCGTTTCACCAAAGACGCAATCAGCGCTTCAAACTGAGTACGCGTCACTTCACCGCACCAACCAACAACCTCGACATGGACGCTATCGGCATCACTCAGCGCGATTTTTGCGGCGATAGCGGCGTCCAGTAGTTGACGCTGCACACCGTGATCACTGCGGTCAACCACGCCAGCCTGATCGCGTAACCAGTCAGCCAGCAGGTGGTCGAAGTCGTCGCCGCCTAACGCAACATCGCCGCCGGTGGCCAAGACTTCAAACACCCCTCGGCTAAGACGTAATAGGGAAATATCAAAGGTGCCACCGCCAAGATCATAGACTGCGATCACCCCTTCTTGGCCTGAGTCCAGCCCGTAGGCAATCGCCGCAGCGGTCGGTTCGTTTAACAGACGCAACACATGCAGGCCAGCCAGACGCGCGGCGTCTTTGGTACCTTGACGCTGTGCATCGTCAAAATAGGCAGGAACGGTGATCACCACGCCGTCAAGGTTCCCTTGCAACGCCGCCTGTGCGCGGGCAGAAAGTACCTTGAGAATATCTGCTGAAACCCCCACCGGATTAACCAACCCAGCAGCGGTAACGATCATCGGCAGGCCATTGTCACTGGCTTTAAACTGGTATGGCAGGTTAGGATAACGTTGCTGCACATCAACCAGGGAACGGCCCATTAAACGTTTTATTGAGATAATGGTGTTGGCTGGCTGCTGTGCAGCCTGTTGGCGTGCTTTCCAACCCACAAGCTGCGCCTCCGCCTGGTAGTGCACCACTGAAGGCAGTAAATGGCGGCTTTTTTCGTCGGCCAGCGTTTCTGCCAGCCCACTGCGCACCGTAGCAACCAGCGAGTTGGTGGTGCCTAAATCGATACCTGCCGCCAAACGGCGCTGATGCGGCGCGGCACTGAAGCCAGGCTCACTAATTTGTAATAATGCCATGTTGAAGCTTCCACAATCAGAAGGTATTACTCAAAACCCAGCAGCTTTTCTGTGAGTTGTTCAACCTGTTGCTGGAGTTTGTCCGAAAAGCGCAGCTTACGCACGGTGTCGGCAGCCTCCGACCATCGCTCGCCATTCAACTGTTGCACCATCAGCGCACTGCGCTGTTTGATCGTGTCGTTCAGCCGCATATTAAATTTGGCCAGCAAGCTCTCCGCATCCGCTTTGTGCTTAATAGCATCAAGCTCCTCACGTAACTCTATCTGTTCAATCAGAAAAGCGGTGTTGCGCAGGGTGTGCTGTTCATTAGCCAGGTCAAAGCCGTATAAAGATAACATATACTCTGCGCATTTTAATGGATGCTTTAGCGTCTGGTAGGCTTGATTGATGGTCGCCGCCTGCTGCAACGCTATCAGGCGTTCGCGTTCCGGATGGCAGGCAAAACGATCGGGATGGAATTGGCGCTGTAGATCCTGAAAAAGGGATGTGAGTCGGCTAGCATCCACAGGATAGCAGGCTGGCAGCCCGAATAGAGTAAAGTAATCCATAGCGTGCTCTTGGCGTTAGCGGATAAAGTACCCCGCACACGGCGGGGGTAGGGTGGCGATAGGCTGTCAGACGTTAAAACTTTCGCCACAGCCACACTTGCCTGAGACGTTCGGGTTGTTGAATTTAAAGCCTTCATTTAAACCTTCCTTAACGAAATCAAGCTCAGTGCCATCAAGATAGACCAGGCTTTTGCCGTCAATGAACACTTTGACGCCTTTCTCTTCAAAGAAGATGTCATCATCGTTTATTTCGTCAATAAATTCAAGCACGTACGCCATTCCAGAGCAGCCGGAAGTTCTTACTGCCAAACGCAGGCCGAGACCTTTACCTCGTTTATCGATAAACGTCTGAACACGTTGTGCAGCGCTGTCGCTCATGGTAATTGACATCAAAACCTCACAGGTCACATCAAAGCCCCGCCTAACAGCCGGGCTAACTAACTCAAAAAACTACTTAGTGCTATGTTTGTTTTTGTAGTCGGCGATCGCTGTTTTAATGGCGTCTTCTGCCAATATTGAACAGTGAATTTTAACCGGTGGCAATGCCAGTTCTTCGGCGATCTGGGTGTTTTTGATCGCTTCAGCCTGATCTAGAGATTTGCCTTTCATCCATTCGGTCACAAGCGAACTGGAGGCGATGGCAGAACCACAGCCGTAAGTCTTGAAGCGGGCGTCTTCAATGATACCTTTATTGTTAACTTTGATCTGCAACTTCATCACGTCACCACAAGCCGGTGCACCTACCATGCCGCTGCCAACGGTGGGATCTTGGTTGTCAAAGGAACCCACGTTGCGCGGATTTTCATAATGATCGATTACTTTTTCGCTGTAAGCCATGATTTTGCTCCTGGATCCTGAGAATTAATGATGTGCCCACTCAATGCTGTTGATATCCACGTCCTGTTTGAACATCTCCCACAACGGGGAAAGGTCGCGCAGGCGGCAAATGGATTTACGCACCAGTTGAATGGTGTAATCGATCTCTTCTTGCGTAGTGAAGCGTCCCAGGGAGAAACGGATTGAACTGTGCGCCAATTCATCATTCATGCCCAGCGCGCGCAACACGTAGGACGGCTCCAGGCTGGCGGAGGTACAGGCAGAGCCAGAGGACACAGCCAGATCTTTCAGCGCCATGATCAGCGACTCACCTTCAACATGATTAAAACTGACATTAAGGATATTCGGTACACCCTGTTTTAGATCGCCGTTTAAATACACTTCTTCTATATCTTTCACGCCGTTCCACAGGCGATCGCGAAGCCAGCTTAGGCGAGCCATTTCCGTCGCCATCTCTTCTTTGGCAATACGATAGGCTTCACCCAGGCCGACGATCTGGTGCACCGGCAGGGTGCCGGAACGCATGCCGCGCTCATGACCACCGCCGTGGATTTGGGCTTCGATACGGATACGCGGCTTGCGGCGCACATACAAAGCACCAATGCCTTTAGGGCCGTAAATTTTATGGCCGGAGAACGACATCAAATCAACTTTCAGCTTGCTCAGATCAATAGGCAGCTTACCTACGCTCTGGGTGGCGTCAACGTGATAAATAGTGCCGCGTGCACGGCATATTTCGCCAATTTTTTCAATATTTTGTACTATACCGATTTCGTTGTTCACATGCATGATAGAAACCAGAATGGTGTCGTCACGCATCGCTGCTTCGAGAGAAGGCAAGTCGATGATGCCATTGCTCTGTGGTGCCAGGTAGCTCACCTCAAAACCTTCGCGTTCGAGCTGGCGACAGCTATCCAACACGGCTTTATGTTCGGTTTTGCTGGTAATGATGTGCTTGCCTTTTTTCTGGTAGAAATGAGCAGCACCTTTAATCGCCAGGTTATCGGATTCCGTCGCCCCTGAAGTGAACACAATTTCACGTGGGTCTGCCACCACCAATTCAGCAATGTGATTACGGGCGAGATCTAAGGCTTCTTCCGCCTGCCAACCAAAACGGTGAGAACGGGAGGCTGGATTACCGAAAGTGCCATCCAGGGTCAAAAATTGCATTATCTTCTCAGCAACACGCGGATCTACCGGCGTCGTTGCTGAGTAATCCAGATAAATCGGTAATTTCATTGCTCTTGTGCTCCCTACATCACTTCCAAAACTAAAGAGTATTGCCAGCTGCTTATGCGCGCAGATTAACGTCGATAACTTCTTGTGGATGACCGTTTATCTATGCAACGCGTATCGTTGTTCTGACGAACTGCCACTATCAGTACTTCCTGGTTATTAACCAGTTCTGCCAACGTAATATTGTTCAAGAATTCGCTGATGCGCTCGCTTAGATTGCGCCACAGGGTATGCGTCAGGCAGCGTTCTCCACCTTGACAACCGTCTTTACCTTGGCAGCGTGTGGCATCTACCGATTCATCAACAGCAGTGATAACAGTACCAACGGCTATGTCACTCATTTCTTTACCAAGTAGATACCCCCCACCCGGACCGCGCACACTAGCCACCAAGCCATGCTTGCGCAGACGAGAGAATAATTGTTCTAGATAAGAGAGAGAGATACCCTGGCGCTCGGAAATATCTGCCAAAGGCACATGCCCTTCCTGGGAGTGCAGTGCTACGTCAAGCATTGCGGTTACAGCATAACGGCCTTTAGATGTCAGTCTCATAGTTCAATGGCCACATGTTGGTCAAATACGGCTGAAATTTTGACATTCCTGAGTATATCAGTCAACTATTTAACCTAGTAATTCACTCAAGTATTATGTTTATTCATATCCAATATAGATAATAACCTTTTGATAACCAATACTGTTATTGTTTCCCTTGACGCCACAGCGGCTTATTTAACCTAATTTTTATCCTGTTTCTCGATCGATGTCAGCATGCCACGCAGGATATTCAGCTCCTACTCTTCTGGGCTAGCGCGTGTGAAACGGCAGAGCCGACTTATTATCTGCCACGGATGTGCCGGGTGGATAAAGCCAGTGCTCTGTAACGTTTGCTTCAAATGCTGATAGAAATGCTCAAGATTATCCACTAGCCGATAAGGCATTTCTTACTGAGTCGTTCCCCCCCTTTTGCTGGCAATCGAGATAAACACACACAACTCATATGCCAGGATCTGCAACGCCATCACCAGGTTCAGCGAGCTGTAATCTAGATTGGCGGGAATGGCAACATGGTAGTGGCACTTCTGCAATTCATCGGTGGTCAAGCCCACCCGTGCACGGCCAAACACCAGAGCCAATAGCGCTTGCTCACCTGCCTAGTACCCGCCCGCACCACCCTGCACTCACGTGGCTCTAGCATGGGCTAGGGCAGTGTGCGTAAACGCGCACTGGTACCCACCACCAAACTACAACAGTTAATAGCGGCACCAGCAGCCAGATCAATCGCCGGAAAATCTATGGTTTATCAGCGGATTGAACAAATAAAGGTTGATTAATCTCATATTTTTCATGTATCTGGAGGTCGAACCCATGTTGCCGGTACAGGAGGTATCTACCAGAACAATGCGGATGTTGTGCAGAATATAAACTCTTGAGCGTAGCCGAAAATCCGCGCATATTAACACAGCCGTAGGCATTTCCCCGCATAGCTGCTACACTTGTTTTGCGCCGTTTCGTGTTCTTTAACATCCTAGCTAGAAGATACCCATGCATCCAATGCTGACTATCGCCGTGCGCGCTGCGCGTAAGGCGGGTAATTTGATTGCCAAAAACTATGAAACCCTAGACTCCGCTGAAGCGAGTCAGAAAGGAACCCATGAATTTGTCACTAATGTCGATCGCGATGCAGAGCATCTGATCATCGAAGTAATCCTCAAATCTTATCCGCAACATACTATTGTTACAGATGTTACTGAAGAACGTGGTGAACTGATCGGCGAAGATCAAGATGTACAATGGTTAATCAATCCACTGGATGATACCTCAAACTTTATCAAACGCTTCCCACATTTCTCTGTCTCCATTGCAGTACGTATTAAAGGCCGTACTGAAGTGGCGGTAGTATATGATCCAATGCGCAATGAGTTGTTTACCTCTAGCCGTGGTCAAGGTGCGCAACTTAACGGTTACCGCCTGCGTGGTACCTATGCTAAAGATCTGGATGGCGCCATTCTGGCGACCGGTTTTCCGTCCAAACATAAACAGCACGCCGCCCCATACATCAAGGTGATTGGCGCACTGTTCACCCAGTGCGCGGACTTCCGGCGCACTGGCTCTGCCGCGCTGGATCTGGCCTATGTCGCCGCTGGCCGCGTGGATGGCTTCTTCGAGATCGGTTTGAAACCTTGGGACTTCGCAGCAGGCGAACTGCTGGTTCGTGAATCTGGTGGCTTGGTCACCGACTTTATTGGTGGCCATAACCACTTTAGCTCCGGTAACGTGGTGGCGGGGGGCAACCCGCGTGTTGTGAAAGCGATACTTTCCGCCCTGCGTGAAGAAATGAGCGAAGCGCTGAAGCGCTAACAGGAGTTCTTCTGGAAAACGTATGAGATCCTACGCTAAGCCTGTTTTTTTATAGACTACTATATCTACTGAGTGTAATAGATTGGATTTTGGTAACGTAGATATGGCAATGGCTAAAGCACTATCTTACACATTTACTTACTAAAGATAGGAAAAAAATGGATAAATAATGTAATGCGTAACGAATATGAAGTTTATTGACTTCACTAAGGAAGCCTCTCATGAACGAGACCAGCATAAAGCATCAGCAGGGACGTCCCCGTACCAGAAATGCCCTTTCACCCACAGAGTGGGGTGCGGTGGTATCGCAAAAACAAGAAGATCCGCCATGCAGAGAGCATGCCCAAAACCTTCCAGGGAGAGGAGCGGAGCTGCTTGCATAGCTGGAAGCGGCAAACAATCGTATACGCTAGCTTGAGGTACAATTAGCGTTACTCGTGAAAGAAAGTGATGAATCAATTAAAAATTGGTCAGTACAGGATCGTAAAGGGAAAGCCTGCTGGCAGACGGTTAAAAATAGTCTGGTGCATGCAGAAGCGGAGAAGCTGCTGGATAAACTAGCAGCTTCAAAGAGTTTAGGTAATTACACGTACCGCATGAAGCGTTATTGAATAAATCGAACATTTTGCCGGCACGAGGATTAAATGACTCTCCTTCTGTCAAAATAGCGACATAGCGTGGCTAAGCAAAAGTTCAAGATCACCAACTGGAAGGATTCCAATAATGCCCTTATCACTCTGGGATCACTCACTTTCTGGGGAGATGAAACGGCAATTCACGTCTAGTACTGCGAGGCAAAACCTTCTCTTCGTGGTCGCCCACAACATTATTCTAATATGGCAATGACCAGCGTATTGATGCTGAAACGGATTTATCGGTCTGACACTTCGCGCTCTCCAGGGCTTCGTCGACTTCATTTTTACACTGATGAAAAAGCCGTTAAACAGCCCAGACTATACCTGCATCAGTAAGCGGGCGAAATCCATCAATGTCCTGTTTAAAACCACAACTCTGGGTGAAATTGCGTACCTCGTTATAAAATACGGTCAGTAAAAACGGCGGATCTTGCGAAAACTGCATTTGTCCGTATATACAGAAACACATGAGGTCATCTGTGATGACCTTTCCTTGAGCAATATCACCGATACAAAAGCCTTCCCTAGTCTCATCCGCCAGACGTAACGTAAAATCAAAATCGCCTCGGCGGATAGGGCTTAAGATAGGCGAGTGAGTCATGATAAGTTAAGGCACAAGAAGATCTTGGGCGTTAATACCTCACAGAAGCGGACCCCGTTATTAGTCGGCAGACTATGCAGAGCAGACCGAAATCAAGCGGTGGTAAACCATCGTTTTACCGGAGACAACACACGGGGTAAAAGTATGACAAGCTACCCACCGAAGTTCGATAGCCGAAACAGCGATATATAGAGTACAACAGCTATTTGGTGGTCACCTGTCACTGGGATATTATGATGAGCAAGTTGTAGAGGCTATAGCCATGATCTGTGCATTAAAAAAGATGACGCTGGCCGGTATGCCATAAACTGTATGTGTTGCCTGAAAGATGCCCATTCAGGAGACTCTTTATGCCAAATCTGATTTATTCAACAAAGCAGCACAGGCATCAAAATACTCACTCGCAAAACCCTTTGCTTCTCTAGTCTTGCTGAACTGCATAAAAAGTCATGGGGCCTTTATTGAAAATACATGTTCCTCTCATTAGAGAAATCATCAAAAAAATGTACTTCATCAAGTTCTCTTTAGGTTACTTTTATTTTAGCAAACGGCTTTGTTGAATAAATCGGATTTGGAATAAAACGCCACAACTCATTGATCTACATCGCCTTCTGGCGGCAGTTGAAACCTGGCTAAGACTACTTCGGCAACAATTAGCATCCCTCCCAGGATCGCTGTCGCCAATAATCAATACGTGCTGAATCGCCCGCTGATGAGGAATAACACGACGGCACGCACAGTACACGTCAGCTATGTCCACCACCAAACCCCTACTTCTTAATCCAGAACTAGCCTTTCACCAAAGTGAAATAAAGCAAACTCACCTGGCGCTATCTTCTTCCAGGTTTCGTTAGTGATCAGCGGCTGAATAGCTATCACTGTACCCACATCATCAGGTGTGGTCTGCTGCTGAAAATCAATCTCAACATCTTGATCAAGCAGTGTGGCCTTACCAAAAGGTGCGCGTCGCGTAATCTAGCACAGAAGGTAATGCCCCACCATTTTTATGTGGACCAGTTCGGCCACCACGCTAGAGCAATCAGGGAAAGCTAAAGCAGATATCGGTTGGGACATTTGTACTCATCCCAAGCAATTCACAGATCGCCAGCACTCTTTAATCACACTGATACTACCTAGTATGGGGGCAACATGCTGCCCCCATACCGTTTTTTCTTTGCATTGGAAATTATGCCTTGATCATCTCTTTTTCAATCAATTGAATCAAGATGTGGATCGCTTTGATATGGATCTCCTGAATGCGATCAGCATAGCCGGAGTGTGGCACGCGGATTTCCACATCGGCGGAACCAGCCATTTTGCCGCCGTCTTTACCAGTCAGGGTAATTACTTTCATCCTCTTGGCGCGCGACGCTTCGATGGCTTTGATGATGTTGCTGGAGTTACCAGAAGTAGAAATACCTAGCAACACGTCGCCTTTACGACCCACCGCTTCCACATAGCGTGAAAACACATAGTCGTAGCCAAAATCGTTACTGACGCAGGACAGGTGACTGACATCGGAGACCGCAATAGCCGGATAGCCGGGGCGGTTTTCGCGATAGCAGCCGGTCAGTTCTTCGGCGAAGTGCATAGCGTCACAATGGGAGCCACCATTGCCGCAGGAGATCACTTTGCCGCCAGCTTTGAATGCTTCCGCCAGCAGCACTGCCGCATATTGAATGGCGTCGATATTGGCATCGTCATTGATAAATTTCGCCAAAGTATCGCCAGCTTTGTTCAGTTCACTGCGAATAAGATTGTGGTACATGAAGAGAACCTCTTGTTATCGTCAATCTTCCGACTTATAGTGTATCGAATCGCGGAAAAACCGAGAAGCACTGTCAGGCAAACAGCCTAAATTTGAGATTCATGATAGTTACTTTAGTGCAAAATACATTATTGACGTTTTTGAATAAATCGAACATTTGTCCGGCACGAGAATCATATCACTCTCCTTCTATCAAAATAGCGAAATTCCATAGCCAAGCAAAAGTTCAAGATCACCAACTAAAAGGCTTATAACAACACCCTTATCACTTGGGGTTCACTCACTTTCTAGGTGGATGAAACGGCACTTTACCCCTGGTACTGCGAGGCAAAAACTTCTCTGCTTAGTCGCCTACAACATTATTACAATATAGCATGGCAATGACCCGCTTCTTGATGCTGAAACGGCCTTGTCGGCCTAACACTTCGTGCCCTCCAGGGCTTTGTCGACTCCATTTTTACACTGATGAAAGTGCCGTTAAAATGCACGGACTACACCTGCATCAGTAAGCTGGTGTAGTCTATCAATGTCCCGTTTAAAATCCCAACGCCGGGTGAAATTGCGCACCTAGCTATAAAATACGGTCAGTAAAAACGGCGGCTCTGGCGAAAAATTGCATTTAGCCGTAGATACAGAAACAGATTAGGTCATCTGTACTTACCTTTCCTTGAGCAATGTCACCAATACGAAAGCTTTCCCAGGTCTCATCCGCTCGACGTACCTTAAAATCAAAATCGCCTCGGCGGATGGGGCTTACGATAGGCGAGTGAGTCATGATAAGTTAAGGCGCAAGAAGATCATGGCGTTAATACCGCCCAGAAGCCGGAGCCCGTTATTGGTCGGCAGACTATGCAGACCGAAATCAAGCCGCTGCTGGACTGCGCGATCGACGCTGAACAAGTGGTACCACGTCGCTGGGCTTGCACGCCGTTAAGCTGTGCCTGACGCGCCAATATACTGGTTATAAAGACTGCAGATTGAGTTTTTCATATGCTCTTTTCTCGCTTAATGCGCGTTCCGATTTAGATATTCCTGCGTTGAATGAGTTAGTGCCTGAAACTGAACACCCATTGCAGGTGCGCATTGATCAGCCGATTGAGCCTGGGCAACGTATCGAGGTAGGTATTGCAGAAGGCAGCTTGCTGCGTTCTGCAATACTGGTTTACATGATGCCTTTACTGGGAATGATGCTCGGCGGTAGCCTACTGCAATACTGGCTGGGTACTGATGCCTTTGCGGCACTCGGCTCATTGCTGGGTGGTAGCGCGGCTTTTATGATGGTACGCAGCTTGGCCCACCGCTTGGGTAAACAGGCTGACTACTAACCGATCGTTTTGCAGATAGGCATACCGACCGGTGCCATGTACGTGCAGGCGGAAAACTCTCCACTAATTTAACGCTGCTGCCGCATCATTGCAGGATTTTTAGTTGCCCAGCTGTAGAATGTTAGAGGGCAACATATTATATAAAGCGTATTCAATGCAAGCGGGTCGCGTTGCTAGATTTGCCAGTTGGATGAGTGATTAGTTGTACACCTAGTCTGCTCCGCGCAGGTGAGTAATGTCGTTACATCGAACCGTTCGCTAGACCCATCAGCCATTGCAAAAGGGATAAAACGCGTTGGTTATGGTCATCGAATACCCGCACAGCATGTTCATACAGACGATAGCCTGCAATGAATTTTCAACCCATTTATTGTGGCGTGCAGCGGTTTGCGGCTTGGCAAACATCTTCTTTCATCACCTTAAATACCCTGTAATAGCAAAGTGCGCATAATAGAATGCCTTCATTGCACCGATCGCTAGTTTTTCAGTGTTGTGGCATGTAGAATGCGGCAATTCAGGAGGAAGACGACCAAGCCCACTTTAGGTTAATACGGTTTTTCATAGATGAGTAATTCAGAAATACAAAGGCAAAAAATTTTATAAAATGAAACACATAAGAAACTTTTCTATCATTGCCCATATCGACCATGGTAAGTCGACGCTATCTGACCGTATTATCGAAATTTGTGGCGGTTTGACTGAACGTGAGATGGCCGCGCAGGTGCTTGATTCGATGGATCTGGAGCGCGAGCGAGGTATTACCATCAAAGCGCAAAGTGTAACGTTAAATTACAAGGTACCAGACGGCCAAATTTACCAGCTAAATTTTATCGATACCCCAGGCCACGTCGACTTCTCATATGAAGTTTCCCGTTCGCTGGCGGCCTGCGAAGGCGCATTGCTTGTGGTGGATGCAGGGCAGGGCGTAGAAGCCCAAACGCTGGCCAACTGTTACACTGCGTTAGAGATGTATCTGGAAGTGGTGCCGGTATTGAACAAGATTGACCTACCGGTTGCCGATCCCGATCGCGTTGCGCAAGAAATTGAAGACATCGTCGGTATCGACGCCACCGATGCAGTGCGTTGCTCAGCCAAAACTGGGGTAGGTGTTCCTGAAGTGCTAGAGCGTATAGTACGTGATATCCCACCGCCAGCAGGCGATCCACAAGCATCTTTGCAGGCACTGATTATTGACTCCTGGTTTGATCACTACCTGGGCGTAGTCTCTTTGGTGCGTATTAAGAATGGTACGTTACGCAAGGGCGACAAGATCAAGGTGATGAGCACCGGTCAAACCTATAATACCGAGCGCCTAGGTATCTTCACACCGAAATCTGTCGATCGCGATATGCTGAACTGCGGCGAAGTAGGTTGGTTGGTTTGCGCGATTAAAGACATCCTCGGTGCCCCGGTGGGCGATACCTTGACGTTGGCGCGGCAGCCTGCGGGCAATACTTTGCCAGGCTTTAAAAAAGTGAATCCACAGGTTTATGCCGGTTTTTTCTCTACCAGCTCCGACGACTTCGAAGCTTTCCGCGATGCGCTTGGTAAGTTAAGCCTTAATGATGCCTCATTATTCTATGAACCGGAGAGTTCGAGCGCACTGGGATTCGGCTTCCGCTGTGGCTTCCTTGGCCTATTGCACATGGAAATTATTCATGAGCGTTTGGAGCGTGAATACAATCTAGAACTAATCACTACGGCACCGACGGTAGTGTACCAAGTGGAAACCTCTGGCAAAGAGACCATCTACGTTGACAGCCCGTCCAAGTTATCGCAGCTGAATAACATTCAGGAACTGCGTGAGCCGATAGCTGAGTGTCACATGCTGATGCCACAGGCATTTTTGGGCAACGTCATCACCTTATGTATCAAAAAACGCGGCGTGCAGACTAACATGGTTTATCACGGTAATCAGGTGGCGTTGACCTACGAGATACCTATGGCGGAAGTAGTGCTCAATTTCTTCGACAGTCTGAAGTCTACTTCACGCGGCTATGCATCGCTAGATTACAATTTTAAACGCTTTCAGGCTTCTGACATGGTGCGCGTCGATGTGCTGATCAACAATGAGCTCGTGGATGCATTGGCGCTGATCACTCACCGTGATAACGCTCAGTACCGTGGCCGAGAATTGGTGGAGAAGATGAAAGAGCTAATCCCACGTCAGCAGTTCAATATTGCGATCCAGGCGGCGATCGGTACACATATCATTGCACGTTCTACCGTGAAGCAACTGCGTAAAAACGTGCTAGCTAAATGCTATGGCGGTGACGTGAGCCGTAAGAAGAAACTGCTACAGAAACAAAAAGACGGTAAGAAACGCATGAAGCAGGTGGGCAATGTCGAACTGCCACAAGAGGCTTTCCTGGCCATTTTGCATGTCGGTAAAGATAGCAAGTAAGAGCGATAAGCACACGTAACGAGGTAATTTGCATGGCGATTATGTTTTCCATAATCCTGGCATTAGCAACGCTAATAACCGGGATTATCTGGTGCTTTAAGCGCTTCAAATGGGCACCTTCCCGCCGGGGAAAAACTGCTGCTGGCAATGTAGACGATAATGAGTTAGCCAACGTGGCTAACCCGCCACCGGGTTGGATGGAAAACGGCGCATCGGTTTTCCCGGTATTGTTGTTGGTCTTTGTGGTGAGATCGTTTATCTACGAACCCTTCCAGATCCCATCTGGTTCAATGATGCCGACGCTGCTAATCGGCGATTTTATTCTGGTGGAGAAATATGCCTATGGCATCAAGGATCCTATTACTCAAACCACGCTGATTAAAACCGGCCATCCGCAACGCGGTGATATTGCAGTATTTAAATATCCGCTGAATCCGAAACTAGATTATATCAAGCGTGTTATCGGCTTGCCGGGTGACCGCATCACATATGATCCGATGAATAAGCGTATGGCCGTACAGCCGTCCTGCGACGGTGATCAGTCTTGTGATCAAAGGTTTGCAGTCACTTACAACAATATGCAGCCAAGTGATTTTGTGCAACTGTTTAGCCGTAGCGGCGTTAGCGTATCTAGCAACAGTTTTTATCAGATCCCGCTGAGTGATAATGTGCCGCAGAACGGCATCCGTCTGCGCGGGGGCCAGGAAACGCTGGGCAACGTGACTCACTCTATTTTAAGTGTACCAGGTACACGGGATCAGGTGATGGCTTACTACCAACAGCCTGGTAAACCGCTAGCAGAATGGGTGGTGTCGGCTGGCCATTATTTCATGATGGGCGATAACCGTGACAACAGTGCTGACAGCCGTTTTTGGGGTTTTGTACCGGAGAAAAATTTGGTAGGCAAAGCCACAGCTATCTGGATGAGTTTTGAAAAGCAGGAAGGTGAATGGCCTACCGGTGTAAGATTAAGTCGGATTAGTGCAATTCATTAATTGCCGATTGATCTCCTCTACCATAGACATGTTTACGGCGATGTAAACACAGCATTATGCTCCTACGGGATAGAATATATTGTCGAGCAAAAAAGTGGGTTCCTTCTCGGGAGTCACTATAAACGAAAGGACTTTAGATTGGCTTTTGGCAAAGCAAGCGTGTTCTCTATGCTGCAAGTTTCTGACCCATTCTTGATCTATTGGTAACGCATGAACCCCATTGTAATAAAGAGGCTCCAGCGAAAGCTAGGCTACACTTTTCAACAGCAAGAGCTATTACTGCTCGCTTTGACGCATCGCAGCGCCAGTAGTAAGCACAATGAACGCCTTGAGTTTCTGGGTGACTCCATTCTTAGCTTTGTTATCGCTAACGCGCTCTATCAGCGTTTTTCTCATATAGACGAGGGCGATATGAGCCGCATGCGGGCCACATTGGTGCGTGGGCACACGCTGGCGGAGATGGCCCGCGAGTTTAATTTGGGCGAATGCCTCCGCCTTGGGCCGGGCGAATTGAAAAGTGGTGGCTCCCGCCGCGAGTCAATCCTGGCAGATACGGTAGAGGCATTGATTGGCGGCGTGTTCCTGGATAGTGATATGCATTGCATAGAACGCCTGATCTTGGACTGGTATCGCAGCAGATTGAACGAAATTAGCCCTGGTGATAAGCAGAAAGATCCGAAAACTCGCCTACAGGAGCTTTTACAGGGGCGCCATATGCCGTTGCCTTCTTATCTGGTGGTAAAAGTTCGCGGTGAGGCGCACGATCAGGAGTTTACCATCCACTGTAAGGTGAGTAGCTTGAACGAGCCTGTAATGGGCATCGGTTCAAGTCGCCGTAAAGCTGAGCAGGCGGCAGCGGAACAAACGTTGAAAAAGCTGGAGCTTGAATGAGCGAAGAAAAACAATACTGTGGTTTCATTGCGATAGTCGGCCGTCCCAACGTCGGCAAATCCACATTGATAAATCAGCTACTAGGTCAAAAAGTTTCCATCACCTCGCGTAAACCACAGACTACACGTCACTGCATTATTGGTATTGATACTGAAAGCGTTTATCAGGCTATCTATGTCGATACCCCCGGTTTACACATTGAAGGAAAGCGCGCTATCAACCGTTTGATGAACCGAGCCGCCAGCAGTTCGATCTGTAATGTTAAACTGGTAATATTTGTAGTAGAAGGGACTAACTGGACTGCCGACGACAAAATGGTGCTCAACAAACTGAACAGCCTGAAATGTCCGGTATTGATGGCGATCAACAAAGTTGATAACGTTACTGAAAAATCCAAGCTGCTACCGCATATCGCGTTTCTTAGCCAGCAGATGAACTTTCTTGATGTGGTGCCGATTTCTGCTGAAAAGGGGATAAACATAGACACTATCGCCGGTATCGTGCGCAAACTATTACCTGAAGCGGAACACCATTTCTCGGACGATTTCATTACCGATCGCTCCCAGCGCTTTATGGCATCGGAAATCATCCGTGAGAAGCTAATGCGTTTTTTAGGCGAAGAGCTACCATACTCGGTAACGGTTGAGATCGAACAGTTTGTGCCGAACGAGCGCGGCGGTTTCAAAGTACACGGCCTGATACTTGTTGAACGCGAAGGACAGAAGAAAATAGTCATCGGCAAGAAGGGGGCGAAAATCAAAATCATTGGCATTAAAGCTCGCCAAGATATGGAAAATATGTTTGACTTTAAAGTGCATCTGAAACTATGGGTGAAAGTAAAATCCGGCTGGGCAGACGACGAGCGTGCGCTGCGTAGTCTGGGCTATCTTGACGATCTGAAGTAACTCAGCCTATATATGGGTGGGAGCGTGCTTTGTCCTGCATGAGTGCCCGTACAGTAAAACCAGCTTGTTGGTCGATCCTGTTTACCGAAGGTCATGGGCTGGTGCATCTGCTGGCTAAAGGCGCACGCAGCAACCGTTCCAATTTAAAGGGCTGTAGGCAGGCCCTTTACCCACCCCAGCACACTAACCGGTTGGGGCGCAGTGAAGAAAAATCGCTGCGTAACGCCGAAGCGGTTTCCCTTGTCTAACCAATCAGCGACATGATGCTATACAGCAGTCTTTATGTGAACAAACTGCTGTCACGGGTACTGGAACAAGAAACCAATTATGCCGTGCTGTTCTTCGATTATCTGAAGTGTTTGCAGCCATTTGCGGCGGAAGAGCATTTGCCGTAGTATGCGCTGCGCCAGTTTGAACTGGCTTTGCTCGATCACCTGGGACGTGAAGTAAAGGGTTTTATCGCTAGTCTGGTAGTAGAGCACTACAGCTTTACCGGCCGTAAATTGCGGTCGCTAGCGCGGAACCGCCAATTCCACGATATGGCTACGCTGCGTACTGCTAAGCATTTGTGAAAACAGCCGGATAGTACGCCTGACGATGTCTGATATTTTCTCCTTTTGCCGCTTTGCGTCCGCGTGTAAACTGCCAATACTGAAAATTATCTTTAGAGGTTGTCATGGTTAATTTACTGCTAGGTGTCAATATCGATCATATTGCCACGCTGCGCAACGCGCGTAGAACCCCATATCCTGATCCAGTTCAGGCGGCATTCATTGCTGAACAAGCAGGAGCCGATGGCATTACCGTCCATCTGCGTGAGGATCGCCGCCATATCACTTATCGCGATGTACGTATCTTGCGTCAGACCATCCAAACGCGCATGAATTTGGAAATAGCAGTGAACGATGAAATGCTGGATATAGCTATCGAATTGAAGCCATATTTTTGCTGCCTGGTACCGGAAAAGCGTACAGAGGTGACCACCGAAGGCGGCTTGGATGTTGTCGGCCAATTGGACAAAATGGGGCTGGCGGTTGAGTGCTTAGCGCAAGCTGGGATCTTGGTGTCACTGTTTATCGACCCAAGCCATCGCCAGATTGACGCGGCGGTAGCGGTTGGCGCGCCCTATATCGAAATCCATACCGGTGCTTATGCCGATGCTGCGGGCGGTGAGCTGGCGGTAAAGGCCGAGCTACACCGCATCTCGGTGGCGGCTACCTACGCTGCGCAGAAAGGACTAAAGGTCAACGCCGGTCATGGTTTGAACTATCACAATGTACAATCAATCGCTGCGCTGCCGGAAATATACGAGCTGAATATCGGCCATGCAATTATAAGCCAGGCAGTTATGAGCGGTTTGCCTACAGCGGTGGCTGATATGAAATTGCTGATGCAGGAAGCCCGCCATTAATGGCGGTACTTGGGCTAGGCACCGACATCGTTGAGATGGGGCGTATTGAAGCGGTGGTGGAACGCAGCGGTGACCGTCTGGCACGGCGAGTTCTAAGTGCTGCAGAATGGAAACTGTACCAGCAACATCAGCAGCCAGTGCGTTTTCTTGCCAAGCGTTTTGCAGTAAAAGAAGCGGCCGCCAAAGCGTTTGGCACCGGTATTTGTAATGGTTTAGCGTTCAACCAGTTCGAAGTATTCAATAATGGGTTAGGCAAGCCGAATATCCGCTTGCACGATTATGCTGCAGAGGTGGCACAGGAGATGGGGGTTACCAAGATCCATGTTTCACTGGCTGATGAACGCCGCTACGCCTGTGCAACGGTAATCATCGAGAGCTAATGGAAAAGGGAATTCTACAGTGCATCGGCATGATGCAGCACTACAAATTTATCCCACAACTGCTCGTTGCTTTCACGATACTGCGGATCGACGAGGATGTTGTTGTCTATTAGACAACACTGCTGGCAGGTGGGCCTATCATAATGGCCGATGCATTCGTGGCAGCGCCCGGTATTGATCTGATAAATCTTATTACTCATTGAAATCGCCTGATTTGGGTATTCCGCGGTTAGCATATATCGCAGTTGATACAACGTTTTATAATTAATAAAGCCACTTCAATCAATTACCTTTTTTATCTTCTATAATCAATTATTTATGTTGTCTTTGTATGCCTTACTATGATTAACTATCTGTGTATTTATACAGTATAAAAATACTGATAAACTCACTCGCGTAATACAAAACTGCAACACAGACCAAAATCAGCACCCTAAAATCCTCATGTGCGAGCTTGTCTCGCGATGGGTCATTAGGATAAGGAATTATAATGCCCCGCACTGTAACACAGAACCCCGAAAGCCCAATAATTGCGATTTTTAGAGTGCCTCATACTGTTGGAGGGGTGTAAGCCGCCGTACACAAGCTCACACATGTGAATCCGTGTTACGGCAGCAAAAACCATACTCAAGCATCAAGGGCAATCCCTGCGATCTAAGTATGAAAAAGAAAGCTATTTACGCATCGATTTTAGTAAGGCCGGGAAGGTTGCGTTCTATGCGGAGTTCTCTAAGAAAATAGGGCTTAAAAGATGTAAATTGGGTGAATGGCCGGAACTGGCTATTCACCTTGCGCGTGAGAAAGCGGTAGAAATGTCGGGATAAGGTTTGATGGCTGAGTCTTTGCATTTGGCTCTAGAGAGCTATCGTACTGATCTTGAAACTAAAGTACAACGCCAGAAATTAAGTGTTCACAGCTACCGGACTTATTGTAAGAGGATAAACGAGGATAAAACAGATAAACTTAGCGTTTAGTAAGCGTGAAGTGTATCGGTGATATACCTTATAGAAGAATTATTGAAGTGCTGGATACCTGGATAGCGACAAAATCTAATAACCATACGCTTGAATTATTCGCTGAACTTCGCCGGTTCTAGAAGTACTCAGCGCCGCTGCTATGCAACGGACGAAATGTTGCAGCGAGCATACCGGATGATTATGTATCTTCACGTGTCCAGCAGCCTGAAGATACGCGCATTTTTACTAATATTAAATCTATAGCGAAGCTATGGCTTAACATCGCGGGGTGTACCTCTATCCATCAGAAAATGCCATGCGTTTTATGATCCTGACGGGGGTGCTCCCTATCAATATCAGCAATCTGCAATAGGATTATTTCTGGGAAGAAATAAAAGAAATTATCTATAATTACCGTTTGCAAAGCAATCTCTTGATAATTTGATAAAAACTTACAGCCCGGGAAATGCAGTAAAGGGAACTAAACATGACGGTACAGTGAAGTGAAGTGAAGGGAATTTTAATACAATATGCCATAAGTTTTTTAAAAGTAATGTTATTGCGCAAATGCGTGCAAAAGGCTAGTCTCACGCATATCAGAGAGTGAGACTAGCCTTTTGTGTTTACACCATTCTGGTGTTGTTAAATAAATCAAACATTTGTCCGGCACGAGGATTAGATCACTCTTCTTCTGTCAAAATAGCGACATTACGTGGCCTAGAAAAAGTTCAAGATCACCAACTGGAAGACTTACAAAAACGCCCTTATCACTCTGGGTTCACTCACTTTCTAGCTGGATGAAACAGCACTTCACGCCTGGTACTGCGAGGCAAAACCTTCTCTGCGTGGTCGCACATAACATTATTCCAATATGGCATGGCAATAACCAGCGTATTGATGCTGAAACGGATTTTCCGCCTGATACTTCGCGCCCTCCAGGGCTTCATAGATTCTATTTTCACACTGATAAAAGTGCCGTTGAACTGCCCGGACTAAACCTGCATAAGTAAGGGGGAATACGCCGCATTGGAAATGAAGCCCCATTTTACGTTGTTTTATGATCAGGATCAGCTCGCACTGCTGAAAGATCTAACTGAAAAGTGGCTGGGAAACGACAAAACGTTGTTGGCGCAGCTTATTTCCACCATTTCCCATTGAAAAAACGATTTGGTCGATCCTATACAAGCGATGGCTCTGGCGCACTCTGAACGCGACAAGCTGTTCGCTAATTGCTACGGCCTGTACCTTGCCTATATGCGGGTCTGCAATGTGCTAGATTTCGATAATCTGATCCTTTTACCAACCTTGCTACTGCGGTGCAACGAAGATGTGTGCGAACGCTGGCATAAGCGTATTCGCTACCTGCTGGTGGAAGAATATCAAGATACCAACACCAGCAAGTATAAACTGTTGAAACTGATGGTAGGCAACAGTGCGCGCTTTACTGTGGTCGGTGATGATGACCAGTAGATCTACTCTTGGCGCGGGGCGCGGCCGCAGAATCTGGCGTTGCTAAAGGATAATTTCCGGCGCTGCGGGTGATCAAAATGGAACAGAACTACCGTTCCAGCGAGCGTATTTTGAAAGCAGCCAACATTCTGATCGCGAATAATACGCACGTTTTTGAAAAACGGCTGTTTCCACGCTGGGTTATGGTGAAGAACGGAAAGTCATTACCGCGACTAACGAAGACCATGAGGCTGATCTGGTGGTGGTGGAACTAATAGGATTACCATTTTGTGAAAAAAATCTGCTACGGCGATTACGTGATTTTCTATCGTGGCAACCAGCAGTCTCGGCTATTCGAAAAGATACTAATGCAGAATAGAATCACAAAAATTGGGTGAGTGGGCTAATCAGTGTAACAATACACAAGAGCGCATGCAGGAGGGCTAGAGCCATTTAGCAAATATTTGCACCGAGTTGGCCACGGCCAAAGGCAGAATGGTAGAGTACTTGGCACAATTTACGCCGTTATCAAATTAATGTTAAGCTTGTAGCTTCAACGGCCAGTTACCCACTCGATGTTGCCGCCTCTGATATCGATCACCAAACGGCGATCAGGCTCGACAGTGGTGTGCGCGACGTGGTTAGTAAATCAGCCGCACTTCTTCCACGCCGCTGATCACCGGGATCGGGCAACTGAAGTTTTGCTTGCGTGTAATGTCCTGCAAGTATTCGGAGAACAGCTTCAAGCACATCCTCCGCGTTGAACGGCCTAGTACAATAGGCGATTTTACTAATCCAGCCTGGCTGCCAACTGCACTGTGCGCTATTGATGCGTGATAGGATCTGAATACTGCTGACTACTTCACGTATCACCAGCATATGGAAGCTATTAGAATCATGGTCGATAGTTGCATATAGCCTGCTGGAACTGAGCAGGCTATACCCCCTGTCTTTCAAAACGCGTTAGGGTGAGCCGCACTTGCTTGCCACCGGCACTGACCGGTGTACTAATAAATGGGTCAACTTTATGCAAATTGAAAGTTATTGAGTCATCAGCCTGATAATTTGTGGTTGCTGCGCGTTGCTGAGTTGCGACGTGGCTTATTACTACTGCGCGGACTCGTCAGGCGCTTCAGTGTAGGCATATCGGTCAGCAAAGCATCGCTATTATACTTGTTTACTGGAATGCTATGACCGGTGTAGGCCTCGATTGCCGGTAGGTTAAGTGCATATTCTTCGCAGGCCAGGCTAATGGAATGACCGCTTTCGCCAGCGCGTCCGGTACGGCCAATGCGGTGCACGTAGTCTTCGCAATCATCAGGCAGATCGTAGTTGAATACGTGGGTGACCAAAGGGATATGCAGACCGCGCGAGGCGACATCGGTGGCAACCAAAATATCGAGGTTACCCTTAGTAAAATCGTCGAGAATGCGCAAACGTTTTTTCTGCGCTACGTCGCCAGTAAGCAAGCCAACGCGGTGACCATCGGCAGCCAGGTGACCCCAGATGTCTTCACAGCGGTGTTTAGTATTGGCAAAAATGATGGCGCGATCTGGCCACTCGTCTTCGATCAGCGTCTGTAGCAGACACATTTTTTCTTCATTGGATGGGTAGAACAGTTCTTCTTTAATGCGGTGGCCGGTTTTCTGTTCCGGTTCCACTTCAACATATTCAGCGTTATTCATCTGTTCGAAGGCCAATTCACGGACACGGTAGGATAAGGTGGCAGAGAATAGCATATTCAGGCGTTGGTCAGCCGCAGGCATACGGCGGAATAGCCAGCGGATATCTTTGATAAAGCCCATATTATACATGCGGTCAGCTTCATCCAGCACCACGACTTGAATGGCACCCAGATCGATATGTTTCTGTTTGGCATAGTCGATTAAACGACCGGTGGTTCCGACCAGGATATCTACGCCGCTTTCTAGTACTTTTAGTTGTTTATCGTAGCCATCGCCGCCGTAGGCCAGGCCCAGTTTTAGGGCAGTGGATTGGGTAAGGAGTTCCGCATCTGAATAGATCTGCACCGCCAGTTCACGGGTGGGGGCTATGATTAAGGCGCGGGGCTGGTTGGTTTGGCGATTCTGTTTCGCATGATGGGTAAGCAAATAGTGAAAAGTAGACGCTAAAAAGGCCAGCGTCTTTCCGGTACCGGTTTGCGCCTGACCTGCAACGTCACGCCAGGAGAGCGTTAGGGGCAATGCTAACGCTTGGATGGGCGTGCAATAGTGAAAACCTTTTTTCTCAAGGGATTCAAGTACTAAATGGTGCAGGGCGAAGTCAGAAAATTTCTGATCAGTCAAGTGTGTTTTGCTCATAGCATGGTAGAATATCAGCTAACTATTGCTTTACCAAAGCACATCCGTTGAAATAAACGCGGTAAAATACAATCACCTTAAGTTGGTTAATGCTACACCAACAAGGTAGACCTAACCCTGTGGAGTAGAACATGAGCGATAAAATTATTCACCTGACTGATAATAGCTTCGACAGCAACGTGCTAAAAGCTGAAGGGTCAATACTGGTCGATTTCTGGGCTGAATGGTGTGGGCCGTGCAAGATAATTGCCCCGATTCTGGATGAGATTGCCGAAGAATTCTCTGGCAAACTAACCATAACCAAGCTAAACATCGATCAGAACCCAGCAACCGCCCCCAAGTACGGTATTCGTGGTATCCCTACATTGTTGCTGTTCAAGAACGGCGAGGTAGCCGCGACCAAGGTTGGCGCATTATCTAAAGGTCAGCTTAAAGATTTTCTGAACGCAAATTTGTAATTAGGCGAGAAAGCCAATATCAGGCGTATAGAGATGTTCAATTCATCGCTAGACGCCTGCCAAGAAGCGTGTTAAGTTTAACCGCACTGCAAATAGAACCTATCCAAAGCTTTAAATCAACAAATTTGAATCTAAGCTTTACTATGTGCTGAACCACTGTCGTCCAAAGTAAAATGAACCTGGACCGTGTTTTAGCGATCAAGCGGTTTTGCAAAATCAATTTTAAGGTACTTTCGATCTTAAACCATCAACGCAATGCGTGCTCCCGATGTAAGCCATTTCTTACCGCGATAGCTCGGTACGCGGTGATCGAACGTTCAGTAAACAGGCACGTATCACGCTGCCATACCATTCACGATAAAAGTTTGAGACATGCCCCGAGTTTAAGAACCCACCACTATGAATCTTACTGAATTAAAGAATACGCCAGTTTCTGATCTGATTACTCTCGGCGAAAGTATGGGGCTGGGAAACCTGGCCCGCCTGCGTAAGCAGGACATTATTTTCTCTATTCTGAAGCAGCATGCGAAAAGTGGAGAATATATCTTTGGCGATGGCGTGCTGGAGATATTGCAGGATGGATTTGGTTTCCTCCGTTCTGGAGATAGTTCCTACCTCGCCGGCCCTGATGACATCTATGTATCCCCTAGCCAAATACGCCGTTTCAACCTCCGCACAGGTGACACAATTTCCGGTAAAATTAGGCCGCCAAAAGAAGGCGAGCGCTACTTTGCTCTGTTGAAAGTTAACGAGGTTAACTATGACAAACCGGAAAACGCCCGTAGCAAGATCCTGTTCGAAAACTTAACCCCGTTACACGCCAACTCCCGTCTGCGAATGGAACGAGGCAACGGGTCGACCGAAGACCTGACAGCGCGTGTATTGGATCTGGCAGCACCGATCGGCCGTGGTCAGCGTGGTTTGATCGTTGCTCCGCCAAAAGCGGGTAAAACCATGTTGTTGCAGAACATCGCGCAAAGTATTGCTTACAACCATCCAGATTGCGTACTGATGGTGTTGTTGATCGACGAACGTCCAGAAGAAGTGACAGAAATGCAGCGTCTGGTGAAAGGCGAAGTGATCGCTTCGACTTTCGACGAGCCCGCATCTCGCCATGTGCAGGTAGCAGAAATGGTCATTGAGAAGGCCAAGCGCCTAGTGGAGCACAAGAAAGACGTGATCATCCTACTTGACTCTATCACCCGTCTGGCGCGTGCCTATAACACCGTAGTACCCGCTTCAGGCAAGATACTCACGGGGGGGGTGGATGCTAATGCACTGCATCGTCCTAAGCGTTTCTTTGGTGCGGCGCGTAATGTTGAAGAAGGCGGTAGCCTGACCATCATCGCCACCGCACTGGTCGATACCGGTTCGAAAATGGATGAAGTTATCTACGAAGAGTTTAAAGGTACTGGAAATATGGAATTACACCTGGCGCGTAAAATTGCCGAGAAGCGCGTGTTCCCAGCTATCGACTACAATCGCTCAGGTACGCGTAAAGAAGAGTTGCTCACTACCTCTGAAGAATTGCAGAAAATGTGGATACTACGTAAAATCATCCATCCAATGGGCGAGATCGATGCGATGGAGTTCCTCATTAATAAATTGGCAATGATTAAAACTAATGATGAATTCTTCGATATGATGAAACGCTCATAATTCTGTAAAATTCGCAGAACGCCAAGCCACGCCACGCCACGCCGATTCGTGGCTTGGCGTGGCTTGGTGTTTTTCACTTCTAGCGGATACGATAAGTAGCAATATTGGAAAAGTAAGTTATTTCTGCGACTTATCGGGAATTCATCCTGATGGTGATCAACATTTTATCGCTTGCCACCTTGTGTCTGTTGATTCATTAGATAACCGCAAAAAGAATGAGGACGAATCGCTGTTGTTATATGGCACAACCTATCTTATTGCTCGAGTTAAGCTGCCTTATCTTCTACAGAGATCTGTTAACTGTGAACTTACTCACTATGAGTACCGAGATTCTATTTATTTTTCTGTTTTCCTTGGCTTTTCTTTTTATTGCCCGTAAAGCAGCAAAACGTATTGGTCTGGTTGATAAACCCAACTACCGCAAACGTCATCAGGGATTGATTCCGTTGGTTGGCGGTATTTCCGTTTATGCTGGCTTATGCTTTGCCTTCTTGATCGCTGAACAACCGATTTCACACGGTAAACTCTATCTTACCTGTGCAGGTATTTTAGTGTTTGTTGGCGCTCTGGATGACCGTTTTAATATTAGCGTCAAGATCCGGGCGATGGTTCAGGCGCTGGTTTGTATTGTGATGATTATTTTCTCCGGGCTTTACCTGCGCAGTTTCGGACATGTGTTGGGCAACTGGGAAATGCAGTTGGGGCCATTGGATTATTTGGTGACGCTATTTGCGGTGTGGGCGGCAATCAATGCTTTTAACATGGTTGATGGCATTGACGGTCTTCTAGGAGGCTTATCATGCGTCTCATTCGGCACGTTGGGAATTCTACTGTATCTGAGCGTCCATTCTGAATTGGCGTTTTGGTGTTTCGCCATGATCGCTGCCATTGTTCCCTATATTTTGCTTAACTTGGGCATTATGGGTCGCCGCTACAAGGTGTTTATGGGGGATGCTGGCAGCACGCTGATCGGGTTTACCACCATCTGGCTACTGGTGAAAAGCTCGCAGGGGAATATTCCCTCCATCACTCCCGTTACCGCTTTATGGATTATCGCTATACCGCTGATGGACATGGTTGCGATCATGTATCGGCGCTTACGCAAAGGGATGAGTCCTTTCTCTCCCGACCGTCAACATATTCACCACCTTATTATGCGTGCTGGCTTCACGCCACGACAGGCTTTCGTTTTGATTACCCTGGTGGCAATGCTGCTGGCAGCTATCGGCGTGATCGGTGAGCGACTGAATTTTATTCCCGAGTGGGTTATGTTGGTATTATTTTTGCTTGCTTTTTCCCTGTACGGTTACTGCATCAAGCGTGCCTGGCGCATTGCACGTTACATTAAGCGGATTAAACGCCGTTTGCGTCATTCTCGATAATAATCAAATCTCTTAATCAGAGGCTTGTGAGCAGTAATAAATCCAGAAAAAAAGTCTTAAAAGACTACCCAGGCGATGGATAACGAACTTAATATCTGTTGGCCTGTATCGTACTTTGTAGTGCCGTAAACTATGGATTATCTATATTGAGGCGTTGTTTGCAGCGGTTGTACTAATAGTGTCTTATCTGATTAAACAAGAATGGAGTGCAGTCGACATCACTGATCGGCCAAAAGTAAATGCGCTAGGAGGTTATTATTCACAGCAGCAGGTCCTGAGTTCCTACGTAATTTGAATTTACGCGCCTTGCCATCCGCCGCCCACGAACCATTGGGCATTGCTGAAGTAGCTTATAATAAATTCATTATGCAATTGGCGTCTTAAGCTACGAGCCGTGATTTCTGGTTGCAAGGAGATTATTACAAACAACGCCAGGAAGGGGTAACTCGTGCTGATGCGCCTACGCTCGACGAGTTGATCAATAATATAAAGTTTCACGCCGCATGACGACAAAAAGACGCCATGCGACAGCGTGAATATGACAGCGTAAACGGCAGCGAATAGATGCTTACCACCTGCTGCTGCTAATATGTAGCTTTCGCCAGCCAGCGTGCTGCTTCAAATCTGAATAAAGAGATACAAGGCACTTGGGCTGCGCGTGTCACCTAACTAAAGACGCAGGTCAAACATAAAGAAGCCATAGCGGAAACAGTAGCGGAAGCAGTCTAGTAACGCGAGCTGAACACCCTCCAGCAGGCACTGAAAATTACTGAAAAACAGGGAATCAAACGCCTGAAGACAACTAACACACAAGCTGAATAGTTGCCAGATTCCGATTTTTCCCTTTTGGATAAGCCAATGCTACAAGCATGTTTGGAATGATTGCAAGCCACTGGCCCAGCCCAATATCTGGATTACGACCAGAATCGAGCTATGCTGACAACACTGAGCGTCTGCCCAGCATTGGACAAAAAGTTTCAAAATTACCATTATTTACGCACGCCAGAATAACTGGTGAAACATGATAGTTATCGGCGGGTATTTTAGCTGATTCTGTGGGGCGCAATGGACGCTTTGGTTGACGCAGGCATTACTTTGGAGCCGCTGCCCTGCGCATAAAAAGTAATATTATAATTAGCTAATCAGCGCGTAAACGTCCAATTCGCAGGTACACCTGAGGTTAACCGATCTGGCGGTATTCTATCAGTGTATCGCGGTTGGGCATGTGGAAGTGGGGTTATGCGCGAGTGATCCCTAGGGCATGCTTGTCAACGTATCCTAGCAACGCTAAAGAGTAATCAGTTAATGATATAATTTTAACACTATTTCGGTTATAGGCCTGGATTCTATCGGTCTGCCAACGGCGGCACCATTTGCTTCCCGCAGGAAGCAAATGGTGGGCGTAGATGTCAACCAGCATGCTGTGGACACCATTAACCGTGGCGCGATCTATATCGTAAAGCCCGATCTGGACAACGTGGTTAAGAATGCAGTTAACGCAGGCTTCATACAGGCGGTGACTAAACCGCTGTCAGCAGACGAGTTTTTGATCGCGGTGCCAACGCCTTTTAAAGACGATAATCAGCCGGATCTGTCCTATGTTGAGGCGGCAGCGAAATCTCTGACACCGGTGCTAAAGTAAGGCGATCTGGTGATCCTCGAATCTACCTCACTGGTGGGCGCTACTAAACAGATGGCGCAGTAGCTGGCGCAAGCGCGGCGTAATTTCAGCTTCCCGCAGTAGGTTGGTGAAGCAGCTAATGTAAACATCGCATACTATCTGGAGCTTGTACTACCTGGGCAAGTGACAGTTGAGCTGATTCAAAATGACCGTGTCATTGGCGGTATAATGCCAAAATGTGCCGAACATGCCAGCGCACTGTACAAGATTTTCCTCAAAGGTGAGTGCGTACTCACTAATTCGCGTACCGCAGAGATGTATAAACTTCCGGAAAATAGTTTCCGTGATGTAAATATTTATTTTGCAAATGAATTATCATTGATTTGTACTTATCAGGGCATCAACGTATGGGGACTGATCTCATTAGTGAACCGCCACTTACGGGTAAATATCCTACAACGATGCCCTGGCGTAGGTGGTCACTGTATTGCTGTCGATCTGTGGTTTATCGTATAGCAAGCTCCGCAACAGAATCACCTGATCTATACTGCCAGCCTGGTAAATAACGGTAAACCTCGTTGGGTGGTTGATTTTGTGAAGGCGGCGGATTGTTTGGTGGCCACTGGCAAGTGTGCTTCTGAGGTGCACATCGCCTATTTTGGCTTAGCTTTTAAGCTGAATATCGACGATCTACGAGAAAGCCCAGCAGTGGGTGTGGTACATATGATCGCCAACTGGAATGTGGGGGCGACCCTGGTAATGGAACCCTATATTGAGCAACTGCCGAAATCGTTGGCGGGCAATGTCACTCTGAAAAACATGGATGGCGCACTGCTTCAGGTGGATGTACTGGTGATGCTGGTCGATCACCAGCAATTTAAGGCCATTAAACCAGAAGAGATAAAATAAACATGGATTATTGATACTAAAGGAGTGTGGCTTTGAAACGTATCCTGATTACTGGCGGAGCGTGATTTATCGGTTCAGCAGTGGTAAAGAATATTACCAATGCAACCACCGATAGCGTGGTAGTGATTGATAAGCTTACCTATGCTGGCAACCTTGAGTCGCTAGCGCCAGTGACTAATAACGCGCGCTATGCTTTTGAGCAGGTGGATATTTGTGATTGCATGGCGCTGGATCGGGTGTTTGCTGATTATCAGCCAGACAAGGGGATGCACCTGGCGGCGGAAAGCTATGTTGATCGTTCCATTGATGGCCCTGCGGCGTTTATTGAAACCAATGTGCTCGGCATTTATACCATGCTGGAAGCAGCACGCCATTATTGGCAGCCAATGATTGCAAAGAAGAAGCTGGGATTACGCTTCCAACATATTCTTACCGAACCAATTGCTCCAATAAATATGGCCCTTATCACTCCCTGAAAAGCTGATCCCGTTGGTTATCCTGAATGCAGTGGCTAGCAAGCCACTGCCGGTATACGGCGATGGCGCACAGGTGCGTGATTGACTGTATGTGGAAGATCATGCGCGCGTGTTGTACTAGATGGTTACCATCGGCATGGTGGGGGAAACCTAGAATATCAAGGGCCATAACCAGCACAAGAATAGTGAATTGGTGTACAGCATTTGCGATCTTTTAAAAGAGCTGGCACCGAACAAACACCAGGGCGTAGCAAACTATTGCGACCTGATTACTTACGTCAAGGATCGCAATGGTCACGATATGCATTACACTATTAACTCCGGGAAGATCGATCGAGATCTAGGGTAGCGACTGCAGAAGACCTTTGAAAGCGGTATCCGCAAAATATTTTCCTGGTATCTGCACCATGAGAGCTGGTGGCATCGCGGCCAGGAAGGTTCTTATAGCGGTGAATGATTAGGCCTATCCGACTAAATTTAAGGCTGCGCTACCGTGCCTGGAGCTGGTATTCCTGTTCGCCGCTAAACCCATCAGCATCGGGCTGTTCTGCCATACCGATTATGTCGGCATAGCGTTTATTCAGATGGGTATCGCCTACGCCATCATCCCGGCGATGCTGGTGGTGTATTTCTTGCGGCATGATCGGCGCACCTGGTGCTTCTTTTAGTAGCGACAGTGGCGTTTGGCGCCTTGACTTAAGTGATCGTCGGTAGCACCCGTGCCAATATTCTTATCGCCTTCGCTGTGTTCCTGTGTATCGGCATTGTACGCGGCTGGATCACGCTGTGGATATTGACGGTAGCGGGGAGGATCGGCATTGTCGGCATGTTCTGGCTGTCGTTAAAACGCTATAGCCTGGATGTCAGTGGTTCTGAGGCGTTTTACACATTCCTGTACTTGACGCGCGATACCTTCTCGCCGTGGGAAAATTTAGCGCTACTACTGCAAAATTACAACAAGATAGATTACCAAGGGTTAGCGCCGATCGTGCGTGACTTCTACGTCTTTATCACGTCCTGGCTGTGGCTAAGCCGACAAGATGTAGTGCTAAAATCCGCTAACTACTTTACCTGGGAAGTACTGGACAACTATTCAGGCCTGGTTATATCCCCCCAACGCTGATCAGCTCGCTGGTGGTGATGGGGGGATGGGGAGGGCCGTTTATTCCGCTGGTTGCTGTGTTGGTCAGCATTATTATCAAATGGTTTGACTGGTTGTACGAGAGGGGTAAAACTGAGACAAACTGCTACAAGGCAGCCATGCTGCATGGCTTCTGCTTCAGCTCAGTGTTCAATATAATCGTATTAGCGCGTGAAGTTGTTGATTCGTTCGTTTCACGCGTGGTAGTTCTTCGGTATCATTTTGGCACCTGTCTGGTGCTAGCGAAGTTGCTGTACTGGCTTTTTAACACTGCCGGGTTGATCAAGGCATTGGCTTAGGCGGCACCTATGACGTTTTCACTGGTCATGTGAAGCGTGCGGCTCAAGGTTTGGCAGAATTTGGGTCTGGATTGGCTTTATCGGCTGCTCAACCAACCTAGCCGTATTCGCCGCCAACTGAAGCTGCTAAAATTTATCGGCTACTATTACAATGATAAATTGTAAGCAACGATTTAGCTAACAAATATAACCCTCCGCCCTAAAGTTACCTTCCTTTATTTCATAAAGTTTTAAATTGCGGTTTGCTTATAGCGGTAGAATGCGAAACGATAAAGCCCGTAAATTATCCCTGCACACTGGCATCTAATGCGCGATAGTACTGAACGACGTTTACTCGTCGTAATATTGCCATTGTAAACTAAAACCATCACTATCGGTCATCATCGGCAAACAAATGCCACCCGAAAATTATTGAGGATTTATGGCCTACAAAGAAAAAACGCAAGGACTACACCGGGGGCTTGAAGCCCGGCATATCGAGCTGATCGCTTTGGGGGGGACCATCGGGGTTGGCCTGTTTATGGGATCTGCGAGCACGTTGAAATGGGCGGGGCCATCAGTGCTGCTGGCTTATATCATCGCCGGGATATTCGTCTTCTTCATTATGCGTTCAATGGGCGAGATGTTATTCTTAGAGCCGGTGGCGGGTTCATTCGCCGTTTATGCACATAAATATATGAACCCTTACTTCGGCTACCTGACTGCCTGGTGCTACTGGTTTATGTGGATAGCCGTCGGTATTTCGGAGATCACTGCCATTGGGGTTTATGTGCAGTTTTGGTTCCAAGAGATACCTCAGTGGGTACCAGCGTTGACTGCCGTGGCGATGGTGGCGTTGGCCAACCTGGTAGCGGTGCGACTATACGGTGAGCTGGAGTTTTGGTTCGCCATGATTAAGGTCTCCACCATAATCGTGATGATCCTTGTTGGGCTGGGGGTGATTTTTTTTGGCTTTGGCAACGACGGTGCGCCGATTGGCTTTGCCAACCTGACGGATCACGGCGGCTTCTTTGCTGGTGGCTGGAAAGGGTTACTGTTCGCGCTTTGTATCGTAGTCGCGTCTTATCAAGGGGTTGAACTGGTAGGCATCACCGCTGGAGAGGCCAAAAAACCGCAGGTCACGCTGAAGCGTGCAATCAATAATATCCTGTGGCGTATCCTGATTTTCTATGTCGGTGCTATTTTCGTCATCGTTACTCTTTTCCCGTGGAACGGCATTGGCACCGCCGGTAGCCCGTTCGTTCTGACCTTTGCCAAGATTGGCATCGTGGCTGCTGCCAGTATTATTAACTTTGTGTTGCTGACTGCTGCGCTCTCCGGCTGTAACAGCGGCATGTATAGCGGTGGCCGCATGTTGTACGCGTTGGCCAAAAACTGCCAACTACCGGCTGCGCTAACCCGGCTTTCCGCCAGCGGCGTGCCAGTGAACTGTATTGCCGTTACCATTGTCTGCTTGTTGGTGGGATCTGTGCTGAACTACATCATTCCTAATCCGCAGCAGGTATTCGTTTACGTCTATAGTGCCAGTATTTTGCCGGGTATGGTGCCGTGGTTTGTTGTGCTGATCAGCCAGCTATACTTTCGCCGCTCCTATGATAAAGAAGCGATCAAAAACCACAGCTTCAAGTCTATCCTATTCCCTTATATGAATTATTTGACCATCACTTTTCTCCTGTGCGTGCTGGTTGGTATGGGGATCAACCCGGATACACGCTTTTCTCTGTTGGTCGGGGCCATTTTATTGGCGGGTGTCAGCATATGTTACTTTGTGTTGGGTATGCACAAGAAACATCATCCGGCTTAAAATAGACGGGAACGCGAGGCAATAAGCCATAAAAGAGGCAGTAGATTACGCTTTCCTGCAAGAGAGAGAGCAACGCGTAACAGGGAAGTACCTCACCTCTTCCTCACTCATTCCCTGTAAGGCGCAAGTTTTTATGCGCTGTCTTTTGCCCAGACAGGAGGAAACAATACACGTCTACTAGCATAGGCGCTTAATATTAAAAGTTGCCATCGCCGGTGTTTCCCACCGCCCTGTCCTGTATAACCGCTAATAAAAAACTAACCTAGTAAAATATGGCAGCAGCTTGACGCCCATAGCACTTATTGCTGCAAACAGCCTATTTTTTGCTATGCGAATTATTAAGTAAAAAAATAAGAGCAATTCATCAAAATATGATAAAGATCAAATATCGATGAGATTTCGTTGCGAACCTTATCACATAGGATTATGGATGAAAAATCTAGTAGGATAAGAAAAAATATCCATATCAGGTCAATCAGAGATTGACTAATTCTTTCAACTATAAAAAGTAGGAAAGCGTTTTTCACACTAAGTTAATTCGCGTCGCGAAAATAATTTAAAGTATTATATAAACAATGAATCATATAAATTAGCTGATCATAAAAACCGCAAGTAAGAATTTAAAACAGCGGAGGAATACGCATCAAAGGAAATCCTAGGCGACAACAGAAATAAAAAAGCGCAGCAAAAACTGCGCTTTCAATACATTACCTGGGTAAAGCTCAGGCGCCGATTTTTGCCCAAGTATCACGCAGGCTAACGGTGCGGTTAAACACCAGGTGATCGGCCGAAGAGCAACCGCTATCAGCGCAGAAGTAGCCTTCACGCTCGAACTGATAGGCTTTCTCCGGCTGTGCGGCCGCCAAGCTCGGCTCGACAAACCCATGCTTGATCACCAGGGATCCTGGGTTGATAGTGGCGAAAAAATCTGCCGCCTCCGGGTTAGGCACGCTGAACAAGCGATCGTATAAGCGAATTTCTGCTGGCAATGCGTGAGCAGCGGAAACCCAGTGGATTACACCTTTCACCTTGCGGCCATCGGCCGGATCTCTACTCAGCGTCCTGGCATCGTAGCTACAAAAAATAGTCTTGATTTTCCCTACTGCATCCTTTTCAGCCCTCTCGGCTTTGATCACGTAAGCGTTGCGTAGGCGTACTTCCTTGCCCAACACCAGACGTTTGTACTGTTTGTTAGCTTCTTCGCGAAAGTCAGCGCGATCGATATAAATCTCGCGGCTGAATGGAACCTCACGGCTGCCCATCTCAAGTTTATTCGGGTGATTAGGCATAGTGAGCATTTCTTCCACTGTGCCCATATTCTCGATGATGACTTTCACCGGTTCCAGCACGGCCATGGCGCGCGGCGCGTTCTCGTTCAGATCGTCACGAATACAGGATTCCAGTGCCACTATTTCGACGTTATTGGCCTGCTTGGTCACGCCAATGCGCTGGCAAAAATCACGGATAGCAGCAGCAGTATAGCCACGGCGACGTAGACCAGATAGGGTTGGCATGCGCGGGTCATCCCAGCCTTTAACGTGCTTTTCCGTCACCAGTTGGTTTAGCTTGCGCTTCGACATAATGGCGTACTCAAGATTGAGTCGTGAGAACTCGTATTGACGCGGGTGGCATGGGATAGTGATGTTATCTAGCACCCAGTCATACAGGCGGCGATTATCTTGGAACTCCAAGGTACACAAAGAGTGGGTGATACCTTCTAGCGCATCGGAAATGCAGTGAGTGAAATCATACATCGGGTAGATGCACCACTTATTGCCGGTTTGGTGGTGTTCGGCGAACTTAATGCGGTACAGCACAGGGTCTCGCATGACGATAAACGCTGAAGCCATGTCAATCTTAGCACGCAGGCAGGCAGTACCTTCAGCGAACTCGCCTCGGCGCATTTTCTCAAACAGCGCCAGGTTCTCTTCCACGCTGCGGCCACGGTATGGGCTATCTTTGCCCGGCTCTGTCAGGCTACCACGGTATTCGCAGATCTGCTTAGGTGACAGTTCATCGACATACGCCAAGCCTTTGGTGATCAGTTCAGCTGCATACTGGTACAGTTGAGCAAAATAATCTGAGGAATAACGGATGTCGCCGCTCCACCTAAAGCCCAGCCACTCGACGTCGTGCTTAATCGACTCTACGAATTCTATGTCTTCTTTCACCGGGTTGGTGTCATCGAAACGCAGATTGCACTGTCCCTGGTAATCATTGGCGAGGCCAAAATTCAGGCAGATGGATTTAGCATGACCGATATGCAGATAGCCATTCGGTTCCGGCGGAAAACGGGTATGTATCGACGTATGTTTCCCTGACGCTAGATCTTCATCAACGATCTGACGGATAAAATTGGTTGGGCGGGCTTCAGCCTCACTCATTTCATTATTCCTCAATGCAAAGCGCTACACATAACCACCTATGTTCCAACAAGCCACGTTCTGAAACAACCGTTTGTTTCAGCAAAATGCAGGACACCGAACATCATGCTTTGGAAAAAAACCGCTTAATAACGGCCGGTAATGCCAGCCACTGCATTACCAGCGTCGATAGACTTGCTGGCGCTGATATTTTACCGAACGCAATGGGAATATGATCGAGGGGAATTTTCTAAATCCTTGATACGGCGGCAGGCAAACATAGAGTAGTCAGCGCTAGGAAGCCGACAAATCCGGTCATAGCAGCTGCGCCGTCCTTGTCTTTGGACATGCCAACGACAAATAATACCGACATGTGATTGATAATGGCAGATCCGGATTTAAGCAGGAAAGCAGCGAGAACGTTGCCACAGCCGACATGGTCAGTCCAGTACCCGATCTCCATCAAGATGGCAGCTGCAGGCAGCGTGGCCACCGTCACCATCAGCGCGCGCCCTGCCTTTTTCAACTAATTAAGAATATTTACTTTTTTACCCTACATTGTTCACAGACGAAGAATATTTCGATCATTTATTAGAGATTTTCTCTCTTTTAGAGAAAAAAAGCATGGTACCTACCACTGCTGTGAAGAGTAAAAATATTTCGCATTGCAAATCATAACCTCCTAATTTGTGATTAATATCACTTTAAAATCATCTTTAACTTCCATAATGCTCGCCATATAACACAACTTAATTTATGATATAAAAAAACACGATGAACGATGCCGTGTAAATTCAGATATCTGGGTTAGGCTTTAGCGCCTAACCCAGTACGCGTATATTGTTGCAGCCAGCAATCATAAGGACAATGCGCAAAAATCGCAGCATATAGGGGTCCGTAGAGTACGGTGAGCACTAACTAGGACAAAAATAGCAAATAAAATAGCCTAATGGGACAGGTTCTTAACCTTTACTCCGGGCTCGCACAGTATAGCTTTATTATTTTACTTATCTTAAGAGGTGATAGATGATACTTATCCCACTGAAAGATAATGCACAAGTCGGCAACTGAGCAGCACGCCATATCGTTCAACGAATCAACGGATTCAATCCCCCTAAAGAGCGCCCATTGGTCCTTGGCCTGCCAACCGGTAGCACACCACTGGTATCCTATAAGAATCTGATTGCGCTGTACAAAGCAGGTGAAGTAAGCTTTAAGCATGTTCTAAGAATATTGTGACATGCAACATGGATGAATACGTTGGCCTGCCACAGAAGTAAACGGGAAGCTATTTGATATCCGAGGCGCAAATATCAACCTGCTAAACGGCAATGCCGCAGATGTCGACGCCGAGTACCATCGGTACGAAGAAAAGACCAAACCTTGTGGTAAAATTAACCTTTTCATGGGCGGCGTTGGCGTTGATGCCCATATCGCGTTTAACGAACCCGTATCAAAATTCTGACTGAGGACACCAGCATCACAAACTCGCGCTTCTTTGGCAGCGATGTTAGCCTGGCGCCAAAATATGCGCTGACCGTTGGCGTAGGGACATTGTTTGACGCAGAAGAAGTGATGATTATGTTGACCAGCCACACCAAGGCGCTGGTGGCACTGAAAGCGGCAGAGGACTAGATCCTGGTGCGCCTGCATCGCAGCACGAGTGCCGGTATTATCGTTAATGGCAAGTTTTCCCTAAGCAACAACGGTAACGTTGGCGAGATCGGCCATATTCAGACAACTGCTCGTAACCGCGAGTTTCTGCTTTCCATACAATACGCTAACCTCAAAAAAAGGCTAACTGTATCGTGAAATTTTTGAGGCGTTGTTCCCCCTACCCAGCGCAGCTAAATGTGTGCCGGACTGCTCATCAGTCACCTGCTCTTTGGCTAAGGCCATTGAGTGGGACAAATCGCTCAAAAATATGGACGATCCTTCTGGCCGTGCAGTAGGGGATACACCAGGCTGCCTACAACTAAACCACACTGCAGTTTATCATCCAGGCGAGCTTGCTGTCTTGCCTTTTAGTTGATGTTAGCTAACATCAACTGTTTAATATGGTGATTTTTCACTACAATGTTCACAATCAGGACAAAAGACCTTTCTGCCCACTTTATCGGGAAAAAAATTGTTGACGCAAATCGGCCATATACGCATAATGCGCCCCGCAACGCTAATGAAGGCAAAGCAAAAAAAGGGCTACGTAGCTCAGCTGGTTAGAGCGCATCACTCATAATGATGGGGTCACAGGTTCGAATCCCGTCGTAGCCACCATGTTTTGCGGGAGTGGCGAAACTGGTAGACGCACCAGATTTAGGTTCTGGCACCGCAAGGTATGCGAGTTCAAGTCTCGCCTCCCGCACCATTTCCCTTTATGTTCGGCACCGATTCTGAT
>JAAKDF010000003.1 GCA_011754105.1 Serratia symbiotica
TTTCGGCCTTATACTTCGCGCCATCCAGGGCTTCGTCGACTCCATTTTCACACTGATAAAAGTGCCGTTGAACTGCCCGGACTACACCTGCATCAGTAAGCAGGCGTAATTCTTTAATGTCTCGTTTAAAACCACAACGCCGGGTGAAATTGCGCACCTCGTTATAAAACACGGTCAGGGAAAACGGCGGATCTGGCGAAAAATGCATTTGGCCGTAGATACAGAGACACATGAGGTCATCTATGCTGATCTTTCCTTAAGCAATGTTACCAATACGGAAGTCTTATCAGGTCTCATCCGTCAGACGTACCTAAAATCAAAGTATCCTCGGCGGATGGGGCTTACGATAGGCGAGTGAGTGATGATGAGTTAAGGCGCAAAAGATCAGGGCGTTAATACCGCCCAGAAGAGGAGCCCGTTATTAGTCGGCAGACTGTGCAGACTGCAGACCGAAATCAAGCGGTAGTGAACTAGCTCCTTACCGGAGACAACACACGATGGAAATTATAACAGTTTATCACCGACGTTCGATAGACGAAACAGCGATGTACAGAGTAAAGCAGCTATTTAGTGATCACCTGTCGCTGCGAGATTATAATGAGCAAGTTACAGAGGCTATGGACATGATCTATGCATTAAACAAGATGACGCTCGCCTGTATGCCAGAAAGTATACGCGTTGCCTGAAAGATGCCCGTTCAGAGGAATATTTATTCCAAATCCAATTTATTCAACAACACCGTTATCAAGCTGAGCTTGCACTACTCCGCCATTGCCAATGGTAGGTGCAACGCAGTTGGACCTTTATATGTTATATAAACAAAGTAGCTAGAATAGTAGGTTGAGATCTCAAAGGCTTTACCCACAAGCGGTTGTGGCTCGGCTAGTGGCAGTACAAATTCCAGCACCGCCTGATTACCCCGCCGCGATAGGTAGTATTCAGTCGGCAAATTGAGGTATTTCACCTGTTTGCCATTTCGATAAATATCGGTAAAAGAATGTTGGCCTAGTAGGTTGGCTATGACTTGCGCCGCCATGTTTTTCCAAACGACTGAATCGCTTTTAGCGTTATTCGCATCATACAGAAAATCCCCTCAAGTGATTTCATCTATTACCCATACTATTTTCAACCCTACCATCCGTTGACTCTTAACTACAAAGATAGTGTTCATATCAATAAAGCTGTACGGGTGAGCAGCAGCGTTGGCACTGAACAATAGGCATACCCCAACTAGAGCACCATGTAACTTCATCGTCAAAGGATGTTCACCCTGTTATAAAAGCGGCGCTCATATCTAATATCGATGAAAATACTGCGGACTAGACATCTTCCTGTATGCTAAAAGGGGAGAGAATGGCTCCCCAGAAATGAAACGGTAAAACAAAATTTACATAGAGCGCGCTCACTTGCAAAGCACGCAGCACGGGATGCCACAAATAACTATCTCGCTACAACCGATCCCAATATGGTGCTGAGTCTGTTAACAATTATTTACTCAGCACCGAGGTAGTTTCACTGTGAGGGTATAACTATGCGTAAACCGGCAAGCGGGCGCAGATATCCAACACTTTCTGCTTGGTTCGTTTGATGGTGGCGTCGTCGTTGATGTTGTCCAGTACATCACAGATCCAACCGGCCAGTTCACGCACTTCAGCCTCTTTGAAGCCACGGCGCGTCACCGCTGAGGTGCCAATACGCACGCCAGAAGTCACAAACGGGCTTTTCGGATCGTTTGGCACACTATTTTTGTTGACGGTGATATTTGCGCGTTCCAGAGCGGCGTCAGCTTCTTTACCGGACAAGTTTTTGTCAACTAAATCCAGCAAGAACAAGTGGTTGTGGGTACCGCTGGAAACAACTTTATAGCCGCGTTGTAGAAACACTTTTACCATCGTCTTGGCGTTGTCGGTCACTTTCTGCTGGTAAATTTTGAACGCTGGCTCCATTGCTTCTTTTAGCGCCACCGCTTTGCCGGCGATCACATGCATCAGTGGGCCGCCCTGGCTGCCAGGGAATACTGCCGAGTTTAATTTCTTATACAATGTTTCATCGCCACCCTTCGCTAGGATCAGGCCACCACGTGGGCCTGCCAGGGTTTTGTGGGTGGTAGTGGTAACGATGTGTGCATGCGGCACGGGGTTCGGATAGACACCTGCGGCAATCAGACCAGCAACGTGTGCCATGTCAACAAACAGGTAAGCGCCAATGCTGTCAGCGATTTCACGCATTTTTGCCCAATCGACGATGCCGGAGAAAGCAGAGAAGCCGCCGATGATCATTTTTGGCTTGTGGCCCTGTGCTTGCTTAGCCAGATCGTCATAATCGATCTGGCCTTTTTCGTTGATGCCGTAAGGCACCACGTTGTACAGTTTGCCGGATAGATTGACCGGAGAGCCGTGGGTTAGGTGACCGCCGTGCGCCAGGTTCATACCCAGAATAATGTCGCCTGGTTGCAACAACGCAGTGTAAACAGCGAAGTTAGCCTGGGATCCAGAGTGTGGTTGTACGTTGGCGTAATCTGCGCTGAACAGTTCTTTTGCGCGGTCAATAGCTAATTGCTCAACAATATCAACATATTCGCAGCCGCCGTAGTAACGCTTGCCTGGATATCCTTCAGCGTATTTATTGGTCAGTTGTGAACCCTGAGCCTGCATGACGCGCGGGCTAGTATAGTTCTCAGACGCAATCAGCTCGATGTGTTCTTCCTGACGCACTACTTCTTGCTCCATTGCACGCCACAGTTGTGCATCGTAATCGGCAATGTTCATTTCACGTTTTAACATCCGGCATCTCCTAACTTAAATCGGCTAACTAAAAAATCACACAATGACACCCCATTTGGATACTGAACCACAGTGTAAACTGTTTCCCTCTAGCTAGGATATGGCTAGCCAGGATATGGCTTAACAGAGGTTTTTACGCAAACGATTGGCACAGGATTCCACAAGAGACGCCGTCTGCGCCTATGCCAATAATATCGAAAACTTGGCACTGCTGCTGCCATCAATGGAGCGCATCGCACAAAAACATACCAGCTACAACATTCAGCCTGATTAGTATAATATTGGCGGCAGCTACCTGCTGGCTACGCTAGACGAAATGTTCATCCCAAGTCAGGAAGTGCTGGACACCTAGGGCAAAGCATATGGCGTGCTAGCCAAGATGTTTATCCAGCGTGAAGCGCAAATTTATCAGCAAAACGAGACCGATAACGGAGGTTGGCGCAATCTACGCGTCTTTTGCATCGGCAAAAGATAGCCGCAGAGCAACGTAATTTGCAGCCTTGAGCCAGCACCGGTCGATGGCCGCCAGGTAGTTGACTTCAAATTTGGCCAGTATCTGGCAGTCTACATCAAGCACGACAGCCTGGATTACCAAGAAATCTGCCAGTAATCGCTGAACACCGCGCCAAATGGCAATTTTATCGCATCTCGTGCAAGCGTGAACATCAGGCTAAGGTGTCCAACTATCTGAATCAATGTGATTTATATTACCCCGCCGCCCGGCGACTTTTTTCTTGAAACCGAAGTGGAAACGCCGATCGCGCGGATCTCCGTCGGCGCTGGCCAGACGCCGATGCTCAACATGTTGCATGCCTTGCACGACAGTTAGCATCAGGCGGAAAGCCACTGGCTACACAAGGAAGAAAACGGTTCCATTCACGCCTTTGCCAGCGCAGTGGCAAATATAGCCTGGCGCATGCCATATTTGGTATCGCCAACTAGGCGCAGGCGATGTGGAAGGACACGACTATCACCGCCAGGGATTGATGGATCTTAATGCCCTGAGTGGCGCGCTTAGCAACCCGCAAATGCACTATGGGTGTGGAGGCTCAACGTATCCACTATGAATGGCTTTGACCCGAATAAAATGCTGTAATCAATCGGGGCGCGGTTGACAAACTGCGCCATGTCATTATTTCTGTTGCAGCCTGCGCATATCCTGCGCCAACGGCTCGGTTATCAACGCAACCCGGCTGCCCCCATTACCCCGTAAATAGCCATCAGATCAGTGTCCTAATAGTCGTTTAATGCCCAGCCGTAGCCCCCCGGCGCGGCGGCTAGGCATTCAGCCATCCACCTAAAGAGTGGTCAGCAGGTTATCTTGCCATCACAGTTGCAGTCGGAATGGGATTGCAGTTTTTTGGCTGTACAACGCGCACATCTCTTCTGCGCTCCTCTTGACGTGCGAGGTAATACACAGAGGCCGAGAACTACTCAAGTTCTCGCTGACCGAGCTAGGTAGACAATAGCATTAGATCGCTTCTTCGTCTTGTTCGCCGGTCCTAATACGCACTACACAGGCTACATCGAAGACGAAGATCTTGCCATCACCAATCTTGCCGGTTTGGGCGGTCTGCATGATGGTTTCCACGTAGGTATCGACGATATCGTCAGCCACTACCATCTCAATTTTCACTTTAGGCAAGAAATCGACCATGTATTCAGCACCGCGGTACAGCTCGGTGTGACCTTTTTGACGGCCAAACCCTTTCGCTTCGGTCACTGTCATGCCGGTAATGCCGACTTCAGCTAAAGCTTCACGGACATCATCCAATTTGAACGGTTTGATAATCGCATCGATCTTTTTCATCTTCCTTTTTTCTCCCTTGCATTACCAATTTTTACGGCCAAAACCCGATGTGATTGGATAGCGGCGGTCTTTGCCGAAGTTACGGGCAGTGATACGCGGTCCAACAGCAGCCTGACGCCGCTTGTACTCATTGATGTCCACCAGGCGGATCACTTGACGCACGATAGCCTCGTCGAACCCTTCGGCCACTAGATCGGCGACCGATTTGTCGCCCTCGACATAGCCCTCAAGGATATCGTCTAGAATATTGTAAGGCGGCAGGCTGTCCTGATCGCGTTGATCCGGTGCTAACTCTGCAGAAGGTGGACGCTCAATTACCCGTTGCGGGATCACGTAAGAAACGCCGTTACGGTATTCTGACAGCTTGAATACTAGTGTTTTCGGCACGTCTTTAAGCACATCAAAGCCACCAGCCATATCGCCATACAGCGTGGCGTAGCCCACTGCCATCTCACTTTTGTTACCGGTGGTCAGCACGATGTTGCGGCGCTTATTGGATAGTGCCATCAGTATCACCCCACGACAGCGCGCCTGGAGGTTTTCTTCGGTGGTTTCGCGTTCAGTACCAGCAAACATCGGCGATAACTGCCCGATAAAGGCATCGAACATCGGTTCGATGGAGACAATGTCAAAGTTTACGCCAAGAATTTCGGCTTCCTCTTTAGCATCGGCGATGCTAATATCTGCCGTGTAGCGAAATGGCATCATCAGCGCCTGCACGCTATTTTTACCCAACGCATCGACGGCGATCGCCAACGTCAGTGCTGAGTCAATACCTCCGGACAGCCCCAGTACCGCGCCATTGAAGCCATTTTTGATCACATAATCGCGTACCGCCAGCACCAGTGCTGCATACACCTGAGCCAATTGAGGCAACTGGGTAGCAAGTGCGCTCATCGGCACCACATCTAGCTTGTTAAATTTAAGCTGAGCCACCTGCTCGGTAAAAGCAGCCAAGCAGTGGGTCATGTTGCCAACGGCGTCAAATACCTTGGAGCAGCCGTCAAAAATAAGTTCATCCTGCCCTCCGATCTGATTCAGGTAGACCAGTGGAAGATGAGTGCGCTGGCAGTGACCAACCATCAGCGTATTACGGATGTAAGGCTTCTCGTAATGGTAAGGTGAGGCGTTGATCGATAGGATCATTTCAGCACCGGCAGCCTTGGCAGCGTCAATCGGCTCCGGGAACCACAGATCTTCGCAGATCAGCAAGCCCAGACGGTAGCCCTTCAGCTCCACCACGCATGTTTCGCTACCGGCATGGAAATATCGCTTCTCGTCGAATACGCCATAGTTCGGCAATTGTTGCTTGAAATAACGGTTCAGCAAACGCCCCTCGGAAAACAGCGACAACGCATTGTATAGCTTATCGCCTTCACGCCACGGGTGGCCGACCAGGATCGCTACATTACTCGCAGCCTGCTGCAAACGCTGCAACTGCGCGGCACAGCGATGATAGAAATCGTTGCGATATAGCAGATCTTCCGGTGGATAACCACACAGCGCCAGTTCGGTGAACATGATTAGATCAGCGCACGCCTCTTGCTGCTCTTGCGCGATTTGCAACATACGTTCGGTGTTACCTTCAATATCGCCGACCAGCAGGTTAAGCTGGGCCAATGCGATGGACAGTGATCTGCTCATTGTTTACCATCTCGCTTAATATATTACATAGGGTTCTATGGTGGGTGTTGCCACGATAAAAGAGGACGGAGTGTAGATCATTCTGCCAGGTTTGTTGAGATGCCTACATGGACAGGAGCTAGCAAGAAAATATTATTCTTTAAAATCGTTAGCATCCAGGTCATAACGCAATAGCAATTTATAGAACTCCGTGCAATTAAGGCCTACTCTATACGCGCGGCTTAGGTCACGTCACCTTTGGTGATTTGTAGCAGCTTGCGCAGATAGTGCAATTCAAAATGATCACAGGCATGCCCGGCTGATGTTTCTGGATCTCTACAAACAGCGCCATGCCGTCTATCTCGTCTATCTGTAGATCGCTTATCATCAAATCAATCTGTTCACGCGATAGCAACCGCAACGCTTCTTGGCCTTTCCCCGCGATGGTAACGTGAAAACCTTCGCTGATTAGGCGCATTCCCAAAAGTTTGAATTTACATGCTGTCATTGCGCGTGAAATCCGTTATTGGCAGGGGGCGCGGCAAGGCGTTATCTTCTGGTATTACTGGCAGGACGAATCTACTTTCCAGCGCGCTTTTTGGATCAGCGAACCTAACGGAAACGCTGTTATTAACTATGGCATCGGCCTTTATCGGCTTTTAGTTGTAAGGTGCTGTTCTCTAGGATTTTTGCCTGTAGCTGTTTGCATGTCGAAAGCTGGCGTTCGATATCAGTCATGTTTTCCAGCTTGCGTGACGTCTCTTGCAGCTCAGCTTGCAGGCGAGCCAATCACTGATGCAGCGTATCGATCCAATTATCGGCGCTTTCTTGCAAACGCTGATAGTAAGTTTGGTAACGCCAAATATGCGCTGTTCAAGCGAACGATCATCTGGCGGCGTTTACCCGTGGTCGGCTCCTCGGCACTGCCCAATAGAATGCTTTGCTTAAAAATGCCGAACCCGCTGTCGTCTGACAAGTTTTTCGCTAGCGCTCGCGTCTAAGTTGACCCCATGCGATCAGCACAATCTTATAGCCCGCAGCCAGTACAGCGAGTTATTCAGCGCCCCTTCTTCGTTCAACTGCCACAGGGTTTTGTTCAACTGACACAGGGTATCGCAATCCACCAGGCGGTAATCCACCACTTTTATGCGAGGGATCGCTTCTCGTTACTGCTGGCTAAGGTCATTGCTGGTAGCGTATGGCACGCAGCCTGTTAGCAGCAGCGGCATAACAAAAGCGGCGCTTAAAAAAGACATGGAGCGCTTGCCGAGTAGCGCTTTCAGCATGGCATGTAGCGAAGGTTCGTTCTGTAGTAGACGAAGGTATTTAGACCCTGTGTACATTACTTATTCTCGGCGGTTATTAATGGAAATTCGATGAGGAAGCATGCGTCTAAATAAGCGACGATAATTAGTTTCAAGTCACCGTGCATAAGGCGAATACAATCCTTAGCGATGCTCAGCCCCAGCCCACTTCTTTTAACTGCCACTTTTCGTTGGTGGATACCCTGAAAAAAGGCTCAAAAATCATGGTTTTTTCGGCTTCCGGCTATTACCGGATCCCTCGCCGTAGTACACCGCATTTGAGTAAAGATTATCCAGCACACGCATTAATAGCCTAGGCTCTGCCCAACAAATCTCCGCTTCAAATGCGATCTCAGTGCCGATCATTTTTGTCAGTGCTGGCACGCTGTGCGCAGCGACCACCATTTTAATCATCTCGATTAACTGAACGTTCTCATTTTCAGACGGGCCAGCGGCCAGCTTGCCGTTGTAATCCAACAGTTGATTAATCAGTTTTTGCAGATGTCTGCTACTGTGATCAAGAATAGTCACTACATCTTTTTGATCACTAGTGAGCGGCCCCGCCACCTCGTCATCCACCAATTTGGCACCTTCACGCATACTTGCCAGCGGCATCTTCAGTTCGTGCAAAAGATGACGCAAAAACTCACGGCGCTACGACTCCAGCCATGCCAGGAGTTCGCTCAACCAGATAATGAGCTGCGCCAACGAACGCAGCTGCGGTTAATCATCCGTTCTACAGCTTTCACTGATCCAATAATCATGCGAGTAAATATCACCTACTAGCAGCACGCTGACCAGGAACAACAGTAGCTTCTGCCAACCCAAAAATTGGCAGCGTTTGGCGATGGCTTGCTGCAACTGCTGACCACGGGGAAACCTCACAGCACGCGTAGCCTACACCATCTCAGGGTTATAATGTGAGAAAGACTCTAGTAGCACCGAAGCCCCGCTATCTGGCACACTCTTCTGGCATGTGATCGCCGCTAGCTGGGTCAGCAGATTACGCAACCTCGGATAATAAAGTTTATTTTGTAAAATAGGGGCGTTGGCATTCCACATCTGGTACTATTGCTTGCGCTGATTCTGGTACAGTCGCTGCAAGGTAGGATCAACCAGCACACCATATTGGCGATAACTGCGCTCTATCTCAAGCGCCACACTGACCAGCGCCTCGCTGAGGCGCGCATCCGCTAAGGTCGTGTGGTTGATGTCTGACGCCTGCCCACTAAGCTTGATCCAAACTCTGGTATGCCTGATAAGCCAATAGCAACAGTGGCAACAGCACCAGCAAAAATGCCATCATTACCAATTAGCGCAGCGAGCGAGGAAATAAACGCCATTTTTTCAACGTGACCTTATCATCTTCTCAAACCTGTTCCGATGCTAACTGACTAGCCGATAAGAAAAAAGCCCAACAACGGATAATCACACATACCCTTAAGCGGCCAGCATTTTGATGCTGTCGCCAAAATGAGAAGCGCGGCATTCGCGAGCCGTCAGGCGATATGCGGGAATTAAGCCTGGCTGTGTCAAGGGCATAGGCATGAATAAATACAAGGTTGGCGCAGAAATTAGGAATTGAAGCTGGGGTAAAACTGCCACAGAGCATGCAAGAACGTGGATGCCCTGTGACCTCTTTCTTGGGTGCAGTAGACTAAGGCTATCATCACCCCGTTAGTAGTAGACGGTGCCTCACTCCACCTATCACACGATGCTTGATAAAAAGTCACTTGCGTGAGCTGTTATCGGTTTGGTTGGACAATAGGCCCCTAGGCATCATTCGGAGGCCTAGGGGGGTTTGAATAAGCAATCATCATAAAAAAATAGAATGAGCAACAGGAATGATATTGCATGTAGCGTGCCAACTTTAACAAAATGAATCAATATATTTATTTTAAAACATTTAATTATTTAATGGATTAATCAGGCTGAACCGCATGGCATTGGAAAGAATGGCCAGCTTGTCGTCAGATCTAAACAACCTAAACTAAACATCACAAAATAATTTAAAATTAAATAGTTAAATATCCTTTTTTAGAGAAAAAAAAGAGTCTTTATCGCAGAATGCACACAGTAAAAAGGGCGCAAGCGATTACGCCATCTGATACCACTACGATATCCAGCCGCTTAACCCAACTGTTTACGGGCGTTGCGGAACATGCGCATCCACGGGCTATCTTCACCCCACTCTTCCGGGTGCCAGGAGTTGCTGACGGTGCGGAAGACTCGCTCTGGATGCGGCATCATCACCGTCGCCCGTCCGCTGGCACTGGTCACGGCTGAAATGCCGTTAGGCGAACCATTCGGGTTTGCTGGATAATCTTCTGTTACCTGGCCAACATTATTGACAAAGCGCAGTGCCACTAATCCATTGCTTTCCAGCGTGGACAGGTGCGCCGTATCGCGTAATTCCACACGACCTTCGCCGTGAGAAACGGCGATCGGCATGCGCGAACCCGCCATCCCCTGCATGAACAGCGATGGACTAGCTGCCACTTCTACCAAGCTGAAACGTGCTTCAAAACGATCTGATAAATTACGAACAAAGCGCGGCCAGTGTTCAGCACCAGGGATCAATTCACATAGGTTAGACATCATCTGGCAGCCGTTGCACACCCCCAATGCCAAGGTATGCGGACGATGGAAGAACAACTCAAACTCATCGCGAACCCGATCATTAAACAGGATCGATTTCGCCCATCCTTCCCCAGCCCCCAACACATCACCGTAAGAGAAGCCACCGCAGGCCACCAGCGTGTGGAAATCTTGCAAATTACGCTGCCCTTCCAACAGATCGCTCATGTGTACATCCAGCGCATCAAAACCAGCGCGATGGAATGCTGCCGCCATCTCAACGTGGGAGTTTACCCCCTGCTCACGCAGCACCGCCACTTTCGGACGAGCGCCCGTCGCGATGTATGGCGCGGCTATGTCTTCCTGTGGTGCGAAGGTAAGCTTCACGTTTAGGCCAGGATCTTGCTCATCCTGCTTGGTCTGGTGTTCCTGATCGGCACACGCCGTGTTATCACGCAGGCGCTGCATCTGCCAAGTAGTCTCCGCCCACCAAGTTCGCAACGTATTGCGGCTCTCACTGTAAAGCACCTTGCCATTCTGGCTAATCACTAAGCGATCGCCTGCCTGCACACTACCGATGTGATGTATATTGTCGCTAAGGCCATGCTGAGCGAACACCTGCTTCACCGCCTCAAGCTGGGCGGCAGTCACCTGGATCAACGCGCCTAGCTCTTCATTGAACAGCACCGCCAGAGCATCGTCACTTAATCCGTTGATAGCGATGGTAACTCCACAGTGACCAGCAAACGCCATCTCCACCAGTGTAACCAGAAGGCCACCGTCTGAACGGTCATGGTAAGCTAGCAGTGCGCGCTCGGCCACCAGTTGCTGCATGCCGTTGAAAAAACCCGCTAATTGCGCTATGTTACGCACATCGGCAGGCTTATCTCCCAGTTGACGGTAGACCTGCGCCAATGCGGTTGCGCCCAGCGCGTTATGGCCGTTACCTAGATCGATCAGCAGCAACGTGGTATCCCCTTTGTCGGTGCGTAACTGTGGTGTCACGGTGTGACGCACATCTTCCACACGGGCGAAAGCCGTAATCACTAGCGACAGCGGTGAGGTCATTTCGCGTTGTTCGTTGCCTTCCTGCCAGCGGGTTTTCATAGACATCGAGTCTTTACCAACCGGGATAGTGATGCCCAGCGCCGGGCAGAGTTCTTCGCCCACTGCCTTCACCGCCGCATACAGGCCAGCATCTTCTCCTGGGTGGCCAGCAGCGGCCATCCAGTTAGCGGAAAGCTTCACGCGCTTTAGCGCACCGATTTCGGTGGCGGCCAAGTTGGTCAATGCTTCCCCTAAAGCTAGGCGGCCGGAAGCGGCGAAGTCTAGCAGAGCAACTGGCGCACGTTCGCCAATCGACATCACTTCGCCGTAATAGCTGTCCAAGCTGGAAGTGGTGACCGCACAGTCGGCCACCGGGATTTGCCATGGGCCGATCATCTGATCGCGTGCTACCATACCAGTCACGGTGCGATCGCCAATGGTAATTAGGAAGGTTTTTTCCGCCACCGTCGGCAAATGTAGCACGCGTTTTACCGCATCGGCTAGGGTGATGTTCTCACGTTCCAGTGCCTGGAAGTTGGCTTGTTTACTGGTGACATCGCGCGTCATTTTCGGTGTTTTGCCCAGTAGCACGTCTAACGGCATATTGATTGGCTGGTTGTCGAAGTGACGATCGTTTAACGTCAGATGCTGGTCTTCAGTGGCTTCACCGATCACCGCATAAGGCGCACGCTCGCGGCGGGAAATGGCAGCAAACTGTGCCATCTGTGCTGGTGCAATAGCCAGCACGTAACGCTCCTGCGATTCATTACACCATACTTCTAGCGGGCTCATGTCCGGTTCGTCGTTGAGGATGTCGCGCAGTTCGAAACGCCCGCCACGGCCACCATCGCTCACCAGTTCTAGCATCGCGTTGGATAAGCCGCCCGCGCCAACATCATGAATAAAGAGGATAGGGTTTTGCTCGCCCATTTGCCAGCAGCGATCGATAACCTCCTGACAGCGGCGCTCCATTTCTGGGTTGTCACGCTGCACCGAGGCAAAGTCCAGATCTGCATCGGACTGGCCGGAAGCCATAGAGGAAGCGGCACCGCCGCCCAAGCCAATATTCATCGCCGCCCCCCCAAGCACAACCAACTTGGCCCCGACGGTGATTTCCCCTTTCTGCACATGGCAAGCACGAATGTTGCCAATACCACCCGCTAACATAATAGGCTTGTGATAGCCGCGCAGCTCGATACCGTTGTGGCTGTTGACCTGCTCTTCATAGGTACGGAAGTACCCGACCAGTGCCGGACGACCGAATTCATTGTTGAACTCCGCACTACCTAAGGGGCCTTCGGTCATGATATCCAGTGCTGTGACGATGCGTTCCGGCTTGCCAAAATCATGCTCCCACGGTTGTTCGAAACCGGGAATGCGCAGGTTAGATACCGAGAAACCTACCAGACCGGCTTTCGGCTTGGCACCACGGCCAGTGGCACCCTCATCGCGGATCTCACCGCCGGAGCCGGTAGCGGCACCAGGCCATGGGGAGATCGCCGTCGGGTGGTTGTGAGTCTCCACCTTCATAAGGATATGAGCATGTTCCTGATGGTAATCGTACTGACTGTTTTCCGGCGTAGCAAAGAAATAGCCAACCTGAGAGCCTTCCATTACTGCGGCGTTGTCTTTATAAGCCGATAGCACGTATTCCGGCGTCTGCTCGAAGGTGTTCTTAATCATGTTAAACAGCGACTTCGCCTGCGGTTCACCATCAATTATCCAGTCAGAGTTGAAAATCTTGTGGCGGCAGTGCTCAGAATTGGCCTGCGCGAACATGTACAGTTCGATATCCGTTGGATTGCGCTCCAGAGCGGTAAAGGTTTTCAGCATATAATCAATTTCATCTTGTGACAGCGCCAAACCCAGCCCGACATTAGCCTGTTCCAGCGCGCTGCGCCCTTCGCCAACTACGTCTATCACCTGATAACTCACCGGTTGATGGTGTGCGAATAACTGTTCAGCCTGTTGCAGTTCGCTAAAAACGGTTTCCATCATGCGATCATGCAGCAAGGCAGCGAACTGCTGCCACTGGACCCCCGTCAGCGTGGGTGCCTTGACGTAGAATGCCAAGCCGCGCTCCAACCGGGCTATCTTCTGCAAACCGCAGTTGTGGGCTATATCGCTTGCTTTGGAGGACCAGGGTGAAAAGGTGCCCGGACGCGGTGTCACTAACAGCAGGCACCCTTCAGGGGCATGTTCGGCGAGAGAAGGACCATACTTAAGCAGACACTGAAGCTTGGCGTATTCTTCGGGACTTAGCGGTGCGCTCACATCAGCGAAGTGGACGTATTCAGCGTAGATATCATTAACCGGAAGTTGAGCGTCCTGGCAGCGTGATAGCAGTTTAGTAATGCGAAAAGCCGACAAAGCGGGCGAGCCATGCAGTATTTCCATAATCAAAATTCTCTTGTCTTTGACGACACTGACTTCAGCAATTCATTGAGCGAAATAGGGAAAAACGCGCGTGATTATAGAGAATCTGCGCCTGCGAAGAAACCGTTTGCATAGCGATTATTGATAAAAGCTATTTGCTTCATAAGGTAGTCATAGCATGTCAATAAAGTTACACGTTGGCGTTTTGTTGCTCAAAGTGCCCCGGTACTGGTGATTTAACTATAAGAAAAGGTGGGATTGTACATCATCAGTTGGTCTAACATTACTTGGCACGGTGGCCAAAGTGGGCAACTAGCCGCGATCAAATCCCGCGCTGAGTTGCGAATCAGCACGTTAAACTCACCTCTCACCTATTTCACCACCAAAAATGGTGCGGGGGCTTGACTATAAGCGGGCGAAATACTTCGCTAACTACCTTGGGATCAAGTTGGTAGTTATCTCGCAGCAAAATATCAACTATATGTTTAACGACCTCGATGACGATAAAGCCGATCTGCTGGCAGCCAGCCTGAACTATAATCCAGAGCGCCTTGCCAATGCGCGCATTGGCCCAACCTACTGTTCCGTTTCCCAGCAATTAGTGTACCGTTTGGGTCGCCAACTGCTAAAAAGCTTCTCGGATATCAAAGGCAAGCTTGCGGAGGCCTCCGGTTCCATGCACATCAGCACGCTGAAACAGCTTATGCGGGATAAATTCGCAGATCTCAAATGGCAAACTGCCAGCGACCTCACGTCAAAGGAACTGCTGGAATAGGTAGCCGATGTCAAGCTGGACTTATACCCTCGGCGATTCAGTGACTATTGCCCTATTGCAACGCTTCCATCCGCAACTGGCGGTGGCGTTTGATGTCACCGATGAACAGCAGATCACCTGGTATCTGAAGCGCGGTAATGACGATAGCATATATGCGGCGATGTTAGACTTCTTCAACCAGAATGTGGACGATAGCACCCTGGCCCGAGTGGAAGAAAAATATCTTCGGCCATGTCGTCAGTTTTGACTACGTTTATACCAAAACCTTTTTATCCGCTACTGATGTGATCCTACCCAACTTTCGTTCACTACATGGGCTGGTGCCAAGTGCTGAACGCCCGCAAACTAACCAAAATAGCAACAGGGCAATCCTGACAGTTGGCTTGATGTTAAACAGCGCCTGCCAATGCTCACTCAGAAGCGTTAACATTTGCAACTGACCTACGATTACGCGCGTGAGCTCTAGGCTTCTAACTATGCAGAAAACATCCGCCGCTATCAGGTTAGCCTGGTTGGTTATCTGCAAGAAAAAGAAAAGAGGGCATCGAAAGAAGCCGCTAACCAGAAAGCAATGGGAAGAGCCTATCCGATAATTGCGCCGGATAGCTGATTTACTACTGATCCGGTTTGTTCCCCACGCGTTGCACTTGCTTTAGCGCCTTTTTCTGCTTACGGCGCAAGCGGAAAAAGTGGCTCAGCATCGCGGCACACTCGTCTGCCAGCACGCCTGAGACGATCTTCACCTGATGATTCATGCCCGGGTGGCGCAAAATATCCATCAACGAACCAGCAGCGCCAGTTTTCTCATCAGCTGCACCATAAATCAACCGGCTAATGCGACTGTGCACCATCGCGCCGGCGCACATCACACAGGGCTCCATCGTGACATACAGCGTGGCGTTCAGTAAACGGTAGTTCTGCAAGACCTCCCCACCTTGACGCAGTGCCATAATTTCCGCATGGGCGGTGGGATCGTGACGGCCGATTAACTGGTTCCAGCCTTCGCCAATCACCTGATTATCCAACACCAGCAACGCTCCTACCGGCACTTCGCCTTCTTCCTGCGCGCGCAGAGCTAGCCGCAATGCCTGACAGATCCAGTATTGATCGCTATATTTAGTCATTATATAGTTCCTCGTGCGCTTTTGCGGCGGGCATTATACACACTAGACTATGGTCCCGTTATGGGACGTGGCCGAGTTGCAGACCCAAAATCATGTATCAAGGCGGAAGATGCCGGGCATAGCGGAGTATGGGCTTTTGGGACGCGCCCCGAAGGGCTGGGTCACTTAAACGCGTCTCTTGGTGACGCACCGCTTATTTCGACCATCCAACCTTACATCCTAGACCTTGCTACACGTTTAAATAACCGCCAGCAGCGCTCACGGGGACAATTGCCGGACGCAGCCTAAACCTCACCTGTAGATCCGATACGCCTAAGGAAACACCATCCTCCGCACTCTCCACCTCTTTCAGCAGTGCGCCGTAGATACCGGCAATCAAGACCCACCCACACTACCTTACATCACGCCGAATGTCGGCGGATATTCGGACGCATCCAGCACCTAAAGACGCCAGCTGGTGCAATTCACCAGATAGATCAAACGCACACCCGCCTTTAGCGCCACAACGACTTTGTTGAATAAATTGGATTTGGAATAAAGAGTCCCCTGAATGGTAATCTTGCTGGCATAATCGGTGACATTGCTCAAGTAAAGGTCAGTACAGATGACCTTATGTGTTTCTGTATCTACGGCCAAATGTAGTTTTCGCCAGATCCGTCGTTTCACTGACCGTATTTTATAGCCAGGTGCGCAATTGCACCCGGCGTTGGAGTTTTAAACGGGACATTGACTTACTTCGCCCGCTTACTGATGCAGGTGTAGTCCAGGTAGTTCAACGGCACTTTCATCAGTGTGAAAATAGAATCGACAAAGCCCTGAAGGGCGCAAAGTGTCAGGCCGAAAATCAGTTTCATCATCAAGACGCTTGTCATTGCCATATTGGAATAATGTTGTTGGCGACCACGCCTAGAAGGTTTTGCCTCGCAGTCCCAGGGGTGAAGTGCCGTTTCATCGACCCATAAAGTGAGTGAACCCCGAGTGATAAAGGCGTTGTTGTAAGCCTTCCAGTTGGTGATCTTGAAATTTTGCTTGGCCACGCCATGTCGCTATTTTGACAGAAGGAGATTTATCTAATTCTCATGCCGTCCAAATGTTCGATTTATTCAACAAAGCTAGTCTGCATATTAAATATCAGGTCGCCAAGCGCCGTGCTGGAGTAAATAACAATGCTGCAAAAAAGTACCGCTCAGCATTCAGGCTATTTACATCTTTTAAGTTCCCAAAAAATCTGGTTTAGAAATATAGGAAACGATTGACGGTATCAATCTTACTTTTTTTCATCGATGCTTAGATCTTTTTTCTCTGATAATATTCAGCCAGCGTCATGCCAACGGTACGCTGGCGCAACCAGTCAAAAAGCTGTTCCAGATCGCGATACAGCCCTTCAATATCCTGTTCGGTTTTAAATGTCGGACTACCGCCGGGCATAAACTCGGCGGAATGCAGCATAAACTCCAGGTAATCATGCCCCTGTGCCAATGATACCTCAACCACCTTTTTCATCTTGTGCAGGTTTTTGCCACTGGGCCGCAGCCAGTTCACCGGTGGTGAACGCTTCTTACCTCGCAGCCTATCATAGCATTGTTTAAAAATGTTTATTATTGCCGAATGCTTGTACTGAATGCTCATTGGCACCTCTAATAATGTCGAAGTACCCGGCTTTGCGATATTTTGCGGATCTATAAAGTAAGCCTGCGCAGGGAAATGGCGGTAGTCCGTGCCGCCATCCCCCTGCGGGTTGCCCGGCGAGAACTGCCAGTTAACCCGTGGTGTAACTGAACAGTCTAACTGATAGCCGTATTCCAGCAGCAGCGATGCATAGTATTCGTTAAAGGCCCAGCGGCCAGCACGGTGGCTGAGCATCTTTATTTGGAAAGTGTCCTCAAGTAGCTTGGTCATATGATCGACTTTGGCACGCATCTGACCGGCGGGATATTCGATTAGATATGGCTTATGACGCCAATCATCGTCGGTCAGCGGAGCTAGTGGCGGGCTGTTCCAAGCATGTAGGTGCATCCCTATCTCGCCAGCACCGCGCGCGATCATATCACGTGCGAACTCAATATAGGCCGGATCCAACGCCATTTCATAGTTGGTGAGATACACTGGCTTGAAGGAGTATTTCTCACAAAGCAACTGGAAACGTGGCAAGAAACGCGTATTTACGGTGGAAATACGCGTTTCTTGCCACAGATTATCACCTTCGGTATCAATAGTAATGAGAAACGCCGGTTTAGTCATGAATATCAACCTGAGATCAACAGAATGCATCATATTACGTAGGCTGTTGCACCAGGGCAAATGACTTTATTACCGGATTAGAATAACGTTGAGGGGCATTTGTTCCCCTTCCTGATAAGAAAGCAAAGCGGAGCAACAGTAGCCACAGGCGATCGGGTCATTTAGAATCACAAACATGTTTCCCTGAAAGCAACTCATGATGAACGACGCGCCGGCCTTAATTTCTGACCTACCCGTACAGCGTATTCTGATCGTTAAACTGCGCCACTATGGCGATATGCTGCTGATCACGCCAGTCATCAGCAGCCTGCTACAAAACTACCCACAGGCACAGATCGATGTACTGCTGTATAAGGAAACCCATGAGATACTGGCGAGTAATCCAGCACTATCAAATATTTTTGCCATTGACCGTCAGTGGAAAAAACAAGGAACCTTGGCGCATCTGCGCCATGAACTGAGCCTGTTGCGCCAGCTTAAAGCACAGCGCTACGATATGGTGGTCAATCTGGCCGATCAGTGGCGCAGCGCTATCCTGACGCGCTTGACATGCGCACGTATCCGGCTAGCCTTCGACTTTCCTAAACGTCGTGGCTTTTTTTGGCACCACTGCCATACCCGGCTAGTGCTGGTTAGCGATCACGCTCATCAGCATACCGTTGAACAGAATTTATCGCTGTTGGCTCCCCTAAACCTACCGGCACTCAGTCAACGGGTAACGATGAGCTATGAAGCACAGGACTGGCAAGCCGGTGAGCTGCTGTTGCAGCAGCAGGGCGTGACTGGTGATTACATCGTGGTGCAGCCTACCTCGCGCTGGTTATTCAAATGCTGGAGTGAAGAAAAGATGGCATCCACCCTTTGCGCATTGCAGACCAATGGTCACCAATTGGTAATCACCTCCGGCCCAGACTCCCGGGAAAAAGCAATGGTGGAGCGTATTCTGGCACTTTGCTTGCCGCATAACGTGGTTTCACTGGCTGGGCAGTTGACGCTGCGCCAATTGGCTGCTCTGATCGACCATGCAAAACTATTTGTCGGCGTGGACTCAGTGCCAATGCACATGGCTGCTGCGTTAAAAACTCCGTGCATTGCGCTGTTCGGCCCATCTAAACTGATCTTCTGGAGGCCATGGCAAGTTATCGGCCATGTGATTTGGGCTGGAGACTTTGGCAAGTTACCCGATCCAGACACCATTAACACCAATACCAAAGAACGTTATCTTGACCTTATTCCTATAGACGCGGTGATTGCAGCTGCGCGGAGTCAACTAGTATGAAAGCATGCCGTTTGGCGATTGTTCGCCAAAAATACCGCCTAGATGGCGGAGCTGAGCGTTTTGTCTCATGCACTCTGGAAGCATTGGAACAGCATAACCTCGATCTAAATGTCATCACCCGCGAATGGCAGGGCGACACCAATCCCAACTGGCATATTCATCTGTGTGATCCATTAAAATTTGGCCGCATCAGCCGTGAACGGGGTTTTGCCGAAGCAGCTAGAGCGCTATGGCAGAAAGAGCTATTTAATCTGGTGCAAAGCCATGAACGTATTCCTGGCTGTGATATTTATCGCGCTGGCGATGGTGTGCACCGTCGCTGGCTGTTGCAACATGCGCGCCTGCTACCAGAATGGCGACGCAAGTGGTTGTTCTCCAACCGCTATCACCGCTATGTGATGTGCGCCGAACGCGCGATGTACGCCGCGCCTGAGCTGAAAGCCATTATTTGCAACGCCGAGATGATCAAGCAGGAAATCATCGACGATTTTGGCGTGCCAGCCGACAAAATTACGGTGATCTATAACGCCATCAATAATCAAAAGTTCATGCCAGCCGATGCAAGACAGCGGCAACTGCTGCGCGACCAATATCGAATCCCTCAGCAGGCGCACTGCCTGATCTTTGTCGGTTCTGGCTTTGAACGCAAAGGATTGGCTACTGCCATCCGCGCCTTAGCAGCAACGGACAGCCACCTGCTAATTGTCGGTAAGGATAAGGCAAAGAAGCGTTATCGAGCGTTGGCGCAATCGCTCGGATGTAGCCACCGTGTACATTTTATGGGTGTGCAAAAGCAGATGCTGCCGTTTTACCAAGCAGCAGACGCGCTGCTGTTACCGACGCTGTATGACCCGTTCCCTAATGTGATCCTAGAAGCGATGTCTTGCGGCCTGCCGGTGATCACCAGCACCACCTGCGGCGGTGCCGAGTTTATTACGCCAGGCCAGAATGGCTTCGTTACCGATGCACTCGACATTACAGCTATTAGTGCAACGATTCAGGCATTGCCTCGTCATGCCATGGGTTCTTCCATGGGCGAAGCGGCTAGGCTGCGCATCATGTCGGCCACGCCGGCGCATCTCTCCAAACAGCTTATTTCCCTCTATAACCGACTACTGGATTAGCTATGCGTATACTAATGGTTATCGACGGCCTGCCTGGAGGTGGCGCAGAAAAAGTGGTGCTGACCTTGTGTCAGGGCATACAGCAAATGGGCCATGACGTTAGTCTGGTCTCATTACGCGACGTCTGCAAATACCCCATTCCCCAGGGTATTAACTACTACGTGGTGGCAGATAACAGCCGTACACCGTGGCGCAAGCTGACCGAGCTGTCACGCCGTGCCGCAGCGCTAGATCGAGCGATCGCCGACATGGAACGCAAAAATGGTGCCTTCGACCTGGCTTTCTCTAACTTGCACAAGACCGATCGCATCGTCAGCCGCAGCAAGCTGCTAGCTTCAGATCGCCTGTGGTTCTGCATTCACGGCATTTTGTCCACTTCCTACCTTGGCCACCGCGAAGGGCTAGATCGCTGGCTGAAGAAGCGCAAAATCGCCGGTGTCTACCAGGAGCGCAACATCGTCGCTGTTTCACAGGCAGTTGGTGACGATTTGCAGCAAAATCTGCCAATTCGCCCCCATAATTTAGCAGTGATCAATAATCCTTTTGATATTGCTGCCATAAAACAGCAGGCGGCGGAGCCTTGCGAGCTGGCGGGCCAGGATTATCTAGTCCACGTCGGCCGCTTCCACCCACACAAACGGCACGATCGCCTGCTGAAAGCCTATACGCAATCCGGCATTCAGGTGCCGCTGGTTTTGATTGGTGTTGGAAGTGCAGCCAGCATTGCTGACACCAAACGGCTGGCGGCAGAGTTGGGTATTGCGGAACGCGTGCGACTTCTTGGTTTCCAGGCCAACCCCTATAAGTTTATTCGTCATGCATCTCTGTTGGTGCTCAGCTCCGACAGCGAAGGCTTTGGCAACGTGCTGGTCGAGGCTTTGCTGTGCGATACGCCGGTGGTAAGCACCCGTTGCCCAGGTGGGCCGGCGGAGACCCTGGAGAAGGCCGACATGGCCCACGCGCTAGCGGAATTAAATGAACGTTCGCTGGCGGATAAAATAGCACAAATTTATGCTAATCCACCGGAAATCAATCATCAGCAATTGCTGAGCTACGGCCTTGAACCTATTTGCCGACAATATCTGGCGCTAAAGAAATGAAATAAGGCAGGGACTGCTCCTGAGGTATCCCCATAAATCTCTCATTACACCAGGATCATTGCTGCGTACCGCTTGGCGTTGTTAAATAAATCGAACATTTGGCCGGCACGAGGATCAAATCACTCTTCTGCTATCAAAATAGCGACATGGCGAGGCCAAGCAAAATTTTAAGATCACCAACTGGAAGGCTTCCAATAACGCCATTATCACTCGACTTTCACTCACTTTCTATGTGGATGAAATGGCACTTCAACCCTAGTACTGCGAGGCAAAACCTTCCAAGCGTAGTCGCCCACAAAATTATTCCAATATGACAATGAATAGCGTCTTGATGCTGAAACGGATTTTCGGCCTGACACTTCGCGTCCTCCAGGGCTTCGTCGACTCCATTGTCATACTGATGAAAGTTCCGTTAAACTGCCCGGACTACACCTGCATCAGTAAGCGGGCAAAGTACGTCAATGTCCAGTTTAAAAACCCAACGCCTGGTGAAATTGCGCACCTGGCTATAAAACACGGTCAGGTAAACGGCGAATCTGGCGAAAACCACATTTGGCCGTAGATATAGAAACACATAAGGTCATCTGTACTGACCTTTACTTGAGCAATGTCACCGATACGGAAGCCTTCCCAGGTCTCATCCGCCATACGGTATCGTAAAATTAAAGCCGCCTCGGCGGATGGGGCTTACGATAGACTAGTAAGTCATGATAAGTTAAGGTGCAAGAAGATCAGTGCGTTAATACTGCCCAGAAGTGGATCCTGTTATTAGTCGGCAGACTATGCAGCCCGAAATCAAGCGGTGGCGAACCAGCACCTTACCGGAGACAATACACGGAGGAAAAGTATGACAAGCTACCACCGACGTTTGATAGCGGAAAAAGAGATATGCAGAGTAAAACAGCTATTTGGTGGTCACCTTTCGCTGGGAGATTATGATGAGCAAGTTGCAGAGGCTATGGCCATGATTTATACATTAAACAAGATGACGCTCGCAAGTATGCCAGAAACTGTAATTGTTGCCTGAAAGATGCCCATTCAGGGGACTCTTTATTCCAAATCAAATTTATTCAACAAAGCCGTTTTTTTGATAAAATTACTTACTTTTACCTTACTAGTGGTGTGGTATACACTGGAAAGTATTGAGCAATATTCTTTGAATATTAACAATCCCAACAATCCCTGACAAAGGAGCCACTGAGTGCCATATTCATCATGTCCTATTTATATGCTAGGCATATGAGCATTGTAGCGATAGTCAAGCGGGAAAGTACGGTGTCAATCTTGACAATAGTCGCGATGATTGGATCGCCAGTTTTACAGAAGCCGTCCTTTCGCACAGGTTTATTTTGCTGGCAATAACAACAATAAACATCGATCAAATCAGTGATAACAATTCCCATAAATGCGGTAGTTTATCAAATCGACTCTTCGTCCTCTTACTGGGACAGGCTCTTATTTGCCAATACAGAAACTGGAGAAAATGCGTCCCAGTAGATCATCTGAGGAAAACTCACCGGTAATTTCACTTAACGCCAACTGTGCCAGCCGCAGTTCTTCAGCCAGTAATTCACCCGCGTAAGCACTCACCAACTGTTCTTTGCCCTGTTCTAGATGTAGCGCCGCTTGTTCCAATGCATGAAAGTGACGGCGACGCGCCAGGAAACCGCCTTCTATATTGCTGGTAAAGCCCATACTCTGTTTCAGGTGATCGCGCAGCAGATCGATTCCTTCGCCAGTACGTGCCGAAAGGCGAATAAGTGAGTAACCATTTACTTCTGTTATGCCTAGCGTTTCACCGGTGATGTCAGCCTTATTGCTCACCACAGTGATCGGTAAACGCTGTGGTAAACGCGCCGTAAACTCCTGCCAGATCTCTTCTAGCTCGGTAGCGAAGTTGGTAACGATGGTGGTGGTGCCATCCACCATAAATAGCACTCTGTCGGCCTGTTCGATCTCATTCCAGGCACGTTCGATACCAATGCGTTCAACTTCGTCACTGGCCTCTCGCAAGCCGGCGGTATCGATAATGTGCAGAGGCATGCCATCAATGTGGATATGTTCCCGCAGTAAGTCGCGGGTTGTGCCGGCAATATCGGTAACGATTGCCGCTTCACGTCCGACTAACGCATTGAGAAGGCTAGATTTACCGGCGTTTGGTCTTCCGGCAATCACCACCTTCATCCCTTCACGCAGCAGGCTGCCTTGGCGTGCTTCGCCACGCACGCTGTCTAGATCAGTAATCACTACGTTTAGCTGCGCCTCGATTTTGCCGTCCGACAGGAAATCGAGTTCTTCGTCTGGAAAGTCGATCGCCGTTTCCACATATATTCTCAGGTGAGTGAGTGCTTCCACAAGTTGATAAATGCGGGTGGAAAATGCCCCCTGTAACGAGTTCATTGCTGACCGTGCTGCCTGTTCGGAACTGGCGTCGATCAAGTCAGCAATGGCTTCTGCCTGCGCCAGATCGAGTTTGTCGTTGATGAATGCGCGCTCTGAGAACTCACCTGGCCGCGCGATGCGCACGCCAGGTACCGCTAGCACGCGTTTTAGCAGCAGATCGAGGATCACCGGCCCTCCGTGGCCCTGCAACTCCAGTACGTCTTCGCCGGTAAATGAATTCGGAGCGGGAAACCACAGTGCGATACCCTGATCGAGGGTGATGCCCGCGACATCACGGAATGGCAGATAGTCGGCATAGCGTGGTTTGGGCAGTTTGCCGAGCAGCGCCAAGGCAACCTCTTTGGCTTTGCTTCCGGAAATGCGCAAAATTCCGATGCCACCGCGTCCAGGTGGGGTGGCTTGCGCTACGATGGTATCGGTGGTGCTCATATACCATTTATCCTTCAAGTTATAGCAGTTATTGGCTGCCTTCTCTTACCAAGTTCAATGGATCCTCGGGGACGCATTCAATTACCGCCTACCTGCAAGCTTGAATACTGTCTGGTAACGCGGTTCTCTCTGACGATGAACTATGCAAAAAGGCGATGATTAGACCGCCTTTAAAAGTTACTACAAAGCTTGGTTGTGCCTAACAACCCCTACAATACGCTTAAGCTTTTTTCTTGTCGCGGCTATGCAGGCCACGTTTCTCTAAGCCGCGATAAATTAGCTGCTGCTGGATGATCGTCACCAGGTTACTGACGATGTAATATAGCACCAGACCGGACGGGAACCATAGGAAGAACACGGTGAAGATCACTGGTATAAAAGTCATGATTTTCTGCTGCATCGGATCAGTAACTGTGGTTGGCGACATCTTCTGAATGAAGAACATCGTCACGCCCATAAGGATTGGCAGAATGTAGTACGGATCCTGAGCCGACAAATCATGGATCCACAAGGCGAATGGCGCATTGCGCAGCTCCACCGAACCTATCAGCATGTAGTACAACGCCAGGAAGATTGGCATCTGGAATATCAATGGCAGGCAACCGCCCAGTGGATTCACTTTCTCCGATTTGTAAAGCGCTATCATTTCCTGGCTCATGCTCTGCTTGTCATCACCGATACGCTCACGCATCGCTTGCATCTTTGGTTGCAACATGCGCATTTTCGCCATTGAGGTGTACTGCGCTTTGGTCAGCGGGTACATGATGCCACGCACAATGAAGGTGATGATAATGATGGAGAAGCCCCAATTGCCTATAAAGCCATGAATAAACTTTAGCAGTTTGAACAGTGGCTGAGAGATAAACCAGAGCCAACCATAGTCTACGGTCAAGTCGAGATGCGCTGCCAATTGAGCCATCTGATCTTGCAGCTCTGGGCCAACCCAAAGGGTGGCATTCAACTGTTGCTGTGCACCGGGTTGCACCACCACCGGCGTTGATTTGAAGCCAATGGTGGACAGGTTATCGCCAGGATTAGCGGTATAGAAGGTGTTGATGCCCTGGGTAGACGGCACCCATGCGGTGACAAAGTACTGCTGCAACATAGCAACCCAACCACCCTGAGTAGTGACATTAAGCTTATCATACTTGTCGAACGCGTATTTCTGGTATTTATCTTCGCTGGAAGAGTACGCTGCGCCACGGAAGGTGTGCAGAGCGAAGTTGTTACTGCCAGTGTCGCGGTGCTTAGGCAGCTCTGTAGTCTGCTTCATCTGGCCGAACAAGGTCAGCTCCAGCGGAGTGGTGCTTTTGTTATCGATGTAGTAATCAACGCTGACCGCGTAGTGGTTACGCTTGAGCACAAAAGTCTTGGTGTAGATAGTGCCGTCTTTACTGGTAAAAATCAGCGGAATGCGACGCTCATTCTGGCCTTCCGGCAGGGTGTAGCTGTCTTGCACAGAATGGTACAGGGGGCGTTCACCATTTGCTGGATTATCTGGACCATTTTTGCCGATCAGGCCGCTTTGCGCCTGATAAACAAATGATGGGGTGGTTTCTAGCAGTTGAAATGGCAGTGATGAACCCAGAGTTTCCGGGTAAGCCAACAGTTTAGCTTGTTCGATATCACCCCCACGGGTGTTGATGGTCAGTGACAATACGTCAGTATTAACGGTTATCAGTTTACCTTGGCCACTGGCTGGCACGGCCTGTCTGGCGGCATTATCGGCAGTTGCATTCGAAGTCTGTTGCGTGGTCTGAGCAGTTGGCTGCGGTGCGTTATCCGCTTGCCATGCCTGCCAGATCATAAAAGACACGAACAGCAGAGCGATGAGGAGAAGATTGCGTTGCGAATCCATCGTTAGTATTCTCTATTATCGTCATTATCGTCAGTTTTCGGTGGCACGGGATCAGAGCCACCTAGGTTCAAAGGATGGCATTTTAATATGCGTTTCAATGCCAACCAACTACCTTTTGTTATGCCAAACTGGCTTAGTGCCTCAATTATGTAATGAGAGCATGTCGGCTGGAAACGACAATGTGGCCCCAGCAGTGGGCTGATAACGAATTGGTAAGCCCGTACCAGCCGGATCAGGATGAGGGAGCTTGTCGACAGTGGCGACGCCATAACTTTTCCAAAGCTTCCGTTAACGTGCAGTTATCCAAATCTGCTATCCCCTTTTTAGTCACTACGACAAAATCCATAGCCGGTAACTCGTGCTGGCGTTGACGGAAACTCTCGCGGGTTAGGCGTTTGATCCGGTTACGCTCATGCGCGCGCTTGACGTGCTTTTTGGCGACGGTGAGACCGATACGGGGGTGCCCCAGCCTATTCAGGCGGCCAAGAATAGTTATTTGCGGCGTGCAGAACCGTAGTGGCTGCTGGAAGACGAAAGTAAAATGACTGGAAGTTAGTAAACGTAACTCCCTAGGAAAAGCGATCTTAACCACTCAGCGGGTTAACTTTTATTACTTAGAAACAGTCAGACGAGTACGGCCCTTCGCACGACGTCGAGACAGAACTTGACGACCATTCTTGTTGGCCATACGAGCGCGGAAGCCGTGGCTACGGTTGCGCTTCAGTACGGACGGTTGGAAAGTGCGTTTCATAGCTATTTTTACCTAAACTTAAAATAAAGACTGACTGAGTAAGTTGGATGCGTTTGGCTACTACTCGGCGTAATAAAATGACCAGCATCTCAACCGCAATTTATAAAGAAGCGGGATTGTAATAATTGCACCGCCCTGAGTCAATTTACATTGCGCTAGTCTACTAGATTATCTGCTAAAACAGGGGAATTTCCGGTTTTGGCTTGTGGATCGCTCCAAGATATTTTGCCCGGTTAATGGTGCTAAATCCATAAAAGTAACCTAAGTATCATATATCGGATAACAATTATACGGACTTAGGGTGAAATCGCAAGGAAACCTTAGATATCATTCTCTTTATCTCATAAATCTTCCGTGGATAACCGATTTACAATGTAAAAATTGTAGGCTCACTGAGCGCGATCTTGACTGTAATGCGGCATCATGGGTTAAAATAACGCTGCCTACAGCGGACCTGTGGATAAAATGGATCTAATCTGTGAGGAAGATGAGGATCTCTGGCACGTATTGAGCTATGATCCTGAATTGCAATCGTGATCTCCCAAGTAGGGATATTAAAGAAAATAAACCGTTGAAGACGAAGACGGTTAACATACCCCACAGGGTAAACAGCCGATGCCGGGTATGTATTAAAAATCATGAGTTATAAATAAAACAGTAGCCTGATTCTTATTATTGATCTTGTTCGAGTGGAGTCCGCCGTGTCACTTTCGCTTTGGCAGCAATGTCTTGCCCGATTGCAGGATAAATTACCTGCCACAGAATTTAGTATGTGGATACGCCCATTACAGGCGCAACTGAGTGACAATACCCTAGAGCTGTATGCACCTAATCGTTTTGTGCTAGATTGGGTTCGCGATAAATACTTAAACAATATCAATGGTCTGCTAAATGATTTCTGTGGTACAGATGCGCCTTTGCTGCGTTTTGAAGTGGGCAGTAAACCTATCAGCCAAATTATCAGCCAGACCCTAGCCATCAACGCTTCGGCTGCACCGGTGGCACGCACTGCGCCTTCGCGCCCAAGCTGGGACAATGCAGCGCCGCAGCCTGAACTATCTTACCGCTCTAACGTTAACCCAAAGCATATCTTTGATAACTTTGTTGAGGGTAAATCCAACCAGTTGGCGCGCGCGGCGGCACGTCAGGTGGCGGACAACCCTGGATGTGCCTATAATCCGTTGTTTCTGTATGGCGGCACAGGCTTGGGTAAAACTCACCTGATACACGCGGTCGGCAACGGTATCATGGCGCGCAAAGCCAATGCCAAAGTAGTTTACATGCACTCTGAGCGCTTTGTGCAAGACATGGTTAAAGCTTTGCAAAACAACGCTATTGAAGAATTTAAGCGTTATTATCGCTCAGTCGATGCGTTGCTGATCGATGACATTCAGTTCTTTGCCAAAAAGGAGCGTTCGCAGGAAGAGTTCTTCCATACCTTTAACGCTTTGTTGGAAGGAAATCAGCAGATCATACTGACCTCGGATCGCTATCCAAAAGAGATTAGCGGGGTAGAGGATCGTCTTAAATCTCGCTTCGGCTGGGGGCTAACGGTGGCTATCGAACCGCCGGAGCTGGAAACCCGTGTAGCGATCTTGATGAAAAAGGCCGACGAGAACGATATTTATCTGCCTGGCGAAGTGGCTTTCTTTATTGCCAAGCGTCTACGTTCTAACGTACGTGAGCTAGAAGGCGCGTTGAACCGCGTGATCGCTAACGCAAACTTTACTGGCCGTGCCATCACCATCGACTTCGTGCGTGAAGCCTTGCGCGACTTGTTAGCGTTGCAAGAAAAGCTGGTCACTATCGATAATATTCAGAAGACAGTAGCAGAGTACTATAAAATCAAAGTCTCGGATTTGCTGTCTAAGCGGCGTTCGCGTTCAGTTGCCCGCCCACGACAAATGGCGATGGCATTAGCAAAAGAACTCACCAACCACAGCCTGCCAGAAATCGGCGATGCATTTGGTGGCCGCGATCATACCACGGTGTTGCACGCCTGCCGGAAGATCGAGCAGTTACGTGAGGAAATTAATGACATCAAAGATGATTTCTCTAATTTAATCAGAATATTATCTTCCTAGCGCTATGAAATTTATCGTTGAACGTGAGCATCTGTTAAAACCGTTACAACAGGTGAGTAGCCCATTGGGTGGCCGCCCAACGCTACCGGTTCTGGGTAACCTGCTGTTGCAGGTGATAGAAAGTTCTCTGTTGCTAACCGGCACCGATCTAGATATGGAGATGGTGGCTCGCGTCGCCTTGTCCCAGCCTCATGAATCTGGTGCGACAACCGTGCCCGCGCGTAAATTCTTTGATATATGCCGTGGCTTGCCTGAAGGGGCAGAGATCACCGTAACGCTGGAAAACGAACGCATATTAGTGCGTTCTGGCCGCAGCCGTTTCTCGTTGTCCACACTGCCAGCATCAGATTTTCCGAACTTGGACGATTGGCAGAGCGAAGTGGAATTTACCCTGCCGCAGGCAACGCTGAAGCGCCTGATCGAAGCCACCCAATTTTCGATGGCCCATCAAGACGTGCGTTATTACCTGAACGGCATGCTATTTGAAACCGAAGGCGAAGAGCTGCGTACTATCGCCACTGATGGTCACCGTCTTGCGGTATGCGCAATGCCAATAGGTCAACAGCTACCGTCACATTCGGTAATCGTGCCGCGTAAAGGGGTGATGGAACTAGTGCGGCTGCTGGATAACGGTGATAATCCATTGCAATTGCAGATTGGTAGCAACAATATTCGCGCCCATGTAGGGGATTATATCTTTACCTCCAAGCTGGTTGATGGCCGTTTCCCTGATTATAGCCGTGTGTTGCCGAAGAACCCCGATAAAATACTAGAAGCGAGCTGTGATCTGCTCAAGCAGGCATTTGCCCGCGCGGCTATCTTGTCTAACGAGAAATTTCGTGGTGTGCGGTTATACGCCAGCCATAACCAGTTGAAGATCACCGCTAACAATCCTGAACAGGAAGAAGCGGAAGAGATCATGGATGTCAGCTATGAAGGTACAGAGATAGAAATTGGCTTCAATGTCAGCTATTTACTGGACGTTTTGAACGCCCTTAAGAGTGAAAATGTGCGCCTACTGCTCACCGATTCGGTATCCAGCATGCAGATTGCAGATGGCGTCAGCCATGCGGCGTCTTACGTCGTCATGCCAATGCATCTCTGAACGATAGTGGGCATTTTTACTTGCCTCTTTGCGATTAGACAGTGCCAGCAATCCTAACGTACTCCGTGTATGTTACGGTTTCTGCGCGATGGCCGCACGCAAATAGTCAGCGACGATTACGATCTGGGTTGTTCGATGATTAAGATAACTGCAGCATGGCTTGAATGCGTTTAATGATTAAAGATTTTTGCAATATCGAAGCGGCGGATTTGGCGCTGGTACCGGGATTCAACTTTCTTTTTGGTACCAACGGCAGTGGGAAAAACAGTATGCTGGCGGCGGTGTATACCCTCGTCCATGGGTGCTCTTTCCGTAGTTTACAAGCCGGGCTGGTGATCCACCATGAGCAGCCAGAATTCGTATTGCACGGCCGTATTAACGGCGTAAAAAGTGAGATATCCGTAGGATTAAGCAAGAATCGGCAGAGTGAGAGCAAAGTACGTATCGATGGCAGTGATAGTCACAAAGTGGCTGATCCAGCGCAACTATTACCGATGCAGCTAATGACTCCCGAAGGTTTTACCCTGATAAACGGCGGCCAGAAATTCCAGCGCGCCTTTTTGGACTGTGGATGTCTTCATAACGCTCCCAGTTTCTTCACCGCCTGGAGTCACCTTAAACGGTTACTAAAGCAGCGCAATGCGGCACCGCGCCTGATCAGTCGTTATGCACAGATTCGCGTTTGGGATCAGCAGCTTATCCCATTGTCCGAGCGCATAAGTGAGTGGCGAGCAAAATATAGCGAGGCGATCTTTGTAGATATCGCCTCGACCTGCGCGCAGTTTCTGCCCAAATTTGCCATGAGTTTTTCTTTTCAGCGCGGCGGGGGAAAAGAGAGCGACTACGGAGAACTTCTGGAGCGATTGTTTCAACGCGACAGAGCGTTGACCTATAACGCAGCCCGGCCGCATAAGGCTGACTTCCGCATCCGTGCCGATGGCACGCCGGTAGAGGATTTATTATCGCGCTGTAAACTGAAATTGATGATGTGCGCATTGCGCTTAGAGCAAGGTGAATTTTTTACCCGGCAGAGCGGGCGGCGTTGCATTTACCTGATTGATGGTTTTGCCTACAAGATTGATATTAACTGTCGCAGGTTGCTGGCTGATCGCCTGAAAGTCACTAAGGCCCAAGTAACTTGTTCAGCGCTTACTGCGCTGAACAAGCTACCGACATGGCCGGTAAAAATTGTAAGATGTTCCGTGTAGAAGAAGGTACAAATAGCGGTTCAACCACAAGACTAAAATAAGAGAGAAACGTTGATGTCGAATTCTTATGACTCCTCAAGTATCAAGGTATTAAAAGGGCTGGATGCGGTGCGTAAGCGCCCAGGCATGTATATCGGCGACACCGATGATGGCACTGGTCTACACCACATGGTCTTCGAGGTTGTAGACAATGCTATAGACGAAGCACTCGCGGACTACTGTAGTGATATTCAGGTAGCTATACATGCTGATAACTCTGTTTCGGTGCAAGATGATGGCCGTGGTATCCCGACTGGTCTGCATCCAGAGGAAGGGGTTTCCGCAGCTGAGGTTATTATGACGGTACTGCATGCCGGAGGGAAATTTGATGATAACTCCTACAAAGTTTCCGGTGGTCTGCACGGCGTGGGCGTCTCAGTGGTTAACGCACTTTCAGAGAAGCTGGAGCTGGTGATCCGCCGTGAAGGCAAGGTGCATGAGCAGACTTACAGCCACGGCGAGCCGCAGGCCCCGCTGAAGGTGGTGGGTAAAACCGACCAGACCGGCACCATGTTGCGTTTCTGGCCGAGCTATCAAACCTTCACTAACGTTACCGAATTTGAATATGACATTTTAGCCAAGCGCCTGCGCGAGCTGTCTTTCCTTAACTCTGGCGTATCTATCCGTTTGAAGGACAAGCGCACCGCCCGCGAAGATCACTTTCATTACGAGGGCGGCATCAAGGCGTTTGTCGAGTACCTGAACAAGAACAAGACCCCCATCCATCCAAACGTGTTCTATTTTTCCACCGTAAAAGATGACATCGGCGTGGAAATAGCGTTGCAGTGGAACGATGGCTTTCAAGAAAACATTTATTGTTTCACCAACAATATTCCACAACGTGATGGCGGTACCCACTTGGTCGGCTTCCGTACCGCGATGACCCGCACGCTGAACAGCTACATGGAAAAGGAAGGCTACAGTAAGAAGGCCAAGATCAGTGCCACCGGTGACGATGCGCGTGAGGGGCTGATCTCAGTAGTCTCAGTTAAAGTGCCAGATCCCAAATTCTCTTCCCAGACTAAGGATAAGCTAGTTTCTTCCGAGGTGAAAACTGCGGTTGAAACGCTAATGAACGAGAAATTAGTGGATTACCTAATGGAAAATCCCGCCGATGCTAAAATTGTGGTCGGCAAAATTATTGATGCGGCGCGTGCCCGGGAAGCGGCTCGTAAGGCGCGTGAAATGACCCGCCGTAAAGGTGCACTGGATCTTGCAGGGTTGCCGGGCAAGCTGGCTGACTGCCAGGAACGCAACCCAGCGTTGTCCGAACTGTACTTGGTGGAAGGGGACTCTGCGGGCGGCTCAGCCAAGCAAGGGCGCAACCGCAAGAACCAAGCAATCCTGCCACTCAAGGGTAAAATCCTTAACGTTGAGAAGGCGCGTTTCGATAAAATGCTGTCTTCGCAGGAAGTTGCAACACTGATTACCGCGCTAGGTTGCGGCATTGGCCGTGACGAGTATAACCCAGACAAACTGCGTTATCACAGTATTATCATCATGACTGATGCTGATGTCGATGGTTCGCACATCCGCACTTTGCTGCTGACCTTCTTCTACCGCCAGATGCCGGAGATCATCGAACGCGGCTACGTGTTCATTGCTCAACCGCCGCTATACAAGGTAAAAAAAGGCAAGCAGGAGCAGTACATTAAAGACGATGAAGCGATGGATCAGTACCTGATCTCCATCGCAATGGACGGCGCATCCCTGCACATCAACGCCACCGCTCCTCCCTTGGCTGGTGAGCAGTTGGAAAAACTCGTTGCCGAGTACTACAGCGTGCAAAAGCTGATCGACCGTATGGAGCGCCGCTACCCGCGCGAACTGCTTAACCGACTGATCTACCAGCCAACCCTGGGGGAATGCGGTCTTAGCGATCAGACCTCATTGAAGGAATGGATTGGCTCACTGGCACAGTTTCTGAACGACAAAGCACAGCATGGCAGCAACTATGACTTCGTGACCTTTGAGAACCGTGAACGCCAGATATATGAGTCAGCGCTGCGCATTCGTACCCATGGCGTCGACAACGATTATCAACTGGACTTCGATTTTATCCACGGTGGCGAATATCGCAAAATCTGCCAACTGGGTGAAAAACTGCGCGGCCTAATCGAAGAAGGTGCCTTTATCGAACGCAGCGAACGTTGCCAGCCGGTAGACAGCTTTGAACAGGCGCTGGAATGGCTGGTAAAAGAATCACGCCGTGGTTTGTCCGTACAACGTTATAAAGGTCTTGGCGAGATGAACCCAGATCAGCTATGGGAAACTACCATGAATCCAGAAAGCCGCCGAATGCTGCGCGTGACCATCAAGGACGCTATCGCCGCCGACCAGTTGTTCACTACCCTGATGGGGGATGCTGTTGAACCGCGCCGAGTCTTTATCGAAGAAAACGCCCTGAAAGCGGCAAACATCGATATCTAACAGGTTATTGCCATGAAAATCTGCGCCGGTCGAACTGGCGCAGATTTTGGGATGATAAGCGGCTTTGTTGAATAAATCGAACTTTTCCCCTCCCCCAGGATAAGATCACGCCTCCACCGTACATTACAGGCAGTCCCGTGGAAAAGCAGACGTTCAGAATTACCCACTGGAGCACCTACAAGTAACGTCCTTATTTATTACCCTGGGTTCCATCACCTTCTGGTGAGACAATGTCAACGCTAAGACCTTTGGCCGTTTGGAGATCGGGATATTTTCCTGGACTATTTTATGGTGTGATACCAAATTGTCGCCGGTACATTTTCGTACTCACTGCACCCAGTGACAGTATAATACTGTGCTCAGTATACCAATATATATCAGTATCCACATGCAACATAAAGTTGTCCAGCGCCACACATGCCCACTATCGAATCTACTACATTTTAGTTTTCAGTCTACTGGAGAACCCTTCGCATGCTGCGTTATACTAAGAGTGTAGTGGATCACAAAATCAGGACACCTGGATAGCTTATTTCCACCATTCTTCATACAACGCAAGGTGGTACCGCCACCATTATTTGTGTGAGGGGCGTTGTTAAATAAATCGAACATTTGGCCGGCACTAAGATCAGATCACTTTCCTTCTGTCAAAATAGCGACATGGCGTGGCCAAGCAAAAGTTCAAGATCACCAACTGTAAGGCTTACAATAACTACCTTATCACTAGGAGATCAATCACTTTCTGGGTGGATGAAACGGCACTTCACGTCTAGTACTACTAGGCAAAAACTTCTCTGCGTGGTCGCCCACAACATTATTCCAATATGGCATGGAAATGACCCGCGTCTTGATGCTGAAACGTATTTTCGGCTTGATACTTCGCCCCTCCAGGGCTTCGTCGACTCCATTTTTACACTGATGAAAGTGCCGTTGAACTACCCGTACTTCACCACATCAGTAAGCGTGCGAAGTCCCTCAGTATCCTATTTAAAAACCCAACGCCGGATGAAATTGCGCACCTCGTTATAAAACACGGTCAGGGAAAACGGCGGATCTGACGAAAACTGCATTTGACCGTAGATACAGAAACACATGAGGTTATCTGTACTGACCTTTCCTTGAGCAATATCAACAATACGGAAGCCTTCCCAGGCCTCATCCGCCAGACGTACCGTAAAATTAAAGCCGCCTCGGCGGATGAGGCTTACGATAGGCGAGTGAGTCATGATGAGTTAAGGCGCAAGAAGATAAGGGCGTTAATACCGCCCAGAAGCGGCGCCCGTTATTAGTCGGCAGACTATGCAGACTTAAATTAAGCGGTGGCAAACCAGCGCCTTACCGGAGACAACACAAGGAGGAAAAGTATGGTAGGCTACCACAGACTTTCAATAACCGAAACAGAGATGTACAGAGTAAAGCAGCTATTTAGTGGTTACCTGTCGCTGCGAGATTATGATAAGCAAGTTGCAGAGGCTATTGCGATGATCTGTGCATTAAACAAGATGACGCTGGCCGGTATGCCAGCGTCATCCAGGGCTTTATCGAAATTGAAGGGTTGAGACATGTGTCATCCCTTTTTGATTATATATTGAATTAAATGATATGGGATTTCTAAAACTCCTTATAAATGACAATACGGTATCTCGTTATGGTTGGGCAATAAATTCTGCACGGCTTTATTGAATAAATCAAAATTTTGCCCTTACCCATAATCAGAGCAAGCATCCCCGTGGCAATACAATAATGTACGACTACAAGGGATAGGCTCTTAGCCTGCGGCGTGTTGTTATGCTACTCTAATCTACCTTCACTTTACAAATAATGTATCTCCACCCTGGAGGAAACATGGATCACCGTTTACTCGAAATCGTTGCTTGCCCGGTCTGCAACGGTAATCTTTATTTTAACAAAGAAAACCAAGAACTGATTTGCAAGGTAGATGGCTTGGCTTATCCATTGCGCGATAGCATCCCAGTGCTGTTGGAAGACGCCGCGCGTGCACTCTGTGTGGATGAGAAGCATAGATGAGTTTCATTGTTATTATCCCTGCCCGCTATGCATCAACCCGTGTGCCTGCCAAACCGTTGGCCGATATTAACGGCAAGCCGATGGTGGTGCATGTGATGGCGCGAGCGCGTGAATCCGGTGCCAGCCGTGTGATCGTGGCGGTCGACCATCCAGAGGTAGCCAAAGCGGTTGAGGCTGCTGGCGGTGAAATCTGTATGACCAGTCTGAATCATCATTCCGGTACCGAACGCCTGGCAGAAGTGATTGAACATTACGGCATTGACGATGACCAGATCATCGTCAATATGCAAGGTGACGAGCCGATGATCCCACCGCTTATCGTGCGTCAGGTGGCGGAAAATCTGGCAGCTAGTTGCGCTGGCATGGCCACATTAGCGGTGCCGATCAATAGCGCCGAAGAAGCCTTTAACCCCCATGCGGTTAAAGTAGTGATAGATGTGCAGGGGTACGCGCTCTATTTTTCTCGCGCCACTATTCCCTGTGATCGTCAGCGCTTCGACACATCGCAAGACATCATTTGCGACACCCTGATGCGGCACATCGGCATTTACGCCTACCGCGCTAGCTTTGTCCGCCGTTACGTTAGTTGGCAGCCGAGTCAGTTGGAACAAATTGAATTGTTAGAACAATTGCGGGTGCTATGGTACGGCGAAAAAATACATGTTGCGGTTGCCAAGGTCATACCGAGCGTGGGAGTCGATACGCCTAATGATCTACAGCGTGTGCGCGACAGCCTGTGCTAAATGCCGATGGCATACAGTATATTTCACCTGGTATAACTAATCGCCACCAGCCTCATCGGTGCCTGTCAAACGCTGACATAGGCTACCTAAAGTCTCATACAACGCATTTTTGCTGTGGCTGAGGAACACATGGCGGAAGGCATAACGCGCTGCTAAGTATTCAATGGTAAGCTGATCGCCAGTTGGTTGGCTAGCGCGGGGATGGGGTGCAGCCCCATAGCTTTGAAAAAACGCATTTCTCACGGCATATCCTTGGCAGACGTCACCAGTATAAACGGCTGGTTGCCAACCAGCACCAACACTTTCCCCGCTTCCTGCTTGGGGTTCAATGGGTGCGCTCTAGCCTAAGGATATCTCGCTAGAATTTCCGCGACTCGGGCGTCGGTAGCGGCGGTGCTGAGTGTGTTTACGCCACTCGCGCCGGTAAGCACCATCTTGGCACCCGGATGAGTGAGATATAACCTTACTGCCTTTGTCACGCGCGGCAGGCTGTTACCGATTAGGTTTGAACTCGGTATCCAGTCTGGGTTGAAGGTATAGCCTCCCCCAAGCAACACGATAAAATTCACCAGATCATGGCCCAGGGAGGTCTGGTATTCGGATTCGATCAGCCGCGTAGTGCAGGCTGAAAAGCAATAGCCAATTGATTGTCAAAATAGTTTTGCCACTTTTTTGCCAGCGAGTACACCACAGCAACAGCAGCGGGGGCAGAGGCATCAACAGTGCGCCAATAAGTTTTTTCAGGTTGAACAGCAGCAAAATCAGATCCTCTTGGGCGAAAAAACGGCATAAGAGCATAAACTGCTCGCAAGAAGATACCTTCTAAGCCAGTCTGTGCCAGACTAGCGAGTTTCCCAAATTTTGACGATATTGCCGAAAAATTTGTGCGTAATATTTGCGGTACTACCAAAGGGGAAATTTACCAGGAGATTATCCAGCGTGCTGCACTGTTAGATTAACAGAAAGGTGTCAGCCAGAAAATGCAATTTATACAAAGTTCGGAGCAGGATATCGCTCAATATTTAGCACAGCCGGTAGATCTGATATTGTTTCATGCCGTACTTGAATGGATCTCTGAACCCGAAGCGGCGTTGCAGCAGTTATTCGGCTGTCTGCTACCTGGTGGTGCGTTGTCGCTGATATTCTTTAACGCTAATGGCCTTGTGATGCGCAACGCGGTATTGAGTAATTTTCAACTAGTAAATCCGGTGGTCAGAAGACGCAGAAAGCGCTCGATGTTGCCGCAACATCCCCAACATCCGCTGCTGATATATGGCTGGCTGGAACATATGGGCATGAGCATATGTGGAAAAACTGGTGTGCGAATATTCCACGATTATTTACAAAGCAGACAGTTATAGACGCAAAAATTTCAACAGTTACTGGCGCTTGAACAGCACTATTGTCGTCAGGAGCCTTACGTGAATTTGAGGCGCTATATCCACGTCATAACGCGCAAACCCGACCTGAAGGACGAACTATGAGTGAATTTTCCCAGACCGTACCCGAACTAGTCGCCTGGACACGGGAAAATAACTTCTTTATTTCTCTACCTACAGAGCGTCTTACCTTTCTGCTTGCTGTCGCTACCCTTAATGGAGAGCGACTGGACGGCGAAATCAGCGAAGGTGAACTAGTTGATGCATTTCGCTACGTCAAGTAAGGGTTTCAAACAGACGCATGAAACGGTCTCCATACGTGCCAACCATGTGATCAACGATATGGGTATGCCAGCGCCTGTTAAACCGCTTTACCAGGGAACTGGCGGACGGCAACGCTATTTAGCGCCTAACGCTACTCGGTATCGGTATTACCGACTATTATATTCGCCAGCGTGAGTTCTTCACACTGCGGCTGTCGATGCAGCTGTAAATCGTGGCGCAGGAACTTAAGCGCGACGCCGATGCTGCCGATAACGCCGATCCAGAAGCCGAAATCCGTAGTCTGAACTCTCAGCGCGGTAAAATTAAACGTGCGCTGAACAATCATGAGGCACAGAACTAGCAGCAAAGCCAGCAGTATAAGCAGGCGAAAGAAGGTATTTCCGCGCTGAAGCGCTTAATGCCATGGGTATCGTTACTCAATGATGATCCTTTTCAGGATTGGGTGTAGGAGATTCATGAAGAGCTGAAACAGGCGCAGGATGCTGCGCGTTATATTCAGCAGCACTGCGTATCCCTGACCAAACAGGAACCGTTGCTGCCGGTGCCGGTGGTGCAGGGCGATCCGCAGCAGCATCAACAATTACAGTAGAACTATGCACAGGCATAGAACTTACAGCGCCAGATCAAACAGCAAGCGTTTGCGCTGATCGAAGTGGTGCAGCGCCGTGCGCACTTTAGTTATACCGACTCGGCGGGCATGCTGAACGCCGACAATAATCTTAACGACAAGCTGCGCTAGCGTTTGGAAAACGCGGATGCGGTGGGGACGTACCCGCACCAGTGAATAACTATGCGTCAATAGCAAACTCAGTTTAGCCAGGTGCAGGCTTCACTGAAAAGTGCCTATGATGCCAACCAAACACTACATTCTTAAAGAGTGGAGCCAGAAACTGGTGGATATTGGCGTGCAGGCTGATGCCAATGCTGAAGCACGTGCGCGCCAACTCCGCTATGAACTGAATGCAGCGCTGAGTAACAACCACACGCGCTGCAATCAGAAGAAACTGCGCAATCAGAAGATCCGAAGCACCCGGAATGCAAAATTTAGTTCTACATAGCTGTTTACCAGCACCTGCGTGAACGTATTCGTCAGGATATTATCCGCACTGATGATCCGGTTGAAGTTATCGAACAGATGAAAATTAAGCTGGGCTGTCTGACTAAGGAACTGACCGTTAGTGAGCAAAAGCTGGCGATCAGTGCCAAAAGCGTGGCCAATATCATCCGCAAGTACTATACTACATGAGTAGAACCGCATTCGCATACTAAACCCGGATTTACAGTCGGTCTATTTTGGTCAGGTGAAAAATGTGCGGTTGAACATCAATGTGCGTGAAGCACACGCTACCTTGCTGGATGTGCTCTTCGAGCAGCAAGAATAGCATCAGGATCTATTTAGCAGTAACCGTCTGATATTTTAGGAGTCGCTGTCTAAACTGTATTAGAGCTTGAACCCGTAGATCGATATGGGGCAGCGTACGTCGCAAACCATCAGCGAAGCACTGCTGGATTACCGCAACTACATTGACATGTAGGTACAGGTGTTCCGTGGATCTGATGGCTGGCTGCGCGTACAGAGCTTTACTTTATCCACGGGTGAAGCGATCGGTATAGGAATGTCGATTCTGGTGATTGTAGTGCAGAGCTGGGAATACAAGTCGCGCCGTCTATAAGCTGGTGAGCAAAGTGTTCCAAAACCATGAGCATGTGCATGTGGTAGGGTTACATAATTTTGCCGACGAGCCGCAAGTATCAGGCAGCGCAGCGGTAGAAAGGTTATAAAGTAAAAACGCGCTAAACTCTGAAAATAGCCGGCCTAGCTTGGGAGGTTATTTTTATGCAAATAGCGGCGTTGTTGAATAAAGCGGATTTAGAATAAAGAGTCCCCTGAATGGGCATCTTTCAGGCAACGCGTACACTTTCTGGCAGACCTGCCAGCGTCCTCTTGTTTTGCGCATCATAATCTCGCAGCGGACAGGTGACCACCAAATAGCTATAGCTGTTGTACTCTGTACAACACTGTTTCGGCTATCGAACGTCGGTGGTAGACCGTCATACTTTTCCTACGTGTGTTGTCCCCGGTAAGGCGCTGGTTTGCCACCGCTTGATTTTGGTCTGCATAGTCTGCCGACCAATAACAGACTACGCTTCTAGTCGGTATTAACGTCCTGATCTTCTTGTGCCTTAACTCATCGGCACTTTCATTAGTGTGAAAATAGAGTCGATGAAGCCATAGAAAACGCGAAGTGTCAGGCCGAAAATACGTTTCAGCATCAATACGCTGGTCATTGCTATATCGGAATAATTTTGTGGGCGACCACGAAGAGAAAGTTTTACCTTACAGTACCAGGAGTGAAGTGCCGTTTCATACATCTAGAAAGTGAGTGAATCCCGAATAATAGTGATAAAGTCGTTGTTGCAAGCCTTCTAGTTGGTGATCTTGAACTTTTGCTTGACCATAAAATATCGCTGTTCTTAACATAAGGGGAGTCATCAGATCCTCGTGCCGGCAAAATGTTCGATTTATTCAACAACGCCGCCTTTCAATACTAAACATCATGGCTGGCAGCGTACTATTAACAGCGTTATAGGCTCTTTTACTCTGTGGAAACCGCCACACAGCATATCGTCTCTACTAGCGTTACCATTACCGGCAGCCTGCTGGCTATTGATGCCCCCGTAGCGCAATGTCAAGCCGTTGTATCAGTTAGAAGCCAACACCGAAGCCCTCTTGCCGCCGCCAATCCTGAATTAATTATTATCGCATCCACCGGTGAAGACTTGGGTAATATCACTGGCCATGATAAAGGATCACAGCAGGCCAAGGACCGCTTCAAACTACTGGTGAACCAAATGAAACAGGCCATATCGGTGCTTACACCGGTGCGCTGATCACCATTATTCTGTTCAGCGGCAGCGTTATTACCACATCGCAATTGGCGCTCTGGCTGGCGGTATCCTTTCTGATATGGTGATCTATCTGCTTGCCTAGCGACAAGGCATGGTCGATTTCCGGCTGATTATTGTTGGCATCGATATCAGCTCGGTGCTGGGATCTCCCAACACCTGGATGATCATTACCGCTTATGTGGAAGAGTGCTATGGAAGCTGCTATATGGCAGGCCGGTTCTCTCAATGGCTTGACTTGGCAAAAAAAGCAGCCAGCAATCGTATGTATCGGCCTGGCGGCCAGCGCCGCACTGCTAATGAGCAAACGTCTACAACAGCTAGAGATAGGCGACGATGCGGCGTAGGCGCTGGGCATAAATGCAAAAAGCAGCCGAATGTGGTTGATGCTATTCTGCGTGACCCTGACTGCTGCCGCCACCGCCGCCGGGCCAATTTCGTTTATCGCCCTGGCTGCCCAACAGATCGAGCGCCGCCTGACTAGCCAGTCTTCAGTTACTTTGACCTCGTCGGCGCTGGTAGAGGCGCAACATTGCTACTGGGCGTTGACACCATTGCCGATGACCTGAGTGTGGCGATTTTTAATGGTGCCTTTACGGTGATTGTCGGGCCGAATGTCTGCGGCAAATCCACGCTACTGCGTACACTGTGTCTTACGCCTGCTAAAAACCAGCGCTTTGGTGCAAAATAGGCAGATGTTTTTGCCACCAAGGCGCTGGCACGCGAGCTAGGCCTAATGCCAAACCTCAATTGCGCCGGACAGTATTAACGTGGCAGCGTTGATTTCCCGTGGACGTTACCCACACCAAAAGCCTATTGAAACAATTGACTCGTGCCGACCAGCAAGCAGTCGAGGAAACGATGGTGACAATCAACGTCGCCAACTGGCCAGTTGTAGCATCAACGATCTTTACGGCAATCAGCGGCGACAGCAGGTGTGGGTGGCGATGGTGCTGGCACAGCAAACCACGATGCTATTGCTGGATGGGCTGACCATCTATATGGACATCGTCCACCAGATTGATCTGTTTGATCTATTACGCCAACTGAATCATGATCGCGGTTAAACCATGACCGCTGTACTCTACGATCTAAACAACGCCTGCCGTTATGCCTACCATATCATCGCTCTGCGCGATTGGCAGATCCTCGCGCAGGGCAAACCGGCCGATATCATCAGCGCCGAGCTAGTATGGCAGGTTTTCCGCATGCACTGCATGATTATCGACGATCCCCTGTCTCATAGCCCACGCCGGTGGATTTAAATCATCTGTGCCACTAGTGAGTAGCGAAGTCCGTAAAGCTGACAGGAATGGTCACTTCCACCGCCCCTTGCATCTCCATCGCTGTGCTCAAATTTTCAGGTGCCAGTGCTGCGACGACTTTTACAGCCAAGCGGCACTGGGTAGCTCCTTTCTGCCGTAGGGTTGGATATTAGGTGGCTTGAAAAGCCATACGATGAACAGCAGAGTATCTATCTACTGTGCCGTTGTTAAACGTGTACGCCTAACGGCCAGCCTTAAGCAACCTACTGCAATAAAGCCTTAGTCAGCCCCCAGTTGGCTGTGAAGCAGCAGGGATTTACCACATCTGGGTGTGGATACTACGGGAATTTTGCGGATGACATCTCGCTGTAGACGATTTTATTAGGCGGAGCAATTCAGCTTCGTCGATCACCTCGATGCCCAACTTCTGCGCCTTCACCAGTTTGGAACCAGCCGCCTCACCCGCGATCACTAGATCGGTTTTTTTCGACATGCTGCCACTGATCTTGGCACCTAATACCTTCAGGCGATCTTTAGCGTCATCACGTGACAGTTGACTGAACGAGCCAGTTAGCACCACAGTTTTTCCAGCGAATGGGCTATCGATCTTTTCCGTTGCTACCACAACTGGCACCGGCCAGTTGATGCCTATCTCGACGCTAACCAGCTCAGCGATAACCTTTTGATTGAGTTCTTCATCGAGGAAATGACGCGTGTGCTGAGCTACCACCTCACCAACATCCGGCACCTCTTTCAACGCTGCGATATCGGCAGCGGACAGTTTCTCCAATGAGCCGAAATGTGCCGCTAGATTAGCAGCGGTCGCTTCACCGACCTCACGGATGCCTAATGCATACAGGAAGCGAGCAAAGGTAGTCTGCCTGGATTTCTCCAGCGCGTTGACCAGGTTCTGCGCCGATTTCGGCCCTATACGATCCAGCCCGGATAGCCTTTTGGCGGACAGGCGGAAAAGGTCAGCAGGATTTTTTATATACTCTTTTTCCACCAACTGTTCGATGATTTTGTCTCCCATGCTGTCCACATCCATCGCCCGACGCGAGACGAAATGCTTAAGCGCCTCTTTGCGTTGTGCAGCGCAGATCAACCCACCGGTACAGCGCGCCACCGCTTCACCTTCCAGCCGCTCAACATTAGAACCACACACCGGGCAATGCTGCGGGAACACCACCGCGTGCGTATCCTGTAAGCGACGATCTTTTAGCACACCTACCACTTTCGGGATCACGTTCCCAGCGCGGCGCACGATTACCGTATCGCCAATACGCAAGCCTAAGCGTTCGATCTCATCGGCATTGTGCAATGTAGCATTACTGACAGTGACGCCCGCCACCAGCACCGGATCCAGCCGCGCTACCGGGGTAATAGCACCGGTGCGCCCTACCTGAAATTTAATGTCGCGTACCAAAGTGATCTGCTCTTGAGCTGGAAATTTGAACGCCGTAGCCCAGCGTGGCGCGCGCGCTACGAAACCCAGCTTTTCTTGTAGATCGATATCATCAATCTTTACCACCACACCATCGATATCAAAACCAAGCTGCGCGCGATCTTGCTTAACCTGGTTATAGAAGGCTAGCACCTCATCGCTGCCAGTGCAGCACCGAGCGCCATCATTGACGGGCAAGTCCCATGTTTTGAACTGCATCAACCTCTCAAAATGGCTACGCGTCAGTTCGCCGCCCTCCAGCAGACCTACTCCGTAGCAGAAGAAATTCAACGGGCGGTTAGTAGTGATGCGTGGATCAAGTTGGCGAATCGAGCCAGCGGCAGCGTTGCGCGGATTGGCGAAAATCTTGCCGTTTTTGCGCCGTGCCTCTGTATTCATTTGTTCAAAACCAGCCTGCGGCATAAACACTTCGCCGCGTACTTCTAGCCGACGCGGGATATTGGCACCAGTCAAGCGCAGCGGGATAGCGCGGATGGTGCGCACATTAGACGTAATATTTTCACCAGTAGTGCCATCACCGCGCGTGGCAGCACGCACCAGTTCGCCATCTTCATACAATAGACTGACCGCCAGCCCGTCTAGCTTCAACTCGCAGCAGAAGGTCAGCGGACCACTGATTTTCAGCCGCTCCTGCACGCGCTTATAGAATGCCAGGAAGCTTTCTTCATCGAATACATTATTTAGCGATAACATCAGCAGTTTATGGCGCACCTGATTGAAGGCCGCCAGGGGCGCAGCGCCAACACGTTGAGTCGGCGAATCGGCAGTGATCAGTTCAGGATGTGCGCTTTCCATCGCGCGCAGTTCACATATCAAGCGATCATATTCCGCATCCGGTACTTCCGGCGCATCAAGCACATGATACTGGTATTCATGATGGCGCAATGAGGCTCGTAGTTGATTGATTTGTTTGATTATCGATTTCATAGCTCATCATCAAAGATAAAAAAACCCCGTCAAAGCGGGGGCTGGGTTATTATAGAGATCCAGTGTGCCTGGCAATGAGTCAGGCGTTGTTTTCCAGCACGGCATGGAGGCGCGCTTTATAGGTTTCCAGCTTTTGCGGCGTCATCATGCGGCGTTCGTCATCAAGTACCACACCCCCAATATCATCAGCAATACGCTGTGCCGACTGCAACATCAGCTTAAAGTTCTGATTGGCATCGCCGTAAGAGGGTACCATCATGAACAGTGATATGCCTGGCGTAATGAAATCAGACATCATATCAGGCTCAAAAGAACCCGGTTTAACCATGTTCGCCAAGCTGAACATTACCGAACCGCTGCCCAACGGGTTAATATGGCGATGGAAAATACCCATTTTACCAAACTGAAAACCCGCCTGTAGCAAGCTCTGTAGTAAGACTTTGCCGCCGATCATTCTCCCTTGATGAGCTGCCACATGCAATACTAGTACGGTTTCTTTTGGCTTTTCCGCGATCAGCGCGGCGGGAAGCGGCTGCGGTTTCGCTTTTGGCTGGTGCTGATGCCCATATGAGTCGTGCAACACGGGCACCGCTTCAGGCTCTGTCGCTGGCGGTAGATCATCAAGGAAAGGTTCACGACGCGCCGCAGGCTGCGGTTCGCCGCCTTGATCCTGTTGTATGTTGATATCTTGTGAGATATCAACCGGGTTCAGAGATTGATAGGCAACCGATTGATCAGGCTTTGGCGTAATCACAATCTCTTTTTTCGCGGCACCAAGCGGGTGAGCAGCGCGTATACGCACCTCTCCCACGCCTTCATTGAGATCGTTGCTTAGAGTTTGTTTCCGTTCCTTATTAGAACGTTTAGCTGGACGATCGCAGAAAATCGATGAGCGTTCCTTGCGGTTGGTCCATAGACCGTGCAATAACAACGCGATTATAGCGATCGCACCAACAATGATTAGTATCAGACGAAAATATTCCATCATTGGTATCTCTATTGTTCGAATACATTGCCACGGCGGCAAACATTCACTTATCAACTCTATTTACCTGCACATACAAGTGCAAGTCTGTGCTGAATTTTATGCTAATAAAGATGACAACACTGCTTTTTTTACTTTTTTTCCGCCAAACACACCCTAGCCAGTAAAAAATCATCCCGATATGATAATGCTGCCTATTCAGATGACTAGATAACTTAAGATACGCCTTATACCCCGTTTTATGTAAAATCGACCAACGGTATTCACTATTTTGCCGAAGGCTGGCGTCTAGTTTTACGATTAGGGATCAAACGCTATGTCTTCCTGACGTTGCTGGTCAACATGCTGCTGATGTGTTCCACCTTTTGGTTGCTATTCAGCCAACTCGGCGACTGGCTCCCGGCGATGCTGAGCCATGTTCCACACTGGTTGCAGTGGCTAAGCTATCTACTGTGGCCGGCTGGTAGTTATTACGGTGCTGCTGGTGTTCGGCTACCTGTTTAGTACCATCACCAACCTGATCGCTGCGCCGTTTTGTGGTCTGCTAGCAGCATAACTGGAAGGCCACCTGACCGGTAAACAGCTACCGGAAACAGGTATCTTCGGCATCGTTAAGGATCTGCCGCGCGTCATGGTACGCGAATGGCGCAAACTGGCCTATTACCTGCCAGCTCCCTGCTATTTTAGTGATTTATTTCATCACAGGTCTAGGCCAAACGGTAGCGCCAATACTGTAGTTTTTGTTTAGCGCCTAGATGCTAGCGATTCAATATTTCGACTATCCATTTGACAACAATGAGGTCAGCTTTGCCGATATGCGCCGTGCGCTGCATCAGTATAAAGCCGATAATGTGCAGTTCGGTACGCTAGTCAGCCTGTTAACCATCATCTCAATCTTCTACTTTGCTGGAGTAATATGCCTTGTTATGATTTTACTACCATTTATATTATGTACCTCAACAAACAGGACAAGTTTACAACAACGCTGGAACAATGTATCGGGAATACCCCTCTGGGAAACCTGCAACGGATGGCCGCATCAGCGGGCAGCAAAGTATGGGTCAAACTGGAAGGAAATAATCCGGCAGGTTCAGTTAAGGATCGTGCTGCGCTGGCGATGATCCAGCATGAGGAACTGCGGCGACACCATCAAACCTGGTGAATTGCGTTGGCGATGATCGCTGCGCTGAAAGGTTATCTGCTAAAGCTAATGATGCCTGAGAACATGGGCCTGGACCGTCAGGTAGTGATGCGCGCTTACGGTGCCGAACTGATTTCTGGTTAGTTACGAGCAAGGCAGGGATGGCGCGCGCGATCTGGCGTTAGACATGTAGCAGCAGGGGCAAGGCAAAGTCTTGGATCAATTAAATAACCCGGATAAGCCGTATGCCTATTTTCTCACTACCGGCCCAGAAATTTAGCACCAGATCGCAGGCCGTATAACGCATTTCGTTTCCAGCATGGGTACTACAGGCACTGTTACCGGCGTGGGCGGTTACTTGAAAAGCTAAGATCCGCAGTTGCAGATTATCGGCTTGCAGCCAGTATAGGTCAGTAACATTCCCGGTATTAGCCGATGGACACAGGCATACCGACCGGGTATCTTCCGACCAGACTTGGTAGATCAGGTGTTGAATATTTAACAATGTGATGCCGAGCAAAAGATGCGCCAGCGAGAGCAACTGTAAGGTATCTTTTGTGGTGTTAGTTCTGGCGGCGCGGTGGTCGGCGCATTGCGTATTGCGGCGAACAACCCTGGTAGCTTGGTTGTGGCGATTATCTGTGATCGTGGCGATCGCTATCTCTCCACTGGAGAGTTTAACTTAGCGCAGCATGTGGTCTGTAGCCTACCTGGAGAGCTGATAATCATCGGCAAGGGTATTGAGTTAATATTCCCTAAATTGCAGGCATAAAGAACTGCGTTTTTAAACGCAGTTCTTTATGCTGATTGACGATTACTTTCTGATGCGAATAATAGGGGTTTCGCCGGCAATAACATTGCCAGAAAGTTTGATCAGTTCTTTGAGTTCGTCCATGTTAGAGATGACAACTGGAGTCAAGATTGACTTGGCTTTCTCTTCCAGCACTGACAGGTTAAACTCGATAATGACATCACCTTTTTTGACATGCTGGCCTTCTTCAGCCATACGTTTAAAGCCTTCGCCTTTCAACTCAACGGTATCGATACCGAAATGCACGAAAAGCTCGATACCGTTGTCGGATTCGATAGAGAAAGCATGGTTGGTCTTAAAAATTTTGCCGATAGTGCCGTCAACAGGGGCAACCATTTTATCACCTGAAGGTTTAATGGCAATACCGTTACCAACGATCTTTTCAGCGAAAACAACATCCGGCACATCCTCAATATTGACGATTTCGCCGGAAAGTGGGGCGATGATCTCGGTAGTACCCGTATCTTTCGTGTCATCAGAAAATAGTGATTTTAGTCTAACGAGCAACCCCATGATATTCTCCTAAGCATTAAATTGGGCTGCGCTCCCACGTTCCAGTACTGTGGCAGCTTAGCAGAGCGTTTTTTCTTCGATAAATTTATTCACGCAATTCATTAGGTCTTGTGCTGTTGGCTGTGCCAAGACCTGCGTTGCCAATGTTTGCACATCTGTAAAATTGGTATTCCGAATAATTTTTTTGATGCGTGGGATTGAGATCGAACTCATACTGAACTCATCTAGCCCCATGCCTAATAATAGTAGTGTAGCACGTTCATCGCCAGCCAGTTCACCGCACATGCCGGTCCATTTACCCTCTGCGTGCGATGCATCAATAACTTGTTTAATCAAGCCCAGCACTGACGGGGAGAACGGATTATAAAGATGAGAAATTATCTTATTGCTTCGATCGACTGCCAGAGTATATTGAGTGAGATCATTTGTTCCAATACTAAAGAAATCAACCTCTTTTGCTAAATGGTGAGCAATGGACGCCGCAGCAGGGGTCTCTACCATCACACCCACTTCGATGGCTTCATCGAACTCTTTACCTTCTTCGCGTAATTGTGCTTTCAACTTATCGATTTCGTCTTTTAGATCGCGCACTTCTTCCACAGAAATAATCATCGGGAACATGATTCGTAATTTACCGAACACTGAAGCGCGCAGGATAGCGCGTAGCTGGGCGTGCAAGATCTCTCTACGATCCATCGCGATGCGGATGGCTCGCCAGCCAAGGAACGGGTTATCTTCCTTCGGAAGTTTCATGTACGGAAGGTCTTTGTCGCCGCCGATGTCCATAGTACGGATGATAACTGCCTGCGAACCCATGGCTTCCGCAATGGCTTTGTAAGCCTGGAACTGATCGTCTTCAGTCGGTAGAGCATCACGATCCATGAACAGGAATTCAGTACGATACAGGCCGATACCTTCAGCGCCGTTGCGCTCGGCACTAGCAATATCGCGCACGGTGCCGATATTGGCGCAAACTTCAACCTGATGACCATCTAGCGTAATCGCGGGTAGATCTTTTAGCTTAGCCAGATCGTTTTTCTCAGTGATGTACTGACTCTGAGCGGTTTTTAACTGATCGATAACTTCAGCAGTGGGATTAACGTAAATCTTGTTGTTAATTGCATCCAGGATCAGGTAATCACCGGTTTTCACCTGCTTGGTAACATAGCTGGTGCCTACAATGGCTGGCAGTTCTAGAGAACGTGCCATGATGGAGGTGTGCGAAGTGCATCCACCCATATCAGTGATGAGTCCCAATACTTTTTTCAGGTTTAACTGTGCGGTTTCAGATGGGGTCAAATCGGTGGCCACTAGGATTACTTCGTCTTGAATAGTACTTAGATCGACGATAGTCACGCCGAGCATGTTGCGCAGTAGGCGCTTGCCGATGTCGCGTACATCGGCTGCACGCTCTTTCAGATATTCGTCGTCTAACTCTTCCAACGCATGCGCTTGGCTTTCAATCACTGTGTAAGCCGCTGCATCGGCAGTGACATGTTCATTTTTGATTAGTGCTATGATTTCCTGCTCAAGCTCTTCGTCTTCCAGCAACATGATGTGGCCTTCGAAGATTCCTTCTTTCTCTTTGCCGAAGGTTTCACCTGCTTTGGCCTTAATCACTGCCAACTGTTCAGATGCTTTGGCGCGGCCAGACAGAAAACGTGAGACTTCCTGCTCTACATGATCTGTAGAGATTTTCTTTCGGTTGATGACAATTTTATCTTCCTTCAGTAGGAGAGCCTTACCAAAAGCGATACCCGGTGAAATTAAAATGCCTGAAATCATAACCCTACCTTACTCTTGACTGGTGTTAACTAACAAAGACAGGCCAATTACTCAAGCTCTGCCATCAGTTTTATCAAGTGCTCAACGGCTTTTTGCTCATCTTCACCAGTAGCTTCGATGGTAACTACGGTGCCTTGAGTCAGGCCCAGAGTTTGCAGTTTAAACAGGCTTTTGGCGCTGACGCTTTTACTGTTAGAAGTCACGGTGATGTCAGATGTAAAGCCTTTGGCTTCTTTTACGAACTTAGCGGCAGGGCGGGTGTGCAGGCCATTTGGAGCAGTAATAGTAATTTCTTGCTGAAACATTGATATTTCCCCAACTTATTAGAATTAATTGTTGTGGTACTAAAATTTATCCCACGAGCATGATTTTAGTTTCTCTGATTTTAGTTTTAGTGCCTGACTACGGCGGCAAGTGTTGATGTAACAGAAAACGATACGTTAGGCACTGTAACCAGAAAATTTGATTTTTGACGTCGTTTTAACCAACCTTTATTATGCCTGTTCTAGTGCCTCGGCGACAAATAAGTAAAACGATTCGTCTCTAAGCCAAAAAAAAGGCGATTAATTTTGCACATCGAAATAATGCACCGTTAAATACTAAAGCCAGCTCATAAAATCAATCTTTGACTGCTATAAAATTTGATCCAGCCCACAAAAAAGCACCTTGAAAGGCGCTTTTTTTAACTTTTTGTGCTTTGTAAACCTCATTCCTGCAATTCTTTTTTTGTGAATAAACCAGCGAATAAGGCGGTACTCAGATAGCGCTCGCCGGAAGACGGCAGAATCACCACCATGGTTTTGTCGGTGAAGTCGGTTTCTTCGGCCAGTTTTACCGCCACTACCACTGCCGCACCGGAGGAAATCCCTGCGAGAATACCTTCTTCTTTCATCAGGCGGCGCGCCATTTTGATGGCCTCATCGTTACTGATTTGCTCGACACGATCCACCAAAGCCAGATCCAGGTTGCCTGGAATAAAGCCTGCACCAATACCCTGGATCTGGTGTGGCCCTGGTTTCAGCTCTTCGCCAGCTAGCGCCTGGCTGATCACCGGAGAGTTACTTGGCTCCACCGCTACCGTGGTGATTGCCTTGCCTTTAGTGTGCTTGATATAGCGGCTGACACCAGTCAGGGTACCTCCAGTACCTACACCGGAGATAAATACGTCTACCGTACCAGCGGTATCTTCCCATATTTCTGGGCCAGTCGTTTTCTCATGTATCTCCGGGTTAGCTGGGTTGCTAAATTGCTGTAGGATAATATAACGTACTGGATCAGTAGTAACGATTTCTTCAGCTTTGGTGATGGCACCTTTCATGCCTTTTGCGCCTTCGGTTAGTACCAGGTTAGCTCCCAGTGCTTTAAGCAGCTTGCGGCGCTCAATGCTCATGGTTTCCGGCATAGTTAGCGTCAGCTTATAGCCGCGTGCCGCAGCAACGAAGGCCAGTGCAATGCCGGTGTTGCCGCTAGTTGGCTCTACCAGCTCTTTGCCAGTGGTCAGGATACCGCGTTGCTCAGCGTCCCAAATCATATTGGCACCAATGCGACATTTGACGCTGAAGCTTGGGTTGCGTGATTCAATCTTGGCTAAAATGCGCCCGTTGCCGATACGGTTCAAACGAACTAGCGGTGTATGTCCGATGGTTAAAGAGTTGTCTTTATATATTTTGCTCATAAGTTTTTTCTTTAACTCTATGAAAATGTAATGAATATCTTAAGTATACGCTAACAACACCAGCATGGAAGTAAAGAATTACTATATCTATATTTTATTAGGATATAAGTTATAATCACAATTATAAGAACGAAATAAAGTGCAAGCTCAAACCCAGTCACTGACTAAATTAAGTTTCCGATGATGGGCGAACGCGCCGACTGGATATCACTTGAAATTCATAGGGCATAGTATTGTCGTATTAACGATTCAACACCGCTTTCACTGCATTACCAATATCAACTAGGCTGCGCACGGTTTTTACCCCCACCGCCTCTAGCGCCGCAAACTTCTCGTCTGCTGTGCCTTTACCGCCAGCGATGATCGCACCAGCGTGACCCATACGCTTGCCTTTAGGCGCGGTGACACCGGCAATGTAGCCGACCACCGGCTTGGTAACGTATTCTTTGATGTAGTCTGCCGCTTCTTCTTCATCGCTGCCGCCGATTTCGCCGATTATCACGATCGCTTCGGTCTGTGGATCTTGCTGAAACAGCTTCAGGATATCAATAAAGTTAGATCCGGGGATGGGATCGCCACCGATACCTACACAGGTAGATTGGCCTAGACCGGCATCGGTGGTTTGTTTCACCGCTTCATAGGTCAGGGTGCCGGAACGGGAAACAATACCTACTTTACCTGGCTGGTGGATGTGGGCTGGCATAATGCCGATTTTACATTCATCTGGGGTGATAACGCCTGGGCAATTCGGGCCAATCATACGCACGCCAGCTTCATCTAGTTTCACTTTTACCGTCAGCATGTCCAGCGTTGGAATGCCTTCGGTTATGGTAATGATCAATTTAATGCCAGCATCAATTGCTTCCAGAATAGAGTCTTTGCAGAACGGTGCAGGAACGTAAATCACCGATGCATCCGCCCCCATGGCTTCAACCGCTTCACGCACCGTGTTAAATACAGGCAACCCTAGATGATGGGTGCCACCTTTGCCTGGGGTCACACCACCAACCATTTTGGTGCCGTAAGCGATAGCTTGTTCAGAGTGGAAAGTCCCCTGGCTCCCGGTGAAACCCTGGCAAATTACTTTGGTGTTCTTATCGATTAAAATGGACATTATTTACCCTCCACTGCCGCTACAACTTGCCAAGCCGCATCAGTCAGGCTGGTCGCAGCAATGATATTCAGACTACTGTCCGCCAATTTTTTGGTACCCAATTCGGCGTTATTCCCTTCTAGACGCACCACCACTGGAATGTTAACGCCCACTTCAGCCACTGCACCGATGATGCCGTCAGCGATTAGATCACAACGCACGATACCACCGAAGATGTTAACTAGCACCGCTTGCACTTTATCATCGGACAGGATTATTTTAAATGCTTCAGCGACACGCTCTCTCGTTGCACCACCACCTACGTCCAGGAAGTTAGCCGGTTCACCACCATGCAGTTTAACGATGTCCATGGTACCCATTGCCAATCCAGCACCGTTAACCATGCAGCCGATATTGCCGTCAAGCGCTACGTAGTTTAACTCCCACTGTGACGCATGGGATTCACGCTTGTCTTCTTGAGAAAGATCGCGCATTTCGCGCAGTTCAGGCTGGCGGAACAAGGCGTGACTATCGGCCCCTAGTTTGCCGTCCAGGCACACTAGGTAGCCCTGTTTGGTGATTACTAGCGGGTTTATCTCAACCATAGCAAGGTCGCACTCTAGAAACAGCGTTGCCAAACTCATGAAGATCTTGGCAAATAGACTGACTTGCTTGCCGGTCAGCTCTAACTTGAAGGCTAGCTCACGTCCCTGGTAAGGCTGTGGTCCGACCAACGGATCGATGGTTATTTTGTGGATTAGTTCCGGAGAATCTTGCGCCACTTTTTCGATCTCAACACCGCCTTCAATGGATGCCATAAACACCACGCGACGAGAGCTACGGTCAACTACTGCGCCCAAGTACAGTTCTTTATCGATGTCGGTCGCTGCTTCTACCAGGATTTGGTTTACTGGCTGGCCCAGCTCGTCAGTTTGGTAGGTTACCAGACGTTTGCCCAACCAGGATTCCGCGAAAGCACGGATGTCTTCTTTACTATTAATCACTTTAACGCCGCCAGCTTTACCTCGTCCGCCAGCATGAACCTGACATTTAACCACCCATGGGCCACAGCCTATTTTTGCTGCGGCTTTTTCTGCTTCATGCGGCGTGGTACAAGTGTAGCCGGTAGGTGCTGGCATACCATACCGAGCAAACAACTGTTTTGCCTGATATTCGTGTAAATTCATGGTGTTATATCCATTCATTTCTAAAGGTTTTAGCCGATTCAAGGATGCATGATAATGCGTATGACTTTCCGGCCACGTAGTACAGAATACGTGCGCAACGTTATACACATCATAATTAAAGCTGCATCTTTGTTGGTTGCTTTCTTTCCCCCACAATCACATAGTTCGCTATTCTCCTAGGGATTCTCTCCGTTGCCATCGCAATGCAGCTGATGTAGCTAAGGTATTGCGCCTAACAGCACCAGGGATACTAGACGTCCAGCAGCAGACGAACCGGATCTTCCAACATATCTTTAACTGTCATCAAATAACCGACGGACTCTTTGCCGTCGATCAATCGGTGGTCATAAGACAGCGCTAGATACATCATTGGTTGGATCACCACCTGACCCTTAACCGCCATGGGGCGATCTTTGATGGCATGCATACCCAAAATAGCGCTCTGTGGTGGGTTGATGATTGGGGTGGACATCAATGAGCCGAATACGCCGCCATTGGTAATGGTGAAATTACCGCCGGTCAGTTCTTCTACAGTTAATTTCCCGTCGCGGCCTTTAGTAGCTAATGCTTTGATTTTAAATTCAATATCTGCCATGCTCATGGTGTCTACATTATGCAGCACTGGCGTTACCAGACCACGTGGGGTAGATACCGCGATACTGACATCAAAGTAATTGTGATAAACCACATCAGAACCGTCTATCGACGCGTTCACTTCTGGATAACGCTTCAGCGCTTCAACCACCGCCTTGATGTAGAAGGACATAAAGCCTAGACGCACACTGTTGCGCTTCTCGAAGGCTTCACCGTACTGCTTACGCAGATCCATGATTGGCTGCATGTTGATTTCGTTGAAGGTGGTCAGCATGGCAGTGCCGTTATTTGCTTCCAACAGGCGTTCAGCCACGCGTTTACGCAAGCGGGTCATCGGAACGCGTTTTTCGTAGCGATTGCTCAGGGGCGGTTGTGGTGCCGCTTCAGCAGTCGGTTTTTTAGTTTGCTTGCCGTTAGCCAGATGCACTTCCACGTCTTCACGAGTGATACGGCCGCCCACACCGCTGCCTTTAATGGCACTGGCGTCGAGATCGTATTCAGCGATCAGCCGACGAATTGCTGGGCTGATCGCGTCATTGCTTGCTGCTTCCAGGCTGTCGGTAGCGCACTTAACAGAGGTGGCTTCTTTAGGTGTCAAGATTTTCTCGCTGGTCGGTTTGCCGGAGCTGTCGCACGGACGGATGCGACCAAGGATTTGGCGAGACAGCACAGTAGCACCAACTTCTTTTACGATCGCATCAAGAATACCAGCTTCACTGGCCGGCACTTCCAACACTACCTTGTCGGTTTCGATTTCCACCAGGACTTCATCACGCTGAACGTTGTCGCCCGGTCTCCTGTGCCAGGTGACTACCATTGCATCGGCAACCGATTCAGAAAGGTCAGGAACCAGAATATCTACGCTACTCATTTAGCTTTCCCTTAATTTTTTACCCTTCTTTTGCTAGCAAAAGAACAAGCACTAATCAATATTCAGCGCGTCATTCACCAGAGCCTGCTGTTGCTTTTGGTGTACTGACATATAACCCACTGCCGGAGAGGCAGAGGCTGGACGTCCGGCGTAACGTAAAGAAGCGCCAAATGGCACCACTTCTCGTAAGTTGTGTTGGCTGCAATACCAGGCCCCCTGGTTTAACGGCTCTTCTTGACACCAAACGAAATCATGCACATTTGCATATTTCTCCAGCAATGCCTGAACCGCCTGATGCGGGAACGGATATAACTGCTCAATACGGATGATGGCGACGTCTTTCTGTTTATTTTTGCGGCGCTGCTCCAGTAGGTCGTAGTACACTTTGCCAGCGCACAGCACCACGCGTTTGACCGCTTTCGGATCCAGATCGTCGATCTCGCCGATAGCCGACAAGAAAGTGCCATTGGCCAACTCTTCCAGGGAAGAAACCGCCAGCGGGTGACGTAGCAGTGACTTAGGCGACATTACCAGCAGCGGACGGCGCATTCTGCGTAGTGCCTGTCGGCGTAGCATATGGTAAACCTGCGCCGGAGTAGATGGGATGCATACTTGCATATTCTGCTCTGCACAAAGCTGCAAGTATCGTTCCAGACGCGCTGAAGAGTGCTCTGGCCCCTGGCCTTCGTAACTGTGTGGCAGCAACATCACCAGGCCACACATGCGCCCCCATTTCTGCTCGCCGGAGCTGATGAACTGATCGATAACAACTTGCGCACCGTTGGCAAAGTCGCCGAATTGTGCCTCCCAAATGGTGAGTGTGCGTGGTTCAGCGGTAGCGTAACCATATTCGAACGCCAGCACGGATTCCTCAGACAGTACCGAGTCCCATACGTTGAATCCGCCCTGTCCACTGTGGATATTCGCCAGTGGAACATATACCGAGCTGTTTTTCTGGTTGTGCACAACAGCATGGCGATGGAAGAAGGTGCCACGGCCGACGTCTTCACCAGAGATGCGGATAGGGATACCTTCATCCACCAAGGTGGCATAGGCCAGCGTTTCAGCCGCACCCCAGTCAAACGGTTTGTTACTTGCGGCCATCTCTGCACGTTCGCGGTAGATTTTCGCTACGCGTGATTGCATTTCGATTGCTTCCGGCACACTGCTGATGCAAAGAGCCAGCTCCTGCAATCGTTTCATATCGACTTTGCTTGGGTACCCCTCGTCCCACTTATGGTTTAGGTATGGCGACCAGGTAAAGGAATGCAGGTTCATCGGACGCCACCCTTCAACTACACAGTCGCCCCGGTCGAGCGCGTCACGGTACAAATTGACCATTTCTATGGCATCTTCTATGCTGGCTACTTTTTGTTCGGTCAGAATATCAGTATAGATTTCGCGGGGCGTTGGGTGTTTTTTTATCTTCTGGTACATAACCGGCTGGGTGGCGCTTGGCTCATCGGCCTCGTTATGCCCATGACGACGGTAGCAAACCAAATCGATCATCACATCACGTTTAAAGGTGTTACGGAAATCTAATGCAAGGCAGGTAACGAACGCCACCGCTTCTGGATCGTCTGCGTTGACGTGGAAGATCGGTGCCTGCACCATTTTGGCAATGTCGGTACAATACCGTGTGGAGCGGGTATCTAGCGGGTTGGAGGTGGTGAAACCAACCTGGTTGTTGATGACGATACGCACCGTACCGCCCACTTCGTAACCGCGCGTCTGAGACATATTCAGGGTTTCCTGCACTACACCCTGACCGGTAATGGCCGCGTCACCATGGATAGTAATTGGCAGCACCCTATTACTACGCGTTTCGTCCAGGCGATCGCGGCGGGCTCGTACCGAGCCCATCACAACTGGGCTGACGATCTCTAGGTGCGATGGATTAAACGTCAGTGCCAGGTGAACCATGCGACCTTCAGTTTCTACATCGGAGGAAAATCCCTGGTGGTATTTCACGTCACCACTGCCGAGGTGTTCCTTATGCTTGCCAGCGAACTCGTCAAACAGATCGGAAGGCTTTTTGCCCAGCACATTGATCAACACATTCAGGCGGCCACGGTGAGCCATGCCCAGTACCACTTCACGCATGCCATTCTTGCCAGCGTGACGCACTATTTCTTTCAGCATGGGCACCAACGCGTCACCACCTTCTAGAGAGAAGCGCTTCGCGCCAGGGAACTTAGCACCCAGATAACGTTCCAGACCTTCCGCTGCGGTCAACTCATTCAGGAAACGGCGTTTCTCATCGCGGGTAAAGCTAGCGTGCCCCACTACTGATTCGATGCGTTGCTGGATCCAGCGTTTCTCTTCAGTATCGGTAATGTGCATGTACTCTGTACCAATCGAACCGCAGTAGGTCTGCTTCAGCGCAGCGTACAGGTCACCTAGTTTCATGGTTTCTTTGCCGATGGCAAAAGAACCCACGTTAAAGGTTTCCTGGAAATCGACTTCAGTCAGATTGTGGTAAGCGGGATCGAGGTCAGACACTTTCTCTTGCTGCCACAGACCAAGGGGATCGAGGTTAGCATGCTCATGCCCACGGAAACGGAAGGCATTGATTAGTGTCAATACCTTGACTTGTTTGGCATCGGTTTCTGGATCAGTATTGGTGGTATTGTACCCTGTAGTGTCCTTCGCTAGGCGGCGGAAGTAATCACGTATTTTAGAGTGAAGATGATCGGATTTTATCCCCCCAGAGGTAAATTGCTGAAAAATGGAACGCCAGCTATCTTCAAATTCAACGGAGCCAGGATCAGTTAAAAAATCTTCATAGAGTTGCTCTATGTAAGACTGGTTCGCGCCCGTCAGATAGGAGGAATCCAGCCAGGCCTTCATTGCGCTGTTCTGCATCATGATTCCTTAAGCTTGGAAGCTTTAGTTTTCGCCGTAGTTAGCATAATTACCGTGATAAATACGGTTATCCGTAAACGATTCAATCTGCGTATCTTATAGCCACTAAAAGAAATGATATACGCTATTATGAACCTTGTATTACTTATACAAGAAAACTCTAAAAACCGGCGAACAAATCATGCTGCATGTAACACCACAACCGCGGGTCAGTTTTTAGCTGTTCCCTTCCGTGCAATATGCACCGGCACACTGCCCGGCGCAGCTTCTCATTCCCTTTATGCGCTGCGTTGTAGCAGCATGGACTTGATATGCCCAATAGCACGCGTCGGATTCAAACCTTTAGGACATACACTGACACAGTTCATTATGCTATGGCAGCGGAAAACACTAAAAGCGTCGCCTAGATCATCTAAACGTTCTTGTTTTTCCGTATCACGGCTGTCGATCAGGAAGCGATACGCTGCCAGCAGCCCAGCAGGGCCGATGAACTTGTCAGGGTTCCACCAGAACGATGGGCAAGACGTTGAGCAGCAAGCACAAAGAATGCACTCGTACAGACCATCCAGTTTAGCCCGTTGCTCCGGTGACTGTAGATGTTCGTGCGCCGGGGGATATTTGCCATCGTTTAGCAGATAAGGTTTTATCTTTTCATATTGAGCATAGAACTGGCCCATATCTACCACCAGATCGCGTACTACCGGTAACCCCGGCAGCGGACGGATAACAATTTTTTGGTGACCTTTAAGCAGCGAAGAAATTGGAGTGATGCACGCCAAGCCGTTTTTTCCGTTAATATTGATCCCATCGGAACCGCACACGCCCTCACGGCATGAACGGCGGAATGACAGAGTTGGGTCTTGCTCCTTCAGTTGGATTAATGCGTCCAGCAGCATCATGTCACGCCCTTCTTCCGCTTCTAGGGTGTAATCATGCATGTATGGTGCATCGTCGGCATCCGGGTTGTAACGATAAACCGAAAATTCGAGTTTCATCAATCAATCTCCGCAATTAGTAAGAACGCACTTTCGGCGGGAATGCCGGACGCAGCTTCGGTTGCATATTCACCTGACGGCACGTCATGCTTTCTGATTGCGGCAGATATAGCGAATGGCATAGCCAGTTGGCGTCATCACGTTCCGGATAATCGAAACGGCTATGTGCGCCCCGGCTCTCAGTACGGAAGTTGGCCGACACTGCAGTGGAATATGCGGTCTCCATCAGGTTATCCAACTCCAGGCATTCGATACGCTGGGTGTTAAACTCGCTGGAGATATCGTCCAGCCGGGCATGCTTTAGCCGTTCACGGATCACTTTCAGTTCTTCCAGCCCTTTGGCCATCGCATCACCTTCACGGAACACTGAGAAATTGTGCTGCATACAGGATTGAAGTGCTTTACGAATTTCAACCGGGTCTTCACCTGAGCGGGTATTATTCCAGCGGTTCAAACGCTCTAGCGAGGCTGCTACATCAGACTCACTAGCATCACGGTTCTCGCCCTGCTCTTCAAGCGATGCTTGTAGGTGCAAGCCAGCAGAACGGCCGAATACCACCAGATCTAGTAGCGAGTTGCCCCCTAGACGGTTAGCACCATGCACCGATACGCAGGCAATTTCACCCACAGCGAACAGCCCTGGAATAACCACATCTTCACCTTGATCGTTCACAGTCAGCACTTGACCCGACACTTTGGTCGGAATACCGCCCATCATGTAGTGGCAGGTCGGGATAACAGGGATGGGTTCTTTTACCGGATCGACATGCGCGAAAGTGCGTGACAGTTCCAGAATGCCCGGTAAACGGGATTCCAGCACATCTTTGCCCAAATGATCCAACTTCAACTTGGCGTGTGGCCCCCAAGGCCCATCACAACCACGTCCTTCACGGATTTCAATCATGATAGAACGGGCAACCACATCGCGCCCTGCCAAGTCTTTGGTGTTCGGCGCATAACGCTCCATGAAGCGCTCGCTGTGTTTATTTAGCAGATAGCCGCCTTCACCACGGCAGCCTTCAGTCACCAATACCCCAGCACCAGCGATGCCGGTCGGATGGAACTGCCACATTTCCATGTCCTGCACCGGCACACCAGCACGCAGCGCCATGCCGACACCGTCACCGGTGTTGATGTGGGCGTTGGTGGTAGACTGATAAATACGTCCTGCACCACCAGTCGCCAGCACCGTAGCCTTGGCTTTGAAGTAAGCGACTTCACCGGTTTCTATGCAAATGGCGGTAGTACCCACTACGGTATCCTCCGAGTTTTTCACCAGATCCAGCACATACCACTCGGAGAAAATAGTAGTGTGGTTCTTCAGGTTTTGTTGGTACAAGCTGTGCAGCAGTGCGTGACCGGTACGGTCAGCTGCCGCAGCGGTCCGTGCTGCCTGCCCACCGCCGAAGTTTAGCGATTGGCCACCGAATGGGCGTTGATATATTCTGCCATCGTCCAGACGGGAGAACGGCAGCCCCATATGTTCCAGTTCCAAAATTGCTTCCGGGCCTGTTTTACACATATACTCAATGGCATCCTGATCACCGATATAGTCGGAACCTTTCACCGTGTCATACATATGCCATTCCCAGTTGTCTTCATGGCTATTGCCGAGCGCAACAGTGATACCACCCTGCGCAGAGACAGTATGAGAACGGGTTGGGAATACTTTGGATAGCAGGGCGCAAGTTAAACCCGCTTGGGAAATCTGTAACGCAGCACGCATACCTGCGCCACCGGCACCGATAACCACTGCATCAAACTCTCTGACCGGAAGTTTCATTTAAACACCCCACACGACGATAGTTCCATACAATAAATAGACAAGCAATACGACACCGATCGCCAGTTGCGACACTAAGCGAACCGCCAGCGGTTTAACATAATCCGTCAGTACCTGCCATAAGCCGATCCAAGCGTGTACCAGAATCGACAGCAAGGTTAGCAGGGTAAATACTTTTGTCATGGAGATAGCGAAGAAACCGTGCCAGATTTCATAGGTAAGGTCTGGGGAGAATATAAAAAAAACAAGTAGATACAGGACATACAAAATAATAATGATGGATGAAGCTCGTAGCAATAACCAATCGTGCACGCCGTTGTGCCCTAATGCAGAAACATTGTTTACCATACCCAAACTCCAGCTAAAACTGATAGCACAATGGTCAGACAGATCGCCACCTTAGCTGAGCTGGCACCAGCAGCTAGACTCTCTACGATACAGCCAAAATCCATCAGCAAGTGACGCACGCCACAGCAAATGTGATAGGCCAGCGCCGTTAGGATGCCCCATAATATGAATTTAACAATGAAGTTATTCATGATGGCGGCCGCCTGAATGAAACCTTCAGAGGAAGAGAGAGACAGGCCCAGTAGCCAAAAGAGAATGCCCACGGCAATGAAGGTAATTACGCCAGAGATTCGATGTAAGATAGAGGCTATTGCAGTTACGGGAAAGCGGATCGTTTGCAGGTCCATATTGACAGGTCGTTTTTTTTTCACATTTATTCCACACAGCTCTTATTATTTTCCTTCCTCCGGCTCTGGGTAAGAATCAAACAGCGTTAAGAGCCAAAACTCTTACGTGTCACGCGCTTAAACATCAATATCTTCTATGCTTAAACGGCGCGCATGTATAACGCTGGGAGTCCCAACTTCGTGTAATCCGGAGACCTCGCGGCAGTATAGAAGGGGTTTATTCTTATTACAATTAACATACAATCACTTTGATAAAATTTCTACCGAACATTGATTCAGATCACACATCTCACAATTATTGCGATACTAATCGCTTAAATTTACAATAAGTAAGCATTTTAATTACATATTGATTGAAAAAGTTTTATTATGCTCTCTAGGTCAGCAGCTAAACCTTCTCCATTATCCAAGATATGTAACGGTTTATCTGCCAAGCCTACCACGATAGCTGTGGTTTCCCACCCAGCTTTACCGCAAAAAGCAAATGTCGCTCATAGAATTAACGTCCGCTCCATTTTGTGCAGGCAACCGGATAAGATTTAAGGTATTTCAGGCTTAAGACATTTTTAAAATTAAGAGCCTATCCCAGTGGGCGTTCATTTTTTTAGCAAGTTTGGATTAGGACAGCGCGTAACAACCGCAGCATATATGACTAGAGTACGTGTAGATGGTGAGCATTGCTCTAGGGCCAAATGGCAAATAAAATAGCCTAGTGGGATAGATTCTAAGACGCTAAGGAGACATAAATGACTGATAAGAAAGCGACGCTAACTTTTAGTAATGATAGAGAACCCCCGATCGAATTGAGTTTATTAACCCCAACACTGGGTCCTGATGTCATTGATGTCCGCACTCTCGTTTCCAAAGGTTATTTCACATTTGATCCCGGTTTTACTTCTACCGCCTCATGCGAATCAAAAATCACCTTCATCGATGGTGACAATGGCATTCTGCTGCATCGTGGTTTCCCGATAGAGCAGTTGGCGAAAGAGTCTTGCTATCTGGAAGTGTGCTATATCCTCTTATACGGCGAGGCACCAAACGCAGAAGAATTCGATACCTTTAAAACCACTGTGACCAGCCACACCATGATACACGACCAGATCACCCATTTACTCCGTGGATTCCGCCGCGACTCGCACCCGATGGCAGTCCTATGCGGCGTGACCAGCGCGTTAGCTGCGTTCTACCACGATGCGCTGGACATCAACCGCGAGATCACCGTTTTCCGCCTGCTGGCAAAAATGCCGACTGTGGCGGCGATGTGTTACAAATATTCTCTGGGCCAGCCGTTTATTTATCCGCGCAACGATCTATCTTACGCTGGCAACTTCCTACACATGATGTTTGCTACCCCATGCGAAGAATACTTAGTGAACCCGGTGTTTGAACGCGCCATGGATCGCATCTTGATCCTGCATGCTGACCATGAACAGAATGCCTCTACGTCTACCGTACGTAACGCAGGCTCCTCCGGTGCCAATCCGTTTGCCTGCATTGCAGCTGGTATCGCTTCTCTATGGGGACCGTCGCACGGAGGTGCGAACGAAGCTGCACTAAAAATGCTAGAAGAGATCAATACCGTCGATCACATTCCAAAATTCATTAAGCGTGCCAAAGATAAGAACGACTCGTTCCGTTTGATGGGGTTCGGCCATCGCGTGTATAAGAACCATGACCCGCGTGCTACCGTGATGCGTGAAACCTGTCACCAAGTGCTAAAAGAACTGAATAAAAAGGACGACAACTTGCTACAGGTAGCGATGGAGCTAGAACACATTGCGCTGAATGATCCATACTTTATCGAGAAAAAACTGTACCCGAATGTCGATTTCTATTCAGGCATCATACTGAAGGAGATGGGCATTCCCTCTTCTATGTTTACCGTTATTTTCGCCATCGCTCGCACTATGGGCTGGATCGCTCATTGGAACGAAATGCACGATGAAGGCATTAAAATTGCCCGACCTCGCCAGTTGTACACCGGCTATACTGAGCGTGATTTCAAACCCCAGCTAAAGAACACATAATGCTGGCTGTACCCTGGCTAAAGCCGCATAGTGCCGCCAGATTGGACGGCATTATTTTGTATATGTCTAACAGCAAGGCAAGGGGACCAGTAAACTCGTCTCCATGGTGACATCCGAGTTACTATAGAACAAAATGGCACTCTTGGCGGTGGTTTCCAGCTAGACTCGCAGGTTGCGCTAAGAGCCTATCCCAGTAGGCATACATTGTTGCTGCCGGTTGTTGCACACGGACAACGCGCAACAACCGGCGGTGAAACCCGGGGGGGTCATGATAAGAGACATTAGGCGGGATTAGGGATATCAATAAAAGTCACGCTAAAGCCGTGCTGCTGTGCCAGCCATTCGCCTAACGCTTTCACACCACCGCGTTCGGTAGCATGGTGGCCTGCTGCGAAGAAATGAACCCCCATTTCCCGTGCGCTGTGAATGGTCTGCTCCGATACTTCACCACTGATGAAGGCGTCAACGCCAAAACGTGCCGCACTGTCGATAAAACCCTGGCCATCGCCGGTACACCAAGCCACGCGGCCGATATGCGCTGGCGCATTATCGCCACAATACAGCACCCTACGACCTAGACAGTTTTCGATGCGCTGTTGCAATGCAGTGCCACTCAGTGGCTGGTCAAACTCGCCGTGCGGCACCAGCATTTCCACCTCGCCAATCACCCGGATTCCGAGCGCTTGCGCTAACTGTGCGTTGTTGCCCAGCACCGGATGCGCGTCGAGCGGCAGATGGTAACCGTACAGATTAATATCATTGGTTAGCAATGTTTTCAGCCGATTGCGCTTCATACCACACACCACTGGTGCTTCATTTTTCCAGAAATAACCATGATGCACAATAATAGCGTCAGCCTGCTGTTCCAGCGCGGCGTCCAACAACGCCTTGGAGGCAGTAACCCCCGTGACGATACTTTGTACATTCGCACGCCCTTCCACTTGTAGTCCATTAGGCCCATAGTCCTGAAATGCCGCCGTATTTAGCTCTCTGTTGATCAGATTTTCTAGATCGAGGTTACGCATAATCTTTTCTCTTCATAGTTAAATATCTGATGGTCACCTTACGCCATCAAGACAACCCCCTATCCCCCAGATCGTTGCATTGCATTAATAGTAATGCGCATACTTTCACCTTGTTCCAAGCTAAGCTTGATATAGCCGATCACTACCGGAGAATATTTCAGCACGTTTTGCCATTACCTTAAGATACTCGCTGTTTCGCCGTTTCAAAAGCCTCCAGAGTCTCCAGGCGAGCCTGCCGATGATCGACTACTGGCAGTGGATAATTCAGCACAAGCTGCTGCTTCTGTGCCCAAAGGTGGGGTTGATGAATGTTATTGTCTGGCACATCTGCTAGTTCAGGCAACCATTTACGGATAAATATGCCTTGTGGATCAAATTTTTCACTCTGACTGGTCGGATTAAAAATGCGGAAATAGGGGGCAATATCGGTGCCGGTGGAAGCCGCCCATTGCCAGCAGCCGTTATTCGCCGCAAAATCGCCGTCCATCAATTGCGACATAAAATAACGCTCACCGGCGCGCCAGTCGATCAGTAAATCTTTCACAAAAAAACTGGCGCTTATCATCCGCAACCTATTGTGCATCCAACCGGTATTATTTAGTTGGCGCATGGCTGCATCGATGATCGGATAGCCCGTTTTTCCCTGTTGCCAAGCTTGAATCAGTGATTCATCGTTCCGCCAACGTATATTATCTGTCCACGTGATAAAGGGCCGATGTCTGCATAATGCCGGATAAGCCGCCATCAGATGCCGATAAAACTCACGCCAGATTAGCTCATTGAGCCAGCCGAAAGCGCCGCTTTCACGTTCTTCCAATACCGAAGGATGCTCAGCACACAGCCGATTGAAGCATTGGCGAGGAGATAGTGTGCCAATCGACAGATATGGCGACAGGCTACTGGTGCCAGCAATAGCCGGCAGATCGCGATGGGTGAGATAATCCTGCACCTGATAGCGGCAGAAAGCCCGCAGGCGCTGTAGAGCCGCCTGTTCGCCAGCGGGGAAATTATCCCCTGGATCGGCAGACGGGTACTTAAACGATGGAGGCGCATCCGGTATTGGCAGAGCCCCAGCGCGTGGTTGTGGTGTCGGCAGGCAACGCACGTCAGATTCGGTCAAGCGACGGATGAAAGCGTTACGGAACGGCGTGTAAACTTTATACATTTCGCCATTGCTGGTTTTCAAGCTGCCCGGTGGTAATAGCAGACTGTCATCAAAATGCTGGCAGCGTACCCGGCCAGCAAGGCGCTGTTCAACTTGTTGATCGCGCCGCCATTCATTTAGCTCATACTGCCGATTGTAAAACAACACCGCCACCTGCTGCTTTGCGCAGTAGTCTATCAGCCAGTCAATCGAAGCAGCAAAGTCATCGCACTGACGGAAATACAGAGGAATGCCTTTTTGCGCTAGTGCCTGTTGCAATTGATTCAGGCTAGCGTGGATCAGTGCCGCCTGGCGAGGTGCCATGCCATGCCGCTGCCATTGTTGCGGGGTGGCAATAAAAACCGCCAATACCCTAGCATCAGGCTCGTTACAGGCAGCATGCAGTGCTTTGTTATCAGTGATACGTAGATCATTACGCAACCATACCAAGTGTGTGGTCATTCATAAATCTCCTTGAGAATCATGGCTATAACGCAGACGCAATGTATCATAGTAAGGGTCGAAATAGCGTTAATTTGCCAGATAGCCATCTAGGTATTCAGCCATATAATGTTTGAGCAGCGAGATCGGTGCTAGCAATGGCTGCATTCCCTGCTGATAGCGTTCGATCAATTGCGCTAGTTCGCACCGTTGAGCTGCATTCAGTTGCTGGCGAAAATAACCCTGTACATGCATTACCACGTTGGTCTGATTACGCCATGTCGCTTTGATTGCTAGCAACTCCAGCAGGAGACAGCGGTATTCAACCGCGAACGCTTCCAGCGAATTACATTGACCACTACCAGAAACAAAACGTCTAAACTGTCGATACTGGGGCTGCGAATGCGCCAACAGTGACAGCTTATAGCGGCTATGGAAGGCGATTAAACCGCCACGGGTCAGCCCTTTGTGCCATAGCATATTCAGGTCGTACAGTGCATAGACTTGTTCTATAAAGTTTTCCGGCAGCGTTACATTATTCAGTCGACCATTTTCTTCCACCGGCAGCCATGGCATTTGACTCAGAAGTTCAGAGGTGAATAGCCCAATGCGATTTTTGCGCGAGTCTTTACCGTACTCGCTGTAACCACGAAACAGCGCCATGCTGCAACTGGGGGATTTGGCACAAACGATATAGCCGCACAAATGCTGCAATGCTGCCACTTACAGTCAGGCGAATTGCTGCATATTATCGGCCAGATCGACGCTGGCATCGGTGCTGTAGCGCAGCTGCGGGCGGCGCGGCGGCAGGCCAATCACCGTTTTCGGGCAGATAGCCTCAAAATGCAGATAAGGGGCCAGTTGCTCTAACGCAAAAGCCAAGCGCTTGTATCCGCCATCAAAATGCACCGCATCGCCGAGTAGGCAGGAACTGATGCCGAGTGGGATCTAATCGATCATCGTGCTCATTCTACTGTGCTGGATGATGGTAGAAGTGTAGAAGAAGGGCTTGCAAAATACGACCTTGCCTCATATATACAAAAACCATATCTTTGAGGTATTCATAAGTGGCATCCTGAGTCTCAGTCCATGGTGGTAGATATAAGAAATCGCTGAGAAAACAGCGTCTTTTATCACATCAATAGAAAGATATTATTTGGCAGATGCTAGCACTTCAGCGAAGATTTCTACCGCTTTATGCTCGATCTTCTCACGGTGTTCAGCATCCAGGAAGCTTTCGCAATAGATCTTGTAGGCTTCTTCAGTGCCTGAAAGTGATAACCAACCGTTGTTGGTTATCACTTTCAGGCCACCGATCGGTGGCCTGTTACCTGCTGCGATAGTAAAGCGATCAGTGATCTAATCTCCCCCCAGCATGCTGGCATTAAAAATGTCCGGCGCCAGCTTGGATAACGAGGCTTTCTGAGCATGGCTAGCCGGAGCCTGAATACAGTTGTAGATTGGTGCACCAAAGCGCTTAACCAGAACATCGTAATGCTGCTGAGTATTTTTGCCGGTCAACGCCGTAATTTCTGCCGCCAGCAGGCACATGATAATACCGTCTTTGTCAGGCGACCATGGCATGCCGTCAAAACGCAGAAAGGAGGCCGCGGCACTCTCTTCGCCGCCAAATCCTAGGCTACCGTCGAACAAACTATCAACGAACCATTTAAAGCCGACCGGCACTTCTATAATTTTGCGGCCCAGATCGGCGACTACGCAGTCAATCACCGCACTGGAAACCAATATTTTGCTTACCGCTACATTAGCGCTTCATTGCGGACTATGCTGGAGTAAATAGTTGATTTCTAATGCTAGATAATGGTTATGTTTTATCAAACCTTGTGGCGTCACTATGCCGTGGCGGTCGTAATCTGGATCGTTGGAGAACGCTAGATCGAATTTGCCGCTCATTGCCAGCAGACCGGCTATCGCTGACTCGGACGAGCAATCCATGCGGATAATGCCATCATGATCCAGATGCATAAAACGGAAAGTCTGATCGATAGAGTCATTCACTAACGTCAAATCTAGCTTCAGATCCAGAAATCCATCTTGTAATGCTAGGCTATGCGCTGCCAGTAGGCAATGCCTGAATCGCGCCGAGTGGCTCCACCCCCACCAAGTTCAGTACGGCCCGCTGAATGGCTGCCATGTTAACAACATCCACCAGCCCTGTAATGTATTGTTGCAACAGATCTTTAGTATGCAAATAACCGCTGTGTCAAGTCTTATCCAAAGACTAACACTGCACGCCCTCCCTTCAAGAACTGCGCCAACAGTTTATTGGCGCGTTTTTCAATCATCGCGGTCAGGTGGGTGTCGGCCTGGCCGTCATTCGGCGGGTTGTACTTGATTCCGCTGTCTTCCGATGGCGTGATGAAGATACCATCCGCCTGCGCCCACCCTGACGGTTATGGCATAGGATAAGCGTGCGATACTGACAGCGTAGGCGTAAAACCGTTATTTCCCTGTACGATCACATTAATACCGTTTTAATACCGTTTTAATACCGTTTTAATACCGTTTTAATACCGTTTTAATACCGTTTTAATACCGTTGGTAGCGAGCACTTCCAGCACCGAAATAAAGGCCGATGCTGACAGCGCATGGGTATCTTTTCCTACGTAGCAAGGGCGAGTCACCCCCAGCTGATGGTGGACTTCAGCTATTGCCTCAGCAATTACAAGGATGTGCGCTTCGTTAAAGCTGTGGCGCATTGCACTACTCCGGTGGCCTGGTATGTACCGAATTTCACCGCATGGGCAACGTTGCCTACCTCTGGTAGTAGCAGGTAGTACTGCGATGTTTACCGTGCTGTTCTTGCGTTTGGAAAAAGGTGCACGGGAATTTATCACCTCGTCTCTAGTTGTGTCATCATCTCCACCGGGCGGGGTCACTATGTTCCCATTCGTAATACCTTCAAAGCACGGTACCTGACGTTAATCTGAATATGTGGGATGCCACTTCTAGCCTGTTGACGATGAAAGTGATGACCATTGTCGCGCTGATCATCTTGCCTATCGTTTTGGTATACACCAGTTGGTCGTACTATAAAATGTTTAGCCGCCTCGATAAGAACTACATCTAAAACCACAAGCATTCGCTGTACTTATGATATTTTCCCTGGATTATCGGAATGCTGCTGGCTTGAGCCTTTGGCATAATTACGGAACTAGCGCTTAGTAAAAGTGAAGTGACTAAAACGAAGCAGGATAGCCAGTGATGGGTTTATGGACTGGCTGATAAGTTGTAGGCCATCACTGAGATGGCCTCATTCTGGCCCTTTCACTAGTGTTAGCGCTAATTTTCTCGGATTGCATCTTTTGGCAATCAACACGTTTACTTTTTGCCGCCAAAACCAGCTCGCTGGAAATTTGGCAAGGGCTGCTGATTATTTAGGCAGTTTATACCGGCGTGCTCAATGGCTGCGTCTTTTGGCAGCAGCGTAATTTCTGGCGCGCTCTTTTCATGCTACTTACTGCCATTGTGGTTTTGGGCGCAGGATTACTTTATGTTTCTTTATAATCTCCGTGTTATAACTATGTGATTGGCTAATTCAGCCCATAATTATTTTCATTATAACTTACCCCCATTTCCAACCCGATCCGACTTGCGTATAGTAACAGCGTTAAATCGCATTATCGGGAAATAAAGTCAAAGTGAGCAATAAGTTGTTTCGATGGCCGGTTCGTGTTTACTACGAGGATAGCGATGTAAGTGGTGTGGCCTATCACACCAGCTATGTCGCTTTTTTTGAAAGAGCGCGCACTGAAATACTGCGTCAGCATAACTTTCACCAATAGTAAGTGCTTAGTCAAAATATCGATATCGTTGTCTGGCGTATCGCTGTGGATTACCTGGCTCCCAGGTTCGTTTCGATGAACAACTGGAAGTGCAGAGTGAAATCACTGTTATTCGAGCGGATTCTCTAATGTTTTCTTAATGCATTATCAACTCAGACGTAACTCTGCTGAGCTAAGCCAATTTATTGATTGCATGTGTTGATCTACACCTAATGAAGCCGAGAGCGCTTCCTAAGTCTATTGTCGCGGAGTTAAGCAGTGACTGACCTGAATATCCTAGATTTATTCTTGAAAGCGAGCCTACTAGTTAAGCTTATCATACTGATTTTAATATGCTTATCGGTAGCATCTTGGGCAATTATCATCCAGCGCACGCGCATCCTCAATATGGCAACGCGCGACGCCGAGGCATTTGAAGACAAATTCTGGTCTGGTGTTAATCTTTCCCATCTGTACCAGGAGAGCCAGGGGAGACGCGATAGATTGACTGGCTCAGAACAGATTTTCTATGAGGGTTTTAAAGAGTTCGCCCGTTTGCACCGTGCCAATAATCATGCGCCTGAGTCGGTTATTGAAGGGTCATCGCGAGCGATGCGCATCTCAATAAACCGCGAGCTGGAAGCGTTGGAAAACCATATTTCGTTCCTCGGCACCGTTGGTTCGATCAGCCCGTATATTGGTCTGTTTGGCACCATATGGGGGATCATGAACGCCTTTATCTCACTGGGTGCGGTGAAGCATGCTACGTTGCAGATGGTGGCACCTGGTATTGCCGAAGCGTTGATCGCCACCGCGATCGGACTTTTCGCCGCGATCCCAGCTATGATAGCCTATAATCATCTCAACCAACATGTTAACAAACTTGAGCAAAATTACGGCAACTTTATGGAAGAGTTTACCTCTATTCTGCACCGTCAGTCCTTCTCCAGCGACAGCAAATAAGTAGGTGGCAGCATGGCGAGAATACCTGGACGCCATCGGCGTCGTGAACTAAATTCCGAAATTAACATCGTTCCTCTGCTTGATGTGCTTCTGGTGCTGCTGCTAATCTTTATGGCAACCGCGCCAATTATCACGCATAGCGTGGAAGTTGAACTACCGGATGACGCCGATTCCAAAACCGTGTCCAGCGCTAATAATCTGCCGGTGATCCTTGAAGTTTCCGGTGAGGGTCAATACACCCTGTTGATAGATCACCAGCATATGGCATTGATGCCACCGGAGCAGGTAGAAGCGGAAGCCAAATCACGCTTGGTAGCCAATCCGAAAACGGTCTTTTTGATCGGCGGGGCGAAGGATGTTCCTTATAATGAAATTATTAAGGCATTGAATATTCTCCATCATGCTGGTGTAACGTCCGTTGGGCTGATGACTCAGCCCATTTAATCGTAACGTATAGTACGGGGTTCCTGTGCTGTGGCTCAGGAACCCCGTCTAAGCAACAGCAGTTTTGGAAAATTATTTTGGTAAAGGCAACTAAACAAAACGATAAACTTAATAGTGCCGTTACTGTTTCGGTCATGCTGCATTTAATACTAATTGCCCTTCTGATTTGGAGATCATTGCAGGAAACCATCATGAGTGCTGGCGGCGGTGGCGGTGATGGTTCTGTTTTCGGCGCAGTAATGGTCGTTCCTAGTGCCGTGGTGGAGCAATACAACCGCCATCAGCAACAGAGCAATTACGCACAGCATGCCGAGAAACTGCGTCAGAAAAAAGCGCAGCAGCAGGCCGAAGAACTTCAACAGAAGCATGCGGAGAAGCAGCAACGCCTGAAAGCGCTAGAAAAAAAACGTCGGGAGATGCAAGAAAAAAACGCGCAGCAGGCTAAAATGTTGGCGGAACAGCAGAATGCAGCGGAAGCCGCAGCGGCGAAAGCCAAAGCAGAGGCTAATAAACTTGCCATAGCGCATGCCGAGGTGCAGAAGAAAGCCGAAGCCAGAAAAAGGGCGGAAAAAGCCAAGAACGCCGCGGAACAAAAAGCTGCAACCCAAGCCAAGAAGAAAGCTGCTTCCGCAAATCAGTCCGCAGAAGTCGATGATTTGTTTTATGGCCTGTCAAACGGCAAAAACGCGCCCAAAGGTGGGAGCAAACAGAAGGGTGACGGCAAGCCTGCGGGGGAGGATAATGCCAAGGCCGCAGGTGCCAGCGGTTTGGATATCAACAGTTATATGGAGCAGATTCAGGGCGCGATTCAAAGCAAGTTTTATAACCCCGGTTCGTTCACCGGAAAAACTTGTGATCTGCGCATCAAGCTGGCACCGGATGGCTTGCTGATCAGCGTGCAAGAGGTAGGCGGCGATCCAGCGCTGTGTCAGGCGGCAGTCTATGTTGCTAAGCTAGCACAGATGCCTAAACCGCCAAACGATGCCGTTTATAAGCATTTTAAAAATTTTATACTGGGATTTAAGCCGCAATAATGCTTGATTAACACAGCGTTATTGCACGTCGCTAATGGTCATTTTAACGCGCAGTAAGGCGCAGAGCCAGGATGGTTGGTGGGTTAAATCAGCGAATCGTTACTTAGAAACGCGCCCACAATGGCCCTAAGCCATTCGGGTCGCTTCCCAAAATCTGGTACTCGGTGTTATCGGCTTTGGATATAGGCCCGCACCTTTGCCTTGATTACCAGCTTTTAGGTTTGCTATTGTGCCAAGAGTCAATGACGGAACACTATTAATAGAGATTAAAAAGCTTTATTTGTGTTGGATTATTAAAATTCTGCTAATTTATCGTAGGCATTCTACTTGGATAAGGGAGATGAGATGAAGCAAGCATTTCAAGTAGTGCTAGGATTTTTAATACTGTGTGCGTCCGTTCTTCACGCGGAAGTTCGCATTGAAATCACTCAAGGGATCGATTCTGCTCGTCCGATTGCTGTGGTGCCGTTTAAATGGACTGGTTCTGGCACGCCTCCAGAAGATATTGGCAAGATTGTCGGCGCAGACTTACGCAATAGCGGAAAATTCAACCCGATTGATGTGGCACGCATGCAGCAGCAACCCACCACCGCATCTGAAGTGAAGCCAGCGGTCTGGACTGCACTGGGTATTGATGCTATAGTTATTGGTCAGGTGCAACCTGGCGCAGACGGTAGTTACCTAATCTCTTATCAATTGGTAGATACCTCAGTTTACCCAGGAAACGTAATGGCACAGAACCAGTTTAAAGTGACCCAACAATGGTTGCGTTACGCTGCACATACTGCCAGCGACGAATTATTTGAAAAGCTGATAGGCACTAAGGGAGCTTTCCGCACCCGTATCTCCTACATAGTACAGACCAACGGCGGTAAATTTCCCTACGAACTTCGTGTAGCAGACTATGATGGTTACAACCAGTTTATGGTGCATCGCTCTCCTGAGCCGCTGATGTCACCAGCGTGGTCACCGGATGGTAGCAAGCTAGCATATGTGACCTTTGAAAGCGGTCGATCGGCTCTGGTGGTGCAAACTTTAGCTAACGGGGCAATCAGCCAGATTGCTGCGTTCCCACGTCACAACGGTGCGCCGGCGTTCTCCCCAGATGGCAGCCGTATGGCATTTGCACTGTCCAAGAGTGGTAGCCTAAACCTGTACGTGATGAACCTCGATTCCGGCCAGATGACGCAGATCACCGATGGTCGTAGCAACAACACCGAGCCAGCCTGGTTTCCGGATGGTCAGGCGCTGGCCTATACCTCCGATCAGGGGGGCCGTCCGCAAATTTATAAGATCAGTGCTAGTGGCGGAGCGTCGCAGCGTCTAACATGGGAAGGTTATCAGAATCAGAACGCTAAGGTCAGTTCCGATGGTAAATTTCTGGTTATGGTGAGTTCCAATAATGGGGTTCAGCATATCGCCAAACAAGATCTTGGTTCGGGAGCCATTCAAGTATTAACCGGCACTCTCCTTGATGAAACGCCTAGTTTTGCGCCAAACGGCACTATGGTTATCTATAGTTCCATGCAAGATATGGGTTCCGTATTGCAAATAGTATCAACTGATAAACGTTTTAAAGCGCGTCTTCTGGCAACTGATGGACAGGTCAAATCCCCTGCCTGGTCGCCGCATCTGTGATGCATGTGCTAATATGTATGGCAAACTATAATAGGATTAAAAAAATGCAATTGAATAAAGTGCTAAAAACGCTTCTGCTGGCATTGCCCGTACTTGCTGTAGCAGCTTGTAGTTCTAAAAAAAGCGCAAACGACGATCAATCTTGGATTGGGGCTGGCACTGGCATAGAAAACTGCAGCAGCAACCTATCTTCTGAAGAGCAAGCGCGTTTGCAGATGCAAGAACTGCAAAAGGAAAACACGATATACTTCGGCCTCGACAAGTATGACGTAAGCAATGATTTTGCTCAGATGTTGGACTCACATGCGACGTTCTTACGTAATAAGGCGTCTTACAAAGTGACTATTGAAGGCCACGCTGACGAATATGGTACGCCGGAATACAACATCGCTCTGGGCGAGCGTCGTGCTAACTCGGTTAAAATATACTTGCAGGGAAAAGGAGTTTTAGCTGACCAGATCTCAATCGTTTCCTACGGCAAAGAAAAACCAGCAGTACTGGGTCACGACGCAGAGGCTTATGCTAAAAACCGCCGTGCCGTTCTGGTTTACTAAGAAAATTGTATGAATAGTGACTTCAGATGTTATGTGTTCAGTCTGTCGTTGCTGATTGGCGTAGCGGCTTCATTAGCCGCCGATGCCCAAGTACCAATAAGTCATGCGGGTTCCGATGCGCTTGAAGAGCGCATCACCTTGCTTGAACGCATTAGCAAGGCTCAGGGCCAGCTTTTAAACCAGATCCAGCAACAACTCTCTAAAAACCAGCATGATATTGCCTCCTTGCGGGGGCATACTCAGGAAAATCAACATCAATTAAACCAAGTTATCGAGCGCCAGAAACAAATCTATCAACAGATGGATAATCTTAGCCAGGGCAAGTGCTCAGGTGGGGGGAGTTACAAGCGGGCAGCAGTAAGCTTGCACCTCTAACGGCAAGTACCCGTACTTCTATGGTACCCTCCAACCATAAGGAATGAAAATAGCGACTACAATACCGCTGTATCTTTGGCACTGTAAAAAAAACAGTATGACCCAGCGATTTCTGCTTTTCAGTACTTAGTAAAACAGTCCCCAAAATCTACCTACCAGCCTAATGCCAATTATTGGCTGGGTCAGTTGCTTTACAACAAAGATAAAAAAGATGATGCGGCCTACTATTTTGCGGGTGGTCGTGAATAATTACGTAAAGTCACCTAAAAGCGCCGGATGCCATGTTACAAAGTAGGTATCATCATACAGGGGAAATGGCAGGCTGATAAAGTTAAAGCCTTTATTCCAGCAGGTAATTAAACAGTATCAAACCAGCGCGGCGGCCGCACTGGCGAAAATTCGCGTAGCCGGTTTACAAGTGTAGAGTGTAGAGTGTAAAGTGTAAAGTGTAAAAGTAGCCCAAAAATTAGATAGTCTGACTGATTTTTAGGCTAGTCGTCTGAAGAATAAGCAGTTAAGCCTATTTATCAAAAATTAAAGTTGTGCTACAAAGATATATTAGTATTATATTTCGCCGTTGCCAAGATATCCTTACCGGTGCTCACAGGCTTAAAGCAGCAAAAAAATTGGGTTGTTAGCTCAGTTGGTAGAGCAGTTGACTTTTAATCAATTGGTCGCAGGTTCGAATCCTGCACGACCCACCACTACCAAAGTGAAAAAAGACCTTAAATAGGCAAAAACAGCATCTTATTCTCCTGCTCTAAAGGCGTAGAGCTGACTGGCATATTCAATCACACTGAATAGTGATTGAACGTGAAAGCTACGCCTACTTCTATCTATGCATCAAATACCTCTCCTGGCATAATGCCCCGCTTATTAGCGTTTAATAAATTAAATATTATTGCGCATATATGAAAATATCTGCGGGAATTATCGCATAACTTTAGTTATTTTGTTTAGTATATAAAAAATTATAATTGTGCGGGGTAGTCCAGCCAAAAGCTCATAGCTTTGCATGAGATTGTAGGGATTGGTAAAATGTTTGGATGCCAATGGATATCCCTTCCCACCCAAACCGGTTCTGTTAGACGTTGCGGCTACGCTGTACTACCGTGAGCGGATTAAAACCTTGCTCAAGGAGCATAATGCGGTGATGTTTGCACACTATTATACCTATACCGACTCGGAAATTCATGCACTGGTGGAAGAAACTCGCGGCTGTGTGGCGGGTGGCGGATTCGCTGAAGAAGGCACACGCAATTGGCAGCGTGCATCCGGCATCGACGCTATTGGTCGCTTGGGGGAATTGCATTTTATGGGGGAAACTGCCAGGATCTTCAGCCCGGGAGAAAAAGTGCTGATGTACAAATTGTACGCCAAATGCTCGCTAGATCTGTGCTGCTAGGAAATAAGAGTATCGCGCATTTTGCGATGATAGTCACCCCGATCGCACCATGGTGGTCTACGCTAATACTTCAGCGGTAGTCAAAGCGTGCGTCGACTTGGTCGTGACCTCCAGCATTGATGTTGAGCTGATTGAACATCTCTATAGACTGGGTAAGAGAATCATCTGGGCACCGGATCGCCATCTCGGCAGCTATGTGCATAAGTTGGCAAATTTCCTGTATTGTTCAAAGTTTTTGTATTGTTCATGATGAGTTTACAACTCAAGCACTGAGTAAGAGTATAGGCGCTGTACCCGAACGCGGCGATATTAGTGCATCAAAAATCGCCACAGGCGGTGGTAGAACTGGTCTATGACCTAGTATCAACTAGTCAACTGATCCAAGCAGCGAAAACGTTACCGAATAAACGGCTGATTGTGACTACAGATCGCGGTATTTTTTACAAGAGGCAGCAAGCTTGCTCGGACAAAGAGTTGTTTGAGGCACCGACAGTCGGTGAAGGAGCGAGCTACCTCAGTTGTTCGTATTGCTCGTGGATGGAAATGAACAGCCTGTGGCTATCGCCGAAAGCCTGGAACAGGTGGTATTAAGCATCCGACGCTATGCTGCGTAAAAAGGCTCTAGTCTCTCTGAATCGTATGCTGGATTTTGCCGCCCAGTTGAGCATACAGGCTAAATGGAACATTTAACCGTCTAATTTAATGAGGAACACTGCATGAGCTTTTTTAGTACCGGCAATATATTGGTGCATATCCCCCTCCTCGGGGTGAGGGGTTACGATTTATCGTGGATTGAAGCCGTCGGCACACTGTTTGGTCTGTTATGCACTTGGTGCGCTAGCAAAGAAAAGATCATCAATTACCTGTTCGGACTGATTAATGTCATATTGTTCGCGGTGATTTTCTTCCAAATTCATCTCTATGCTAGCCTGTTGCTGCAACTGTTTTTCTTTGGTGCCAATATCTATGGCTGGTATACTTGGAGTCGTCAGACGTACAACAATCAGGCTGTGCTGCAAATCCGCTGGTTATCGCTGCCGAAGGCGCTAGTATGGGCAGCAGTGGGTGCTAGCGGCATTGCCCTGATGGCGGTTAATATCGAACGCGTGTTCGCTTGGCTTACGAATATTGCGGTAGCGATGATACAGGAGCTAAGGATCAGTGTGCATATACCTGCCTTGCAACCGGATGCTTTCCCGTTTTGGGATTCAGCGATGACGGTGTTATCTATAGTGGCGATGATTCTCATGACGCGCAAATATGTTGAGAACTGGTTGCTATGGGTAGTGATCGACCTGGTCAGCGTAGCTATTTTCGCCTATCAGGGCGTCTACGCGATGGCACTGGAATACATTATCCTGACTCTAATCGCCATCAACGGCTCTTGGCGGTGGATTAAAAGTGCCCGCCAGAATGATTCCTTCCCGTTATCTTCCGCACAATAATTTATGCAAATGGGGCATTTTTTGCCCCCTGATAATATCCAGTGTAGATGCGTGTATGATGGATAAGCCGATGCCGATAAAACAGATTAATTTTGTCGTTTGGCAAAGGTAATTTACAGTGCCGTTCACTTAGGTAAGATTAGTGGAATCTATAGACTAAAAAATACGCTTCTATACCAATGGACCAATAGAAAAGCAATGAATTACCAAAACGACGACTTACGCATTAACGAAATCAAGGAACTCCTGCCACTTAACGCGCGGTAGAGAAGGCATTGCAAGCGCGCTGCGCTATGCATAATATCTTCCGCGGAAGCGATAATCGCCTGCTAGTGGTGATCAGTCCATGCTCTATTCATTATAACTCAAGCGGCCAGGGAATATGCGGCGTTCCTGCTGACTCTGCGTGAAGAGCTGAACGGAGATTTAGAAGTGGTGATGTGCGCTTTTACTTTGAAAAGCCGCGCAACACCGTGGGTTGAAAAAGACTGATTAACAATCCGCAGATGGATAATAGCTTCTATACCAACGATGGCCTGCTTTTGGCACGTAAATTGCTACTGGGAATCAACGATAGCAGCTTGCTAACTGCTGGCGAGTTTATTGATATGAACACCACGCAGTACCTAGTAGATCTGATAAGTTGAGGGGCCATCGGCGCACGCACGAACGCATCTCAGGTGCACCATGAGATGCTACCGACCTGGCTTGCCCATTCATTCGGTTTCAAAAATGGCACAGATGGCCCTGACCAAAGCAGGGTTGACGGCGCAGGTAATGCTCGATTTCAGCAACGCCAACAGCAGCAAGCAGTTTAAGAAGCAGATTGACGTCAATTCCGATGTTTGCGGCTAGATCGCTGGTGGTAAAAAAGCGATTATCGGTGTGATGATTGAAAGCCATCTAGTTGAAGGCAATCAGAGTTTGGAAAGCGGCGAACCATTGGTTTACGGCAAAAGCGTGACCGACCCTTGCATCGGTTTGCACGATACTAAAACCTTGTTGCGGGAACTGGCAGCTGCGGTGCAAGTGAGCCGCCGTGGCTGATGTTTCTACCTGTTTTTTGCCTGACTAGTTCTACTAGTAGAACCTGTGCTTTTCAGTAAAGGGAGCGATGTATTTTTCATGTAGCGCAATAGAACGTGAGAAGCAGAGATTTTTGCGAACCACTCTTTTGAGTCGTGTGTACTATTGCGCTTCAGCGTAAGTTTTTTAAAGTGCGGATAACCATGTTGATACCGGTCTAAAGCGTTGTTGCTGTATCGCGAACCCAGCGCCATATCAACGATTGGCTCTTTAACGCCTGGCTTTCTGCCTGATAAGTGTAGGTGAGTTAGCGTACACACCGGCCATCAAGATAGGGAGGCGCTTCTGGCCCTTTAGGGTTTGGTACGATGAAATTATCTCAACGAGTTCGGCAGTATCGATGAATTGAAGCAAGCGATAGCAGAATACCTCAATGACTACAACAACGAACGAATCAGTCGGAAAGCCAAAGTTCTGGGTTTGCTATCATACCAAACGCAGACCTTGAAGGCTGCTTAATCTAAACTGTCTAACTAAATGGGGTGCATTTCATTTTCACCGGACATTTTGTCATATAAACGGATAAAAATTACTTCGCTTTACCCTGGGTTGCCACGTCAACCGCTTTAGCGGCGATTTCGTCTGCATTGCCCAAATAATAGCGCTTAATCGGCTTAAAGTTGTCATCGAACTCATACACTAATGGCACTCCGGTTGGGATGTTTAGCTCAAGGATCTCATCCTCGCTCAGGTTATCTAGGTATTTCACTAGTGCGCGCAGTGAGTTGCCGTGAGCCGTTATAATAACTCGCTCACCGCTCTTGATGCGTGGCAAGATCTCTTCGTTCCAATATGGGATAACGCGATAGATGGTCAGCGCCAAGCTTTCGGTTAGCGGCAGCTCTTGCTCAGTGAGCGCGCTGTAGCGCGGATCGTAGCCTGGGTAGCGTTCATCTTCTTTAGTCAGTTCTGGCGGGGTCACAGCGAAACCACGACGCCATTTTTTGACCTGTTCATCGCCATATTTCTCAGCGGTTTCTGCCTTGTTCAGGCCTTGTAGAGCGCCATAGTGACGCTCGTTCAGCTTCCAGGACTTTTCACTGGGTAGCCAGGCTTGGTTTAGCTCGTCGAGAATATGCCACAGGGTGTGGATCGCACGCTTTAATACGGAGGTATAGGCGAAATCGAAAGAAAAACCTTTGTCTTTCAACAAATTGCCTGCTGCTTTAGCTTCAGCACGGCCTTTATCCGACAAATCAACATCATACCAACCAGTGAATCTATTTTCGTTGTTCCACTGGCTTTCACCGTGACGAACAAGAATCAGCTTAGTTACAGCCATAGCTTAACTCCTCAATAACCTGACAGTTTAATGATAACGAAAATCATTATATTGCCGCTGCCTGGGCCTTGGCAATCTATAGAATCTTACCATAGCCAATTTATTGCTGCAAAGTAAGGGGAGCCGAGGTGAAAGCTGAATCGATCAGGTATGAGGGACTGGAATAAGAGACGCAGCGAAGATTTATCTTGCCGCACCCTGGTATAGAAAAAATCAGGCTGATTTTCTTCAGGCAGGCGCTCATAAATGTTTTACGCACATTGCCTTTTAGGCTTTTGGCTTTGGCATCAGCATTACAGTCTTTTATCTTTTGCTGCTGCAGGGTCAAGGATTTGCCGATAGTGGAGGAGCTTTTAGCCTTCAGACAGGTGATCATAAAGGTAAAGCGGTTTTTGCCTTTCAGCGATTTAGTAGAAGTTTGATGGTTGCAATTGGTCATACGTTTTTGCTGGGCCGCCTGCGCCGGATAAGGCATTTTCACAGCCGTATCGTCTGCCACCAAGATTTCTACTCAGCATGAAGCTTCCCAGAACCAATAATGGAAAGGCACTAATCAGACGCATAAATATTCCTCAAGCTATTGATAGGGACAGCATTGGCCGAAAATTGTATCGTTATACGAGACGTTGTGCTTATCACGGTATACCTGTCATACTTCACGTTACCTGGGCGTTAGCTTTCCTCAATCACCCCAGTGAATTATGGGGGTAAACGCCTGGAGATATGCTGCCTTACAGCCTTCTTGCAAATCGCATTATTTAGGGTATAGCACTAATTTTAGTGCGCACTTTGGAATAAGGAAAGGTAAACATCAACATCCAAAATGGGTACAAAGGTAAGCATTTATAAAAAATCACATGCTACAGGGGCATTGATACTTCTTCTCATGGCTGAAGTTTTATAGCTGTTGATACCATGGGAAGGTGAAAAACAACAGGTGAGCTAAGTTAAGCCAGAAATAGAACAGGGTCAGCACCCACAGCCGACCACTCCACATGTCCTAGCCAGGACACAAATCAAACCGTCTAGCGTGGCGAATATCACCATCCACATGCCGCCAGCTAGGTGCGCTGCGCCGAATATTAGCGCTGTGATAATCAACGCTGGTCAGGCACTTAGCAACTGTCTAAGACGTTGTTGCAGGTAACTGAAAAACAGTGACTCTTCTTCCACAGCCATGCAGGCTGTAAGAGCCATGTATGGGGTATGCAACTCTATATTCAGCCTGCCTAGCATGACGGCCAATAGCAGGAACGGTACCAGCGCTTTATCGAAGTGATATATAAGGTGAAAGGTGTGCTGAGTGGGCCGGTTTTTTCACCGTTTATTATTAAGGGATTATGAATACCTGACACCAGGTGCAAGAATAGCACTAGGTAACTGGCGACCAGCAATGTTTCAATAGTTATCGCCAAGTGACGTATGGCGTAAAAATGATATCGCAGCCATGCCAGCGCGGCGATAACTAGCAGGTAGCCTAGGCTGAGAGCGGTGTCAACACGCCATGATAAAGCCCAATAGCCGCAGATGCAGCCAAAATTAGCCAGGATAACAGTCGGTTAAAGGGCAAGAAAAATAACGAAGCAGCAAGTACGCCCCAAATAAAGATATCTCTTTAAATATCTACGAAGCTGAGTGTCAAAGCACCGCGCAAATATTGCGAAGTGAAGTTGAGTACCAGGTTGGATAGTAGCACAGCTATAGATCATATCCAGGGTGTACATGATTTTGCCATCGTTCAATCATATCTCCAGATGCTGTTGCCTCTATTCCAACGGTGCGAAGCGGATTAGCGATCCGCTTTTGCTAGATTTCCAGGTAAGAAGAATTTTGGCCTGTATAAATCGCTATGTCGGCTGTAAAAGTTTTAGTACATATCCCATTAGGCTATTTTATTTGCCGTATTCGCCATGTGCAGTACTCACCGTCCTCACGGACTCCCTGTACGCTGTGGATGTTGCGCGCTGTCGGTGTATAAAAGGGCGTTGTTGTAAGCCTTCCAGTTGGTGATCTTAAACTTTTGCTTGGCTAAGGAATGTCACTATTTTTGTAGAAGGAGAGTGATCTAATCCTCGTGCCGGCCAAAGTTCGATTTATTCAACAACGCCAGATTTCAGGTGAAAAAAAGGGATGTTAGATCGGTCTTTAATGTAAAAATAAGTCAGGTAAACCGAAAAACTGAATCGATTTATCTTTTATACTTACAAGGAGAATAAATGAAGCAATTTGTTTATGTTAGCAGCCCGGGAAGCCATCAAATTCATGTCTGGCAGTTGGACGATGCTGGCGCGCTGGAGCTGATAGAGACTGTTGATGTGCCTGGGCAAGGGCAACCGATGGCTATCCACCCAGATAAAAGCCATTTATATATCGGCGTGCGCCCACTATTTAGCATTGTTAGCTACCACATCCAGGCGGACGGTACATTACGCCTGGCTGGTATAGCACCGTTGCCGGGTAGCCCAAGCTATATTTCCACTGATTTGCTGGGGCGCTACCTGTTTTCTGCCTCCTACAGCGGCAATTGCGTCAGCGTCAGCACGATTGGTCATGACGGCGTAGTAACGTCACCTATCCAGCAGATCGATGGGCCGATTACACCGCACTCCGCCAATATCGATCCGGCTAATCAACGCTTGCTGGTGCCTTGTTTGCAGGAAGACCGCATTCGTTTGTTCAACATTAACTTGGACGGCCAATTGACGCCGCATGTGCAGGAAGCCGTAAACAGCGCCACTGGTGCTGGCCCACGGCATATGGCATTTTACCCTAACGGCAAGTATGCCTACTGTGTGAACGAGTTAGACGGTACGGTGGACGTGTTGACGATCTCGGAAAATTGTAGCCAATACCAGGTAACGCAAACGCTAGACATCATGCCAGTGGGGTTTACTGGCACGCGCTGGGCGGCCGATATTCATATCACGCCAAATGGCCGCTTCCTGTATACCAGTGAGCGCACTGCGAGCATTCTGACTATCTTTAGCATTTCGGCAAACGGCAGCACGCTGTCGGTGGTTGGTAATCATCCAACCGAAGTGCAGCCGCGCGGCTTCAACATCGACCACAGCGGTCGCTTCGTAATTTCGGCCTGTCAGCAGTCTGGCCATATTGTGGTGCATGAGATTAACCAAAGTAGCGGCAAACTGAGTACGCTGGCGCGTTATCCGGTTGGCAAAGGCACGGTGTGGGTAAGCGTATTGGAGCAATAACCGACAAAGGCGCCGCAATGCGCTCCAGATTGAAACAAACCCCAGATAATGACTTTCTAGGGCTTTTTTGATGCGCCTTGGCAGGCGCTGTCCTTTGACTGTGGGGGTTATAAAGGGCAACTGTGAGGTAAAAGTACTCTACACACCTAATGAGGTGAAGGGTAACAGCCAGTTGTTCATCGCAAGGTGGTATCTGAAAGAAAGCTGAAAGCAAAATGCTGGCCTGACGAACAAGAAGCGGCTTAGGCATGACAGTGGGGTTATGCTGTTGTAACGGTCAACTGAAACCGGATACTTTAAGCGATGTTTATACTCATCTGGGCTAATATTTCCCAGAGGCGGTAATGACGCCAACGGCTGTGATAAAATCAGCTGTAATCTATCACTTCCCGCGCTCCTTCATTCCGACTTTCTTAACAACGCCAGTTCACTCGCTCTTATTTTAGGCTACGGAAAATTTCTCGGTCAGCGCATTATCCAGGCCGTTCCCATGGCGACTTATACTGCAAAATATCCAATTCACTTGCCGTATTTTACAGCGGCCTATGGTAAAACCCTGCTCCCGATTTTCGGTACACTTACTTCGCCTACCGTAAGTAGCATCATTTTTCTAGTGAATATGCCGGGTAGCGGCGATTGGATCATTACAATAATTATTTTTAACGTGATACAGAATGGTGTGGATGAACCGGCACTTCACGCCTCGCCTGGTACTGCGAGGCAAAACCTTCTATGCGTGGTTGCCAACAACATTATTCCAATATGGAAATGACCAGTGTCTTGATGTTAAAACGTATTTTTAGTCTGACACTTCGCGCCTTCCAGGGCTCGTCGACTCTATTTTTACACTGATAAAAGTACCGTTGAACTGCCCGGAATACACCTGTATCAGTAAGCTGGAGAAGTTCGTCAATGTCTCGTTTAAAACTCTAACTACGGGTGAAATTGCGCCCCTGGTTATAAAACACGGTCAGGGAAAATGTTCGATTTATTCAACAATGCCTTTTACCGGTTTAGTTGTGGTTGACCAGATGAGTACAGCCTGATGGTGAATAATACAGAGGAAGTGACTAAGAAGCAAAGCAGGCGCATAGTGAAGATATCTTGTAGCCATAGTGTATAAGATATCCCCGACAGAGCCGGGGTCTGGCGATAGCTAAATTATAGACGGATTACAATATCCGGCTAATCAACTTGTCGAGGCGGATGCGTCGCATACGGCGGATCAGCTTGCGCACATTGCTGGGGTATTGCTGAATACTTTGCAGCTCCAGATAGTTTCTTACCACAGTGGTATGGGTACGGATGTACTCTAGCTCTTTATGCCGTTGTTTGCGCATTTCCTGTTTAGGATCGTGGATCAGAATAGCATTCTCCAGATCCAGTCGCCAGGCCCGTGGATTGAGGTTATTGCCAGTGATCAGTTGCCACTCTTCATCTATCCACATACCTTTTAGATGGTAGCTGTTTTTGCCGTCTTTCCACAAATGCACAATCAACTGGCCAGTATCGATATAGCGCTGTAGGCGGCTGAGGAAACGACGCAGATTGATTTCATACAGATAAGGAAGAGCGCCAATAATTTTAAACGGCTGGTCTTCTGGAATAAAAAAATCATTGGCAGTTTTGTCGCCTACGATGATTTCTACCTGTTTCCCTTGGCGTAGCAGATAGATAATGTTGCGCATCAGCCGCGCTGGTAGGTTGAAATAAGGTGTGCACAACGTTAGCTTCCGATCGGCGCAGGACATCAGATGATGAATAGTGGTATTCAACACGCTTTGCTTGCCAAGCCCCACCAGCGGCGTAACTGCCAGCTCATCGTTGCTCGCTTTATCGCGGAACTGATAACTAGTATGCCGCAGGCTGAAGCGAAACTGGCGGGTTTCGTTTTTGATCTCCGATCTTTTCGGGAGATCATCACGATCTAAACGCTGTACGGCACCGGCAGTCAGTAGATTTTGCTTAATGTAACCGATCATCGTCTCAGCCAGGACGTGGTTAGTGATTAACTGGTAGCGGTCATAACGGTATTTTTCATGCTGATGAAAATAGACATTGTTAATACTGGCACCGCTGTAAATCACGGTATCATCGACAATAAAGCCTTTTAGGTGAAGTACGCCCAGTGCTTCTCTAGTATTAACTGGCACGCCGTATACCGGCACCGACATGTTTTTTGGGTGCTGTTTTGCTATTGAACAATACCAGTCAGCATTGGTGTTATTAGCAGCGGAACCGATACGCCCACGTTGTGCACGGTGCCAATCGACCAGAATGCAAATCTCCAACTTGCGGCGTAACTGCTTGGCTTGATAAAGCGCATTGAGGATCTCACGCCCGGCATCATCATGATCCAGATAGAGGGCGACTAGATAGATGCGCTGGGTAGCGTTAGCGATGGATGCCAATAGCTCGGTACGGAAGTCTGATGGCGCGTACAAAGTATGAATTTCAGCCAACGATTGGGGGAGTTTTGGCAATTTTGCAAGGTGTTGTTGGTGTTGGCTATGTTTAAATTTTGACAACATCACAGTGCGCTTCTTCTCTCATAATGGGATAGCTGGGATGTCCCAGGTATAAAAATATTAAATCTAATAGTCGGGCAATAATATCACTAGTTGCCCCGACTGTGCGTATGTTTTAGCATTAAGTGTTGGATTCGTAGCGCATTGCACACAGCTCACTGCCTGCCGTCAGAATGCAACGGTAGGATTAGATTAACGATGCCATCCTTAAGCTGCACATAGATATCAAATTCTAGCCGCTGTGCCAGCGTGATCATACCGCGATTATTGGGTAAGGTAATGCTAATTAGGCGGGGTATACCCTGGGCACGTGCATAGGCGATCATTTTTTCTAGCAGTTGTTAGCCTAGCTAAATTCCCTTCAAATCAGAACGCAACAGTACGGCGAACTCCGCGTCAGTGCTGTCTGGATTGGACAGCGCGCGCGTCACGCTGATGATTTCCTCACTGTGCACGGCCATAATAGTCGATCTGCGTAATGTTAGCTAAATAGTCATGGATAAACTCATTAATCTCACTGAAGTAACGGTAGTAGAGATATTCCTTGGTAACCCGATCGATAAAGTGCTTCAGCACTTGCTCGTCTTCTGGTATGAGTGTGTTTCACAGGCACTGTGACGCCATTTTATCAGCGATATAGATTCTTCTAGTTCATGCCATGAAGTACCGGTTGAATATTCAACCAATACTTCATAGCATTCCAAAATCAAGTAGGGTACCTGTACCAGCAGCCTACTTAGCCCAAATATGTCTAAAGGCCGCAGCGCACTGCGTCAGTAGATTTTCCGCCTTTCACCGCCTAAAATACCAGATAATGCGTCAGAACTATATTCCACAGTTGTAGTGTCACGGCGACCTGGTTCTCATGGCTCCACTCGCCTGCTGCCTTCACCCAGCATGATCAATGTACTGAAAATATCGTCTTATTCGACTGTAATGAGCAACTCTTGGGCACTCGGCGCGGATAGACCATGTTCTGCACTAGTAGGCCGTGAATGCGTGCTAGCGGGTAAATTGTACTTGACGCGATTAAGAATCTTCTCGGCTGCGTACTGTACTTCGTTGGCAGTAAGTAGGTAGAGCACAACCCCTTGAACCTCGGATTTGTGCGGGATATACGGCGAGTGCAGTTTTAACGCCACCGGGTAGCCTATCTTTTTGGCGATGTACACCGCTTCGGCACTGTCTTTGGTTATCCACGTTAGTAGGGTACTGAGATCGTGGGCCAGTAAGATAGGTTGTACCTTATAAGTGTCGAGCTGGGTAACCCCTTTGGCCAATGCCTGATAAATTAACTGGTTGGCATCTACGGTGTTGGCTGTCAAGTTGCTCGGCATCGCTGGCGTCTATTTTAGCTGCTTCTAGTTGCGGCGGCGGTATTCCATCATCTGTATAAAAGAAGTTACTGCCCTTTCTGGTGTACGGTAAGTTGGAATGCCTACTTTGGTAAATAGCTGTCGTGCGTTCTGTGAAGAATATTCACCGCACTAGTTGGTGAGTAGCGTAATGCGTTTGCCTTGTGAATGCTGGCGCAGAGCCTCGATCAGGTATTCTGCGGTGGTTCCCGCCTGGCGCTGCAGTACTTGGCGCGTGGATCAGCAGCAGGGCCGTCGTAGTTATGACTGTCAAGAAATGCCTTAAAATGCCTTAATCGCCACCAGATAGCGCTGTGGTATAGCATCGTCGCGCAAATCGAGCTGGTTATCAGTGCGAATAAACTCCGGTAGTGCGCTGCCGAGCTGTGCCAAGCTTTCTTCCCCCAGTATTACCAGTTTGCCGTTGCGGCTCAGCAGTTCATCTAGTGCCATCGCTGCTGGTGCCACACCGGTTGCTGACGATCATCAGCCGTTCGCCGCGTAGCGGATACTCATATGGCTGAGTGTTGCCATAGCTGAGAAAATTTTATGTGTCTCCTGGTAAACGTAATAGGCCGGCGCGCTGGATCGCGGAATCGTAGGCATCGTCCAACCTCAGAGGACTGTTAAGCAGTATCTACGCCTACTGGCTACGTCGGCTTTTAATTACCAATATCATCGGCTTGTTGGATGAAATAAGAAAAGCCGACTTCACGCTGATGCGCCCAGTAGAGGACGGTATTGGCAACGGCAATGGTGCTAGGCAGCCATAGGCTATTATAGGCTATTTAAGGCCCCAGCAGACGCATAAAGCTGCCGCCAGCAGGTTGGCTCATCATCTCAGATGACCTGCACAGCCTGGCTGCTGTAAAGCGCCGACACTGGGGATGTAATAGCACCTCAACCCTCGCTGACTCATGCATGGCACCTTTTGGCAACGTTAGGCTTGATTTTAGCCGCTTTGGCAACGGCTTTACTGTGACCGATACCTCCGTGCGGGTAGGTTCCTCACCAGATATTGTTAATGGAAATGGCAGAAGTATCGGATGTAGTGGCTGGGCCTAGTGGGAGTACATTGTTGCTGCCAGTTTGCTTACAGATAGCGCATGAAAACCGGAGCGTACCGGTATTACGTGAGGATGGTGAGCATAGACCAGGGCTAGAATAGCAAAAAAGTAGTCAAATGGGATAGGCTCTTATTCTACCAGCCGCGCGTTAGATAAGGCAGGCTAGCAGTGGCGATCACGGGTAATTGCGGGATACAAGCCTACATTTAATGCGTTAAAATAACGCATTAAACAAAGGGTCAATGCGGCATTTTCTGCATCGTGCAGTTGAGTGTATCGGCAATTTTCCACGCGCGGAATACCGTAATGGTGGGGATGCTGCGGAAGTGTGGGCGTTCAGCTCTGGATCGGCTTCGGTACTGACGATCACTAAGCGTACTTTTTTAGCACACTAGTGGTGCAAAGCTGCCGCATGGGCTGCACTCGGGATGCCCAAAAGCCGACTACCACGGGCAGGTCTTCCCTGTCTCAATTGATCCAAGGTGGTAGCGGTGGCGTAGATCACGCCACCGCATAAGAGTTCATGGCCGCATCGACCGCACTTTGCACCGTCCGCCCAGTGATCTTTAGGTACAGAGTTAGTGACATGGCAAAGTGCACAAATTTTATTCATGTTGGCCTTATATTTTTATTCATGTTGGCCTTAGATAGGCGTTGTTAAATAAATAGAATATTTGGCCGGTGGAGATTCACTCACTTTCTGAGTGGATAAAACGGCAATTTACGCCTAGTACTGCGAGGCAAAACTTTCTCTGCGTGGTTGCCCACAATATTATTCCAATATGGCATGGCAATGCCCAGCGTATTGATGCTGAAACGGATTTTTAGCCTGATACTTCGCGCCATCCAGGGCTTCGTCGACTCCATTTTCATACTGATGAAAGTGCCGTTGAACTACCAGGACTACACCTGCATCAATAAGCGGGCGAAGTCTGTCAATGTCCCTTTTAAAAACCCAACGCCGGGTGAAATTGCGCACCTGGTTATAAAATACGGTCAGGGGAAACGGCGGATTTGGCAAAACTGCATTTGGCCGTAGATACAAAAACATATGAGGTCATCTATACTAACCTTTCCTTGAGCAATGTCACCAATAGGGAATCCTTCCCAGGTCTCATCTGCCAGAAGTACCTTAAAATCAAAGTCGCCTTGGCGGATAGGGCTTACGATAGGCAAGTGAGTGATACGCGAGTATGTCATGATAAGTTAAGACGCAAGAAGATCAGGTCGTTAATACCGCCTAGAAGTGGAGTCAGTTATTGGTCGGCAGACTTATGCAGACCTAAATCAATCGCTGGCGAACCAGCGATGTACAGAGTAAAACAGCTATTTGGTAGTTACCTGTCGTTGCGAGACTATGTATGATGCGCAAGATGACGCTAGCCGGTATACAAGAAATTGTACTTGGTGCCTGAAAAATGCCCATTCAGGAAACTCTTTATTCCAAATCTGATTTATTCAACAACGCCTCAGTGATCTACTATTAGCCGCAGGTTTTTAGGTGGAAGATTATTACCGTATGGGTATTGAACATTATGTCTATTAAAAACGCGTCTTTAAAACATCGCAATACTTTTTCTCTTCCGGTCAACGCAACGCATCTGATCCTAGCAGATAAAATTGAATTAATGCTCAAAGTCTGGCAACACACGCAAAAGCGCCAGATGCCACTGCTGGTGCTCGGCGAGGGAAGCAACGTGCTGTTTCTTGAAGATTTTGCCGGTACGGTGATGGTCAACCAATTAAAAGGCATAGATATCAGAGAGGAATTGGATACGTGGCACCTCCATGTCGGCTCTGGTGAGAACTGGCACGATCTGGTTTGTCACACTCTGCAAGTTGGTATTGCCGGGTTGGAAAACTTGGCGCTGATCCCCGGTTTAGTGGGGTCTGCACCGATTCAGAATATTGGTGCTTACGGCATCGAATTAAAAAACGTTTGTGAATATGTCGATCTCTTAGATTTATTTACCGGCGCTATTAATCGTATCCCGGTAACTGAGTGTGGCTTTGGTTACCGTGAGAGCATTTTTAAATATCAATTTCAGACTGGATACATTATCGTTGGTCTTGGCTTGTGCTTGAGCAAGCAGTGGCGGCCAATGCTTGAGTATGGAGATTTAACTAAGCTGGATCAGGTAACTGTGACACCAAGTCAAATATTCGATTCCGTTTGTGCGATGCGTCGAAGTAAGTTGCCTGATCCACGTAAGATCGGGAATGCTGGCAGCTTCTTCAAAAATCCGCTGGTGAGCGCAGAGAAATCTGAATTACTGATATCTCAGTATCCTAGTATGCCACATTATCCGCAGGCAGATGGACAGGTTAAGTTAGCTGCGGGCTGGCTAATCTATCAATGCGAGTTGAAAGGATATCGGGTAGGCGGGTCTGCCGTACATCGCCAGCAGGCGTTAGTTTTGGTAAATGCGGACAATGCTACCAGCCAGGATGTCGTTGCTCTGGCGCGCCATGTGCGCAACACAGTAGCGTCCAGATTCGATATATGGCTGGAGCCTGAGGTGCGTTTTATCGGCGTTATGGGTGAGTTGAATGCAGTGGAGGTGTTGTCATGAAAAACAGCAAGGTGCCGTTGAAGCTGATTGCGCTGTTAACTGATGGCGTCTCCCATTCAGGGGAACATCTAGGTGAGTCGTTAGGTATGAGTCGGGCGGCGATTAACAAGCATATTCAGACTATCCGCGAGTGGGGGGTGGATGTATTTACCGTGCCAGGTAACGGATACAGTCTTTCAGAACCGATTGAATTACTGGAAGCCGATAGTATTCTCAAGCTGCTGGAAGATAAACGCGTGACTGTATTGCCAGTAGTGGATTCAACCAATCAATATTTGCTGGATCGTATCTGTAATCTTCAGTCTGGTGACGCCTGTATTGCCGAGTATCAGCAGGCTGGCCGCGGCCGCCGCGGGCGACAGTGGGTCTCACCTTTTGGCACTAACCTATATCTATCTATGTTCTGGCGTTTGGAACAGGGTCCTGCTGCTGCTATGGGGCTTAGCCTTGTGATTGGTATTGTGATGGCCGAAGTCTTACATCGTCTAGGTGCGGAGGATGTTCGGGTTAAGTGGCCGAATGATTTGTATCTTAACGATCGCAAATTAGCGGGCATTCTGGTCGAACTGACAGGGAAAACTGGTGATGCGGCTCATCTGGTAATGGGAGCTGGCATAAACTTGGCGATGTGTGGTACCAATGCTGACGACATTAATCAGGGGTGGATTAACCTACAGGAGGCAGGGATTAGCATCGATCGCAATGAGCTTGCTGCTACCCTGCTCAATGAGCTTCGACAGTCGCTGAAGCAGTTTGAAAATGATGGACTGACGCCATTTGTAGCGCGTTGGCACTCGTTAGATAACTTTATTGATCGGCCGGTTAAGTTGCTGATTGGTGAACAGCAGATCTTTGGCATTGCTAGAGGCATCGATCAGCAGGGGGCTTTATTGCTTGATCAACAGGGGATGATTAAACCCTTTATTGGTGGGGAAATATCTCTGCGCCGCGCGGAATAAAGATTTTAATTAAGGGGATAGAAGTCCCCCTACATTTATCTGGATTATTTTCTTAAGCGTACGCTCTTTACCGCATGGCTGGAGCTCTTGGTCATAATCAGACTTGCTCGCTCACGAGTCGGAAGTATGTTTTTTTGCAAATTCAAGCTATTAATCTCATTCCATAGCTGTGTAGCGATACTAACTGCCTCAGGCTCCGATAGTTTAGAGTAGTTATAAAAATAAGAATCAGGGTTGTAGAACGCCAGCTGACGCAATTTCAGGAAGCGTTTGATATACCAGTTTTGCAGTAATGTTTCCGGCGCATCAACGTAGATTGAAAAATCAATAAAGTCGGAAAAAAATACACGGTGCTGATCGTGGGGATAATCCATCCCACTATGCAATACGTTGAGTCCTTCCAGAATAAGAATATCCGGTTGTTCAATAACCTTAGTGCCATCAGGCACTAAATCATAAATTAGATGTGAATAAACCGGAGCAGTTACGCGTTTGGCACCGGATTTCACTTCTGAAATAAATTTCACCATACTACGTATATCGTAAGATTGCGGGAACCCCTTTTTCTTCATTAGTCCGCGTTCATTCAGCACCTTGTTGGGATGCAAGAATCCGTCGGTAGTGATCAGCTCTACGCTGCGGTGATCTGGCCAACTACTGAGCAGCACCTGCAGCAGGCGGGCGGTGGTGCTTTTACCCACGGCTACGCTGCCAGCAATGCCAATTATATAGGGAATTTTTTGCTCATCGGTGCCGAGGAATTGTTCGAGAACCGCCTGTCGGCGCAGGTTAGATTTGATATAGAAGTCCAGCAGTCGCGACAGCGGTAGATAAATCTGCACCACTTCATCCAAAGAGAGATCTTCGTTAATCCCTTTTAGTTTAAGGATCTCTTCTTCTGACAACTTCAGCGGAACAGAATCTTGCAATGCAGCCCACTGGGTACGATCGAACTGAAGATAAAGCGTCGCTAAATATTGATCTCTTTTTATCATAAGCCAAATTCTGCCTGTTAACGCAGGTTGAGAAGGGAATAGGACGCCTACTCGAGATAATAAACAAGCTGTATATTATAGATAGCTGCGTATTTAGCGTAGAATTTTTTCGAAAATTTGTTGATTGACAGCGGTTTATGTCAATTTTGCAGCGGTATCCGGCGTTTTACGTTATTGAATAAATCGAACATTTAGCCGGCACGAGGGTCAGATGGCTCTTCTTCTGTCAAAATAGCGACATTCCGTAGCCAAGCAAAAATTCAAGATCACCAACTAGAAGGCTTACAACAATGCCCTTATCACTCGTGGTTTACTCACTTTATGGGTGGATGAAACGGTACTTTACCCCTGATACTGCGAGGCAAAACCTTCTCTGCCTGGTCGCCCACAACATTATTCCGATATGGCAATAACCAGCGTATTGATGCTGAAACGGATTTTCTGCCTGACACTTCGCTCCATCTAGTGCTTCCTCGACTCAATTTTAACACTGATAAAAGTGCCATTGAACTTCCCGGACTACACCTGCATAAGTAAGCTGGCGCAGTCCGTTAATTTCCCGTTTAAAACCCCAATGCCGGGTGAAATTGCACCTCTAGTTATAAAAAAACGGTCAGGAAAAACGGCGGATCTTGCGAAAACTGCATTTGGCCGTAGATACAGAAATACATGAGGTCATCTGTGCTAAACTTTCCTTGAGCAATGTTACCGATACGGAAGCATTCCCAGGTCTCATCCGCCAGACGCACCGTAAAATTAAAGTCGCCTCGGCGGATGGGGCTTACGATAGGCGAGTGAGTCATGATGCGTTAAGGCGCAAGAAGATCAAGGCGTTAATACCGCCCAGAAGCGAAGCCAGTTATTAGTCGGCAGACTATGCAGACCGAAATCAAGAGGTGGCGAACCAGCGCCTTACCGGAGACAACACACGGAGGAAAAGTATAACAAGCTACCACTGACGTTTGATAGCCGAAACAGCGATGTACAGAATATAGCAGCTATTTGGTAGTCACCTGTCGCTGCGAGATTATGATGCGCAAGTTGCAGAAGCTATGGCCATGATCTGTGCATTAAACAAGATGACGCTCGCTGGTATACCAGAAAGTGTACGCAGTGCCTAAAAGATGCCCATGATGCCCATTATTCTAAATCCGATTTATTCAATAAAGCCTCGCCGTGGGTGAAAGAGTCAAGATTGAAGCATTCAATGCCCTGCTGAGGAGTTAAGTATGTCGGCAGTAAAACCTTGCGTTATAATCGTTAGATTGTGCTTCGAGGCTTTAGCTTAGAGAGTCAGGAGAAGCTGAAAGCTTCGCGGATGCTGATCATATGGCTGGTTGTGCTCTAGGCTGTACTGCCGCGCTCTACCTGGGGGCGGCGTGGGTGGGCCATCTAGTTCTGGTTGATTTCGACAATATTAGGCTCTCTAATTTACAACGTCAAATCCTGCACTATGACGAGCGCATCGGTATGACCAAGGTTGAATGGGCGCAGCTAGAGCTGAGTGCCCATCAACCCACATATTCGCATCGAGATGCCATCTACCAACTGGACGATAAACACATGGTGGCGCACATCGCTGCCTGCGATCTGCTGCTGGACTGCTTCGACAACGTCTCAACGAGAGACCGACTGAACCATTTGTGTCATGAACAGCGCAAAGATCTCGTCTCCGGTGCGGCGATCTACCTGGAAGGCCCTGCTCAGCGTATTCACTTATCAGCCGGGGGAGCTATGTTATCGTGTCCTGAGCCTGCTGTTCGGTGAAAATGCCCTGACCTGCGTCGAGTCCAGCGTCATAACACCGCTGGTCTGGCACTATCGGCATTTTTCAATCGATGGAGGCCATCAAGCTGCTGACGAAATACGGCCACACGCTGGCTGGGAAGCTGCTGATACTAGACGCCATGACCATGCAATTTTGCGAAATGACACTGCCAAAACACCTGTAATGTGAGGTATGTTATAGGGATTACTAGAGTCAGGAAGAGAGGGGCATTCCCGCTCTATTATTTTATCACACAGGCTACTGGATGCCTTGGCTACATAGATAATCTTCATAGTTGCCGGTAAAGTTGATCACCTTGTTCGGTGTCATTTCCAGTATGCGCGTAGCCAGAGAACTGACGAACTCACGGTCGTGGGAAACGAAGATCAGCGTACCTTCGTATATTTCCAGCGCCATGTTCAACGACTCAATGGATTCCATATCCAGATGGTTGGTTGGTTCATCCATAACCAAAATGTTAGGACGCTGCATCATCAGCTTACCAAACAGCATCCGCCCCTTTTCACCACCGGATAGCACCTTTACTTTCTTCTTGATATCGTCTTGGCTGAACAGTAAACGCCCCAGCACGCTGCGTACCGCCTGCTCGTCGTCCTTTTCCTGCTTCCACTGTCTCATCCATTCAAACACCGTCAGTGTGTCATCGAACTCGTATTCGTGATCCTGCGCATAGTAACCGATCTTAGCATTTTCAGACCATTTCACCGTACCGCTGTCTGGCGGCGTGTCGCCCACCAATGTTTTCAACAGAGTTGATTTCCCAATACCGTTCTGGCCTAGCACCGCTACTTTTTCACCCACTTCAACCATCAATTTGAGCTTGCTAAACAGCGGGACGTTATCAAAGCCCTTGCTTAGCGCTTCCACTTCTAACGCATTACGGAACAATTTTTTTTCCTGTTCGAAACGGATGAACGGGTTCTGACGGCTGGAAACCTTCACCTCTGCAAGTTGGATCTTGTCGATCTTACGGGCGCGCGAGGTTGCCTGCTTAGACTTGGAAGCGTTAGCGCTAAAGCGGCTCACAAACGATTGCAATTCGTTAATCTGCGCTTTTTTCTTTGCGTTATCGGCCATCAAACGCTCACGCGCCTGGGTGGCGGCGGTCATGTACTCGTCATAGTTGCCCGGATACACACGCAGCTCGCCGTAGTCCAAATCCGCCATGTGGGTACACACCATGTTCAGGAAGTACCGATCATGCGAAATAATGATTATAGTACTATCACGCTCGTTTAGCACCTGCTCTAACCAGCGAATAGTATCGATATCCAGGTTGTTGGTCGGTTCGTCGAGCAGCAGAATTTCCGGATCAGAGAATAACGCTTGCGCCAACAATACGCGCAGCTTGAATCCTGGCGCTATTTCGCGCATCTGGCCGTAGTGCTGTTCAACTGGGATCCCCAAGCCGAGTAGCAATTCACCGGCGCGCGCTTCAGCGGTATAACCGTCCATCTCACCGTAAGCTACTTCCAGATCGGCGACTTTATAGCCGTCTTCTTTGCTCATTTCGGACAAGGCGTAGATGCTGTCACGCTCTTCCTTCACCGCCCATAACGCGTTGTGCCCCATGATCACCGTATCCAGCACGCTATACTGCTCAAAGGCAAACTGATCCTGACGCAATTTCCCCAGACGTTCATTGGGGTCGAGGAACACGTTGCCGCCGCTTGGCACCAAGTCACCGCCAAGGATTTTCATAAAGGTGGACTTGCCACACCCATTAGCGCCGATCAAACCGTAATGATTACCACCACCGAATTTGACGGTGATATTTTCAAACAATGGCTTACTGCCAAACTGCATCGTGATATTGTTACTTAATAGCAAAGGATTTACCTTTCTAGAAACGTGATTTTGGACAGATTATGCCACAATCTGACAGCAGTATCGTCTACAGTTATCCCATCATACTTCAAGCTTCCTATGCGTAGTTAGTCTTCTTCGCTCACCACAGTCACTTAGAACCTATCCCAGTAGGTGTACCGCGTACAGGAAGTCCGTTAGGAGGGTGAGCACTTACCAGGTATAAAATGGCAAATAAAATAGCCTAATGTGATAAATTCTTATATCACGCTGGTATAGTCAGGGAAAGGCTTGCACCACTCATTTATCGCTCCACGGCCTAACATCGTGAGCATCCTCAGCCCCTGCTTATTGCCATAAACAGGGATTTATTCAATAAAGCCATTCCGAGTGCTACCGGGGTTAGCGGGTAAAGATCAGGTGCAAACCGAAACCGATAAACAAAATGCTCGTCAGCCTTTCGATCTATTTAGATAAACGTCGGTAACGGCATAGCATCGCTGGCAGCGAGAAAATCATCGCCATCAGGCTGAACCAAACGACGGTCTTGGTAACGATCATCAGGAACAACCCCCAGAGCGTGCCAGTGCTGATGTTATCGCTGACAAAGAGCGAGAACACGCTATCGAAATAGATCAGCGACTTAGGATTTGATAGGTTGGTCAGCAAAACCACGTAGAAAGCTGCACCCGACCATCGGCAACGCCACCAGCACCTCCGGTGCTGCTGCGTGTTCTGTGCCCGCTCCGAACGCAGCAGTTGACAGCCCATACAGCGCAAATAAATACCGCCACCGACCATGATTACCTAATTCAGCTAGGCCATCTTCTGTAGGATAAGAGGCAGCCCATTAGAGCCACCCCGGTGCACACCACGATGCCTAGCGCGAAATGCCAACTACGCCTATCATCGCCTCACGGCGCGAACGGATGGCGTCAGTTTGCGCCTTAAAAAAGAAGTCCGGACCAGAGCTCATCAGCGCAATCAGGTGCACCATCTCCACCGTTAGAAACAGCATGATTGGTTATCCTTAAGTTGTATACGGTAATTGATCGTGACAGTATTGCAGACCCAAAAGCCCATAATTAAGGCAGAGGGTACAACCTATAGTAGTGTATGATGGGCAAGCCTAATAGCACGGAGTACGGACTTTTGGGGCGCGACCCAAAAGGCTAAGGCCATTTAAACGCGCCGCCAGGTGACGCGCCGCTTAATTTAGCACAAAAAACCTCACGGCCCGCGCATTGTTAGGTGTCCAAATTTTTAGCAGTGGTGCTTACCAGAACACTCTAATCTTCATCATTATTCAGGTAATCGCAGATCATTGCTATAAAGGAGGTACTAAAACGCACCAACTTGCGTTGGCCAACGCCGTTAATGCTCAACAAGTCGACAGCCGTGATCGGCATCTTTTCGCTTATCTCCAGCAACGTAGCATTGTTGAATACCACGTAAGGTGGAATATTTTCTTCGTTGGCGATCGATTTGCGCAGCTTACGCAATTTGGCAAACAACTTGCGATCAAAATTGCCGCCGTAGGATTTTTGGTTGGCTCTGCTGCGTGGCCGCAAGCTCTGAATACGCGGCACCGCTAATTGGAGCGCCACTTCACCACGTAATACCGAACGAGCAGCCTCGGTCAGTTGCAATGCCGAGTGCATAGGGATGTTATGGGTAATAAAACCAAGATGAATCAACTGACGCAGCACGCTTATCCAGTATTCCATAGACCGATCATGGCCGATGCCGTACACAGGTAGCTGGTTGTGGCCATACTCACGGATGCGCTGGTTGTTAGCGCCGCGCAGTACTTCAACGATATAACCCAGACCAAAAAGCTGGCCGACGCGGTATACGCAGGACAGCGCCTTACGTGCGTCCTCTAATCCATCGTAACGCTTTGGAGGATCTAGGCAGATGTCGCAGTTACCGCAGTCCTGTTGCTTGCCCTCACCAAAGTAGTTAAGTAACACCAGACGGCGACAGGTTTGCGCCTCGGCGAAAGCCCCCACCGCTTTCAACTTTTGCCGTCCAATAGCCCGTTGCTGCCCAGCAGGCTTATCTTCCAGGCAACGGTGTAGCCAGGCAATATCAGACGGATCGTATAGCATGAGGGCTTCAGCAGGCAGGCCATCGCGCCCGGCACGTCCGGTTTCCTGATAGTAGGATTCGATATTGCGGGGGATATCAAAATGCACTACAAAACGCACGTTGGGTTTATTGATGCCCATGCCAAAGGCGACGGTGGCCACTACTACTTGCAAATCATCGCGCTGGAACGCTTCCTGCACTTGCGCCCGGCGGTCGTTATCTAGCCCTGCTGGATATGCACTCACGCTCAACCCACCAACTTTGCAAGCGTGCAGTGGTGTCTTCTAACTTAGCGCGGCTGTTGCAGTAAATGATGCCGCTCTTACCCCGTTGTCCCTGCACAAAATGCCAGAGTTGGTCGAGCGGTTTGAATTTCTCTACCAATATATAGCGAATATTCGGGCGATTGAAACTGCTGACTTGCACCAGCGGCTTGTGCAATGCCAGCAGGCGTACGATATCGCCGCATGTATATTCGTCGGCGGTGGCGGTCAATGTGATCACGGGCATTGACGGGAAACGCTGCTTCAGTTAACCCAGCGCGCGGTATTCCGGGCGGAAATCGTGCCCCCATTGAGAAATACAGTGTGCCTCATCTACCGCCAGCATCACCGGTTGGCAACCGCTAAGCGAATCGAGAAAGCTGTCCATCATTAGCCGTTCTGGGGCAATGTACAGCAGTTTGATTTGGCCACTTTGGCAACCTGCCATCGCCGCTAGCTGCTGCTCTCGAGTCTGCGTTGAGTTGTAGCAGGCAGCGGAAAGACCGTAGGCAAATAGTTGATCGACTTGATCCTTCATCAGCGAGATCAGTGGGGAGACCACCAGCGTCAGGCCATCCATGACCAGCGCAGGGATTTGGTAACACAACGATTTGCCGCCGCCGGTCGGTATTACCACCAGGCAATCTTGCCCCTCGATCGCGGCGTTGATAATAGCTTGTTGACCCGGAAGGAATTGCTGGTAGCCGAAGGTATGGCGTAATACTTACATTACCCGCAATTCTCGGTTTATTACTGCTGTGGTTGACACACACATCCCTATTTTTTATTGGCATAAACCCTCAGAGCGGCGACTAGCACGGCCACTGCTGAAAAACACCCAAGGGTATGATTACATAATATTCTTAAGCATGACACCAGCACCCTCCTATCTTTGGCTAAGAGCCTAACGGGAGAGGTTCTTACTCAAGCTGCAAAAAAGCAGGCCATTTTACACCCAAAATCTACAACTCATTAACGCCACCAATAGATTTGGTGAACTTTTTGCTCGCGATGCTTTAACAACAAAAACCTTCATCCATTCCGGCAGGACGAGCAGAAAAGATTGTAGGGCATGGAAGAGAAGGGAAACGTGCTGCCATGCTGGGTAAGAACGCAGTACAACCTATCTTTTTATATCAACTACAAACATACAAGGGGCGTCTTAGTTCCGTACACTGCCGAACCGGGGATTGTGCGCAAAGTGCCTTTTAAGTACACTCAACGCATTTTATTTTACCATCAAAGTACTGCGATAGATGCGCAGTAGACACGTCAGGACATTCTGATCCAGCAGGTGCCTGTGGATGAGATCCTCACTCACCCGGTGATATGGTCATTCTTCTTTATTTTACTGCTGATTTAGCTGATCCGTAACTGGCTGCAAGTGCTCGAAGCCTGCCAAAACCGCAAACGGCTGTTGCTGCCTGCGGCGGCGGTTTACCTGCTGTTGATCGCCGACAGCAAAACCATCTAACTCATCGCCAACCCGTGGTTGCTGAACCTGCTGCTGATGGTGACTGGCATCATCACCGAGGGGCAGGCAAAGCTGAGTACGTTGCATGAGAGACTAATCTATAATCTACGCCTAATCCTGTCGGTATTCCTGTCCGGTGATATTGCTAGCGCTAAATGGATGCGGCGATCTAAACACCGTTCCCACATTTTGGATCGCCATTATGCGCATGCGCACGTTAACCGTCTTTACCAGAAAAATATGCAGAGCATCGAAACCAGCTCGCTGAATCTCGGATTATTATGGGTATGAAAAGGTTTAACTCACTGTTCTGTTAGTTAGCCTACAATGTGCTGGATCAAGATGAAAAGGATGCCAGGTCGTGACTGAAAATATAACCCAAGTTAGCTAGAAAATTGTGGGGCGCAAATGTTTGCGCCCTGAGAAAGACGACTTACTTATTCGAACAGATTATGATGTAGAGCGCGGACTACCTGATCGGCATCGTCACCCGGCACCAGAAAGCATATGTTATAACTGCTGGCACCGTAGCAGATCATGCGGATGTTGAAGGGATCGAGTACCCCGAACACTTCTTTTCCCACGCCACAGGCTTGAGATAGCTTATTGCCGATTAACGCCACCAGCGCCAGGTTTTCCTCCACTTCTGTCCGGCACAGTGATGACAGTTCGGTTAACAGTGAAGTGGTCAGCAGGTTACCGCTAATAGAGGTAAAGCCTGTGTTGTCCATGGTCAGCGCTACGCTTACTTCTGAAGTAGTAATAAGGTCAACTGAGATATTATGCCGCGCCAGAATGTTGAACACTTCGGCCAGAAAGCCGCGTGCATGCAGCATATTCAGGCTGTGCAGCGTAAACAGAGTTTGTTTGCGGCGCAGTGTTAGCGCGCGGAACAGTGGCGGATCCTCGGTGGTGTAGCATATCAGCGTGCCGCCAGCGGCTGGCTCATTGCTGGAACCGACAAACACTGGAATATCGTTGCGCACTGCTGGTAGCAGGGTGGCCGGGTGCAACACTTTGGCACCGAAGGTGGCCATTTCTGCCGCTTCTTCGAAGGTGATTCTATCGATGCGTTTGGCCAGCGGCACCACGCGTGGATCGGTGGTATATATGCCTGGCACATCAGTCCAAATATCAATCTGGCTGACATGCAGCGCCTCGCCTAACAGTGCGGCGGTGTAATCGCTTCCGCCACGCCCCAGCGTGGTTGTACGGCCTTTCGGGTCGCTGCCGATAAAGCCCTGAGTAACCACTATCGCCTTCTGTAAAAAGGGTTTCAGTAGCGTCAGGGTAAGTTTCCTCAACGCGGTGCAGTCCGGCTCGGCACGGCCGAAGTGATCATCGGTACGCATCACTTTGCGCACGTCAAACCATTCAGCCTGCACGTTTCTGGCGCATAAAATATCGACAAACAGCAGGGTAGACATCAGTTCACCGTGACTGACCAACTCGTCGGTCAATGCCGGGGAGGTAGCTAAAGCTGCGGCTGCCGATAGCATGTCAATATTTTCCAGCATGCGATTGATCTCTTTACGGCTTGCGTCCGGCGCGTTGAGGCGATCGAGGATAGTGTATTGGATGCGGCGGATCTTATTGAGCCGAAAGTTGCGGTTGTCGGCATCGCAACCTTCGGCCAGAGCCACCAGCAGGTTGGTGATGCCTGCCGAAGCGGACAGCACCACCAGGCGCACTTGAGGGTTAGCGAGAACGACATCGGCGCTGCGGTTCATTGCTGCGAAGTCGGCAACGCTAGTGCCGCCGAACTTAGCTACCACGGTAGAATTTTGGGGTGCTGCTTGGATCATTAAAAACCTCATGTTAGGTAGAAGCGCGCCACCTTGCTGATCGCTTCAGGGGCGATCAGCAAGGTGGCAACTCAGGCGATCAGCAAGGTGGCAACTCAGAGGTTCAGCCCCTGTAGCCGATACTATAATCGCCATGCATCATCCTACCTCAGCATCGCACCCCATCCAGTGCAGTTATTAGGAAACGGTTACTCTGACACCATACCTGTGCGATGCACCTCTTCTAGCTTGCACATCGGGTACGCAAGTAAGGCTGTTAGCAATAGCGAGTTATAGTGTGGCTGTCAACGGGCTGATGTTGCGAGATATGTCGCACCTGGCTTAAACGATGCCATAGGTTTTGATAATGAGTACCTATAGCAAGAAAAGAGATCATAATTACAGTCTAACAAGGCTACAATCAGACGATTGTTTCACATTGTTATCGAGTCTAAAAGTACTGCTATGAAAAGTATCAATCCAACTCAAACTGCTGCTTGGCAAGCCTTGCAGCAACATTTTACACAGATAAAAGAGGTTCGTATCGCCGATCTGTTTACGCAGGACAGTGAGCGTTTCTCCAAATTTTCCGCCACTTTCAACGACCAAATGCTTGTAGACTACTCAAAAAATCGCATTACTGTGGAAACGCTGGAGAAACTACAGGCGCTGGCGAAAGAAACCGATTTGCAAAGCGCAATCGCGTCTATGTTTGCCGGTGAGAAAATCAACCGCACTGAAGACCGCGCGGTGCTACACATTGCCCTGCGCAACCGCAGCAACAGCCCGATTTTTGTTGATGGCAAAGATGTCATGCCGGAAGTTAACGCCGTGTTGGTAAAGATGAAACAATTTTGCCGCCTGGTGATCAGCGGCGATTGGAAAGGCTATAGTGGCAAACCGATCACTGATGTAGTGAATATCGGCATCGGAGGTTCTGATCTTGGCCCTTATATGGTAACTGAAGCTCTACGGCCCTATAAAAATCACCTGAATATGCATTTCATCTCCAATATTGATGGCACCCATATCGCCGAAACTTTGAAGCCGCTGAACCCGGAAACCACGCTGTTCTTGGTAGCGTCCAAGACTTTCACCACTCAGGAAACCATTACAAACGCCCACAGCGCGCGAGATTGGTTGCTGAATAACGCTGGCGACCAGCAGCATGTAGCGAAGCACTTTGCCGCGTTGTCCACCAATGGCAAGGCGGTGGCCGAGTTCGGAATCGACACTAACAACATGTTTGAATTCTGGGACTGGGTGGGTGGCCGCTATTCCTTGTGGTCGGCGATCGGCTTATCAATTGCGCTGTCAGTGGGTTATGAGAACTTTGAACAGTTGCTGAGTGGCGCACACGCAATGGATAAACATTTTGCAAAAACCCCGCTGGAGCAGAACTTGCCGGTGCTGTTAGCGCTAATCTGTATCTGGTACAACAATTTCTTCGGAGCTGAAACCGAAGCTATTCTGCCTTACGATCAGTACTTACACCGTTTTGCCGCCTACTTCCAGCAGGGAAATATGGAGTCCAATGGTAAATACGTGGATCGCAACGGCAATGGGGTTGACTACCAGACCGGCCCCATCATCTGGGGGGAGCCAGGCACCAATGGTCAACATGCGTTCTATCAGCTCATTCATCAAGGCACGAAGTTGATTCCCGGCGACTTTATCGCCACGGCAGTCAGTCATAACACGCTGAGCGACCATCATGACAAACTGTTATCGCACTTCTTCGCCCAGACCGAAGCCTTAGCCTTCGGCAAATCGCTCAAGGTGGTGGAAGCAGAGTTCACCACTGAGGGCAAAAAGCTAGAAGATGTCAAGCATGTGGCACCGTTCAAGGTATTTGAAGGCAACCGTCCGACTAACTCTATCCTGCTGCGAGAAATTACCCCGTTCAGCTTGGGCAACCTGATTGCTCTGTATGAGCACAAGATCTTCACTCAAGGTGCCATTTTGAACATTTTTAGCTTCGACCAGTGGGGGGTAGAGCTAGGTAAGCAGTTGGCTAATCGCATACTGCCGGAACTAGCAGGCAACGAGAAGGTCAATAGTCATGATAGTTCGACTAATGCCTTGATCAATCGCTTTAAAGAATGGCGTTAAACTTCGCCTTCGCCTAAGTTGCTGCCAATAAAATAGCTTATTACCCGACGGTCAGGCGACCGTCGGCGTAGCGCTTTTGGCTAAAGATTTGTGGGCTTCCGGGTTATTATCTGTTTTCACTTCCATGGATCTTCATGGTTACAGCCTACTTTTAGATCTGTCAATTTGACGAACTGCAACCCCTACGAATCAGCATGCCGCTTTTATATTTCTACGTTACAATTTGACCATGTTAACATTTTATATCGTCTAACGTGGTCTGTAACTGGCGGTTCCATGCGTTGAGTAGAGCAATGTCTGCCAATAAGGAAGGATTCCTTCCTACCACCACTTGAGTGGTTTTTCGATCAGCATCAGCAACTGGGTAACGATCCACCCTAGATGTTAGGGCGCACGGTGAACCCACAAACAGCAATGACTAGCCCGTATTAGGTTCTGGTGGATCTGGTGGGAAGCAGCCGCTGGGACGCTATTTGTTTAACAGCAGCAATATGCCACGATATTATATTCATATTGGTCGACAGAATACGCTATGGGCGCGCTGCTCCCGCCTGAGGATAGCGGGCAAGCCTGTTGTTGACTGAGCTTTTTCTGCCGCCTTCACCGTTGTATGTGTAACCCATATAGACAAATACCTTGGAGGAAGTGTGACTCAAAGCAAATGGCGGGCTTACAGCCATCTAATGCGCATCGATAAACCGATCGGTAGTCTGCTACTGCTGTGGCCAACGCTGTGGGCGCTGTGGCTAGCCGGGCAGGGTGTGCCGCCGTTTTCGATCCTGCTGGTGTTCGTGCTTGGCGTGTTCCTAATGCGTGCTGCTGGCTGTGTAGTGAATGACTATGCCGATCGTGCCATTGATGGCCACATAAAACGCACTACCAAACGTCCAATGCCGAGTGGTCAGGTGAGTGAAAAAGAGGCCAAAGTTCTGTTTGTAGTGCTAGTGCTAATCTCATTCGGGCTGGTGTTGACGCTAAATGTGATGACCATCTGGCTATCGCTGGCGGCGATAGCGCTGGCATGGATTTATCCCTTTATGAAACGGGTGACTAATCTGCCGCAATTTGTGCTGGGTACTGCCTTTGGCTGGGGTATCCCGATGGCCTATACTGCAGTCACTGAATCGCTGCCACTGAGCTGCTGGCTCCTGCTACTGGCTAATATCTGCTGGACTGTGGCCTACGACACAACATATGCGATGGTAGATCGCGATGACGATCTAAAAATCGGCATCAAGTCTACCGCCATCTTGTTTGGTCGCTATGATAAGCAGATCGTTGGGATGTTGCAGTTTGCCGCCCTGCTGCTGCTGCTGTGGGTTGGCTATCTGGCGCAATTGGGTGAGGTATTTTACGGAGCATTGTTGCTAGTGGGCGTGCTGTTTATCCATCAGCAAAAACAAATCGCCACGCGTGAGCGTGAAGCCTGTTTCAAAACATTTCTTCAAAACAATTACGTTGGGCTGGTGGTATTTATCGGTATTGCGCTGAGTTATTTGACAACTTAAAACCTATCCTAGTAAGCATACATTGTTACAGCCAGTTTGGAAACCGACAGAACAACCAGCGCGTAAAGGGTGGCCGTGAGGATAATGATCATTAGTGCCAAAACGGCAAATAAAATAGCCTAGTGAGGTAGGGTTCTTAACGGACTGTGGGTAATAAACCAAGGCACCTCTCAGTGCCTTGAGCGCATTTGGTACCAGTTGCTGCTCAGTCCTCTTTCTCTTCCTCGGTAGTCGCTTCATGTTGCGCGTTGATTTCTACCGACATGCTAACGATGCCTTCGATAGTTAGCCTGATTTCTAGGGTAATCAGGTCGCTCAGCATGGTATAAACCTCCAAAGTAGGTTCACGGATCGCATCGCTTATATCGTTGATATAGCCTTCTTCCCGCAGCGTCGCCACCAAGGTGGCGAATACCGTTTTGTCAAAGAACTCCGGCGCGTTGATGCCGTGTAGCATCGACAAGCGCTGCGCCATGATACTGCTCTCTTTCTCCAGCTCACCACGGTTGATGCTTGGGTTATTGCTGAGCACTGACATGGTGATGGCATAGCGTTGCAGGGTTTCACGCACGCCAGCGGCCAGCAACTGCAATGGACGGATACGAGCCGGATTTAGCACTAGATCATCGTCTTTACCACATATCAACTGTTGACGAATCATTTCATTAATTAGCTGGTGTAGCACCTCCGCTAACTTTTCCTTTTCGTAATGCAGGAACAATTCAGCCTTTAGCATGGGGTAAATCAGGTCAATCTGCCGCAGTAACTCGCTGTGCGACACTTTGCGGTGATTCGTCACTATAGTGGCGATCAGTGAAGGTAGTACCAGCAGGTGGTAAATATTATTGCGGTAATAGGTCATCAGCACCGCTTGCTCACGCGGCAGGATGATGATATCGCCGATTTTATCTTGCTCTACCGCAAACTTTTTCATACTCAGCGCATGATCCAATAATTCATCCGGAGTCTGAACCGGCACGGTAACATCGTGGGCGTAAGGCTCGTTACGCATTAATTGCAGGTAGCACTCAAGTTGTTCAAGCAATTGCTCCCGGGTCAGCGAATGTTGGCTGGAGGACAGCAGCGCGGTAGAGCATAGATTTACGGCATTGGCCGCAGCGGCATTGTTAATGCGTACCATAATTTTTCCCGCCAGATCGTTGACCGTTGGTGTCATCCAACTTGGTCGTTGGGCTTCGATCGGATCGATCGATTCACGCCACTGCGGCACATGCTGGTTCAGATAGGTAGTTAGTGGTAGAGGATCGCCGAAGTTGACGTAACCCTGCCCCAGCTTGCGTAGTTTGCGCAAGCCGCGCAGCATCTGAAGCAGCCCCTCTTTTTCCTTAGTGGCACCGCGTAGTTCTTTGGAGTAAGTACCTACTTCCATCACGTGTTCGTATCCGATGTAAATCGGCACTAAAGTGATCGGCCGGGAGCAGCCGCGTAGAATCGCCTGAATGGTCATCGACAGAGTGCCAGTCTTTGGCTCCAGCAGGCGTCCGGTGCGGGAACGGCCACCCTCTACAAAGTATTCTACTGAATAACCCCGAGTGAACAACTCACCGAGGTATTCGCGGAACACCGTGGAGTACAGCTTGTTGCCCTTAAAAGTACGTCGGATAAAGAATGCTCCCAGGCTACGGAAGATCGGTCCGGCTGGCCAGAAGTTGAGGTTGATGCCGGCCACGATGTGTGGCGGCACTAACCCTTGATGATACAGCACATAGGATAAGAGCAAATAGTCCATGTGGCTACGGTGGCAGGGTACATAGACGATCTCGTGGCCGTCTTGGGCTAGTTGGCGAACGCGCTCAGCATTGGTAACGTTAATGCCCTGATATAGCCGGTTCCAGGTCCAGCTCAACACGCGGTCGGAAAGGCGCACGGCCTCGTAGGAGAAATCAGCAGCGATCTCTTCCATTAACACGACGGCGTTCTGCTGAGCTTTATCAAGGGAAATTTTCTTGCTGTGTGCTTCATCTTCGACGGCTTTTTCGATCGCCTTGGAAGCCAGCAGCTTGTTGAATAGATCCTGCCGGGCTGGCAGGCTGGGGCCGACTGCGGCCAGACGCAGGCGCGAAAAGTGCATTCGCGCTAAGCGTGCTAATTTATTGGCGCTGGCTGTGTCTGTGACGTATTCGGAGGCCATGCGGCGCAGCGAAATAGTATTGGAGAAATGTATGAAGCTGTCACGGCCGAGCCAAAGCACAGCTAATAATTTCTGCACGCTGTTCAGCAAGAGCAGGTGTGGTGTGCCTTGTCCTTCTCGCCCAGGTGAACGACCAAACATCACCGAGACAGGCAGCATCTGAATATTGAGACTCGGATTACTGCGGTGCAGATTAAGATATTCGTGGAACAGCTTTACTGACTCTTCCTTCGGCGGGTAATAATGGAACAGGCGCGGCCCATCGTGAATAAATACGTGGCTCGGCAGCACCGTGCCGTCGATTTCCAATAGGTCAAGAGGGTCGGGCAGACCTTGCTCCAGGCACTGAGTGCGTAGCGTCAGAAAATCCGTCTTGGAATTATAAGGCAAAACATACAAAATCGGCCGTGAGAGATCTAATTCTAGCTCCCTGACAGGATCTGAAGGGATAACCTTGCTTCTTACTAATAATTTTAGTAGTAAATTCAATAATTTATAATAAATTTTACGCCAACCTGACATAACTACGTGAAGCCTCTTGTTAGCAATGAACTACAATCATACCAGAAACTGGGGTAGCATATCTGCGGTGTTGGAAAACGAGATCCGACATCACTGAGTGATCTAGACTCTTTTTATGATGTATCTCTGAAAAAGGCAGAGAAACATGGCAAATCAAGTAACCAGCTTGACCCATATTATTAAAGCAGCTGGCTATTATTATAAAAGGACTTGCCGCTGTTTGGCGGTAAAGGCGGCATTCCGCCAGAAATTGGTGGTGGCTATGCTTGCTATCATATTGGCAATGTGGCTAAATGATAGGATCGGTGTTATTGGCGCTGATTGTTGAGATCCTGAACAGCGTGATAGAGGCGATAATCGATCGGGTAGGTAGTGAATATCATAAACTATCTAGCCGTGCGAAAAATATGGGGGCAGCAGCAATGTTTCTGGCGATCGTGTTGGCGCTGTTATTTTGGGGTTCGATTTTGTTGCAACACTTCATTTGAGTGTTGCGTGACACCCTGATTTTGTTCATTCGTCGGTTCACAATTCAGGCATAACTGTATATACTTACAGCAAAACCGTATACACGAACAGAGGGTTGAATGAAAGCACTAACTACCAGACAGCAAGAGGTTTATGAACTGATTAGCGATCATATTTTGCAAACAGGCATGCCGCCGACACGTGCTGAGATAGCTATGCGTCTGGGGTTCCGTTCACCAAATGCCGCCGAAGAACATCTGAAGGCGCTAGCGCGCAAAGGGGTTATCGAGATAATCTCCGGCGCGTCGCGAGGCATACGCCTGCTAATGGAAGATGAAGAAGGTTTACCGCTGATTGGTGGCGTGGCTGCGGGCAAGCCACTGTTGGGTCAACAGCATATTGAAGGCTACCATAAGGTAGATCCTTCCTTATTTAAACCAAACGCAGATTTCCTGCTGCGTGTTGTCGGTATGTCGATGCGCGACATCGGCATTTTGGATGGCGATTTGTTAGCGGTACACAAAACTCAGGATGTACGCAATGGCCAAGTCATAGTGGCGCGCATTGAAGATAAAGTTACCGTCAAACGACTGAAAAAAAACGGTAACATAGTTAAACTGCTGCCGGAAAATAACGAATTTCAACCGATAGTGGTCGATCTGCGCCAGCAAAATTTCACTATTGAAGGTCTGGCAGTCGGTGTGATACGCAATGGCGACTGTATTTAAGCATCACGCCTAACTAAACCGTTGTCCCCTTATTTAATCCGCCCCTTCTTTGGGATAGTTTCGTTTTACTCTACCTAATTTGGCAAATGCACTACCATGGGAACATTGGATAATGCACCTGATCTCCGCTTTTACCAGCGACACTGATAAAGCCATGTAGCACCTGGCCACTGCCAATGATCTTCTCTAATCTAACCTACTTATTGCTAGGTTAGTAGATACTGCTGTGATCGGCCATCTTGATAGCCCGATCTATTTGGGTGGTGTGGCGATCAGCGCGATAGTCAGTAATGTCCTGTTTATGCTGCTACTGTTTCTGAGCATGAGTACTACCGGGTTGGTGGCAGCCCAAGAGCTGGGAGCGCAGAGCTCGCAGAAGCTGGAGTGTGCCTTTATGCAGCCGCTTCTATTGGCACTATTGACCGGGTTGACAATGTTGCTGCTGCGCCACCCGCTGATTAATTTAGCGCTGCTAATCGTTGGTGGCAACGTTAAGGTACTGGAACAGGCGCGACTGTTTCTGTACATTCGCTGGTTGAGCAACACGGCAGTACTAATAAATATGGTGCTACTCGATTAATAAATATGGTGCTACTCGGCGTGCAGTATGTGCGTGCGCCGGTGATCTTCCTAATTATCAGCAACCTGCTTGAATATTGTGCTAGATATCTTGCTAGTAATGCCACTAGGCTGGAAGGTGCAATGGACCGCTATGGCGACTGCCATCTAAGAATATGCCATGCTGTGTGGATAGGACTAGCCTGGCGTGGTAATATACATGCATGGGATATCGTTGCTAATGTTGCAACAGGCTTAGCGCGGCAACCTTAGGTGCTTGCTGGCCCTAAACCGCGACATCATCTTGCGCTCGTTGCTGCTACAACAGTGCTTCGCCTCGCTGACCCTCTTTGCCACACGAATAGACAGCGAGGTGGTGGCGGTACATGTGGTATTTATGACCCTTCTGGCCTTCTCTGTCTACGCTTTAGACGGCTTTGCCTATGCGGTAGAAGCATATTCTGGTCATGCCTATGGTGCGTGTGATGACAGCCAACTGAGAAAACTATAGCACGCTGCCTGTCGTCAGGCCTGCCTGGTAGCATTTGCCTTTGCTGTGCTCTACTTCTTGGCTAATCAGCAGATAGTGGCGGCCTTGACCTCGCTGCATGAACTGCGTGCGTTGGCTCATTATTATCTGCTGTGTCTTATTTTCTTGCCGTTGGTTGGCGTGTAATGTTATTTGCTGGATGGTATGTTTATTGGTGCCAGCCGTTGGTATGTACTGCCACTGTTTAGCGCGTACCATGGCTAGCAACCACGGGTTGTGGTTGGCGCTGGCGGGTCTTCCTAATGCTGTGTGGTCTTATGTTGTGCTAGCGCTGGCAACTTCCATAGAGTGCATAGCAGTTGATTTGCAGCACTAGAATGATGGAAATATCTACACCCGCATTAGTGCTGCCAGAAAAAAGAGGCGGCTGAGAAAGAAGTGAAATATTGGGAAACTTACAATAAGTAGCGCTAATAGCACCAGATGAATTCACAGATTGACATTTGAAGCGACTATAGCTAGCTTGACAGTAACAACAAATAGATCCTTTTAGCCCAACCTATTTCCTTTTGATAGGAATGCTACAGTTGTGTTCGCCACAATCATGCTTGCCGTCGCAAGCTTCAACCTCAACACAGGCAGTACACAGTCCGTGTGCTTCCACCACGCTGTGTTGCAGCGCAAACCCTGACTCTTTCGCCAGCTTTTGCAGCGTTTTTTCCACATCCTCGGTGGTGCGCTCGGTCACTTGGCTACAGCGATCACAAATAAACAGCGCAGAATTGTGCATCGGCTGCCCAAAATGGTGGCACAGTATATAGCTATTAGCCGACTCTATCCGATGTATAAACCCTTGATCCATTAAGAAATAGAGCGCGCGGTAAACCGTGGGTGGCTTAGCTTGTGGCTCGGCGATCCGCAGCAGGTCGAGTAGGTCGTATGCGCTGATTGCACCGAGCTGCTGTGATATCAGGCGCAGTACTTCCAGCCGCTGTGGTGTTAATCGCACATTGCGTTGCCTACAGAGCTGTTCAGCCTGCGTTAACAGATTTTTCTGGGTGGTTGAATTCATTGCAAATACCGCTCCAGGAGACAAATGACCTATTTTAACATAATTACGGCGAATCACCGAGACAACGGTTTCTATTGTAGTTACCCAAGTAGCCGTGCCAGCTTTTGGCTAACCTATGGGGCCAGAATATTTTGCTTTCACGATAAATACAAAGGAGTTGTTGAATAAATTGAACATTTAGCCGGCACGAGCTCTCCTGCTCTCAAAATAGAGACATTCCGTGGCCAAGAAAAAGTTTAAGATCACCAACTGGAAGGCTTACAACAACGCCCTTATCACGATGAAACGGCACTTCACGCCTGGTACTGCGAGGCAAAACCTTCTCTGCGTGGTCGCCAACAACATTATTCCAATATGGAATGGCAATGACCCGCATCTTGATGCTGAAACGGATTTTTGGCCTGATACTTCGCGACCTCCAGGGCTTGGTCGACTCTATTTTTACACTGATGAAAGTGCCGTTGAACTGCCAGGACTACACCTGCATTAGTAAGATGGCGAAGTCTGTCAATATCCCGTTTAAAACCCTAACGCCGGGTGAAATTGCGCACCTGGTTATCGACTCTACCGGGCTCAATATCTTGGGTGAATTAGAGTTAATGGTAAAAAAACATAGTCAGAAAAAACGGCGGCTCTAGCGAAAACTGCATTTAGCCGTAGATACAGAAACATATGAGGTCATCTGTGCTGACATTTCTTTGAGCAATGTCACCGATTAGGAAGCCTTCCCAGGTACTCATCCGTCAGACTTACCGTAAAATCATAAGCCTCCTTGGCGAATGGGGCTTATGATAGGAGAGTGAGTCATAATGAGTTAAGGCTTAAGAAGATAAGGGCGTTAATACCGCCCAGAAGGGGAGCCCGTTATTGGTCGGTAGACTATGCAGACCGAAATCAAGCGGTAGCAAACTAGCTCCTTACCGGAGATGAGAAAACACACGGAGGGAAAGTATAACAAGCTAACACCGACGTTTGATAGCCGAAATAGCGATGTACAGAGTAAAAAGCTATTTGGTAGTCACCTGTAGCTGCGAGATTATGATTAACAAGCTGCAGAGGCTATAGCAATGATCTGTACATTAAACAAGATGACGCTCGCTGGTATGCCAGAAACTGTACGCGTTTCCTGAAATATGCCCATTTAGGGTACTCTTGATTTCAAATCCGCTTTGGTGATATGATTATTCCTCACATATCAACATATTATGTAACTAATCATTAATATAAACAAATAATAGTTATTTTTATTAACAAATTAAGTAAATTACTTGCTTCATAACTACTTGCTGGTACCGCGTTTTCTGCTGCTACTGCTTATGCCTAAGCTGCCCCTGCACCTATCCAATGCCAGGATTATAAAATTGCGGTGAATCTTGCTGGAAAATGGTTATACGTTAAGATTAAGTAATTCTTAATATTTAGGGTGATTGCTAAATCACACGCATGTTGTTTTTAATAGTAGTACTTTGCGGCGTGCTACTATTTCGTTTAGTATAAATTAGTGCTAAAATTTGTAATATTTCTCTGCGATGGTACGGTAGTAAAATGTTAAGTCAGCGCTTCAAAATTGCATAAAATAGGTTTTACTGAGATAAAATTTTTCAGATCAATATAAAGACGGGGAGCCTAGTGGCCGAGTTTTAAAACGACGGTGTAACCACATATATTGCTCTGGCGCGCGCATAATCTCCTTTTCCACCACTTTATTCATGTAAGCAGCTGCCGCCAGCTCATCGGTGATCGGATAATCTTCCAGCGCTGGTTGGATTAGCAGGTCATAGCCACGGCATTTCTCGCGGCGGATCATCACCACTGGCACCATCGCTGGCTTAGCCATGCGCGCCAGCATAAAGGTACCGCTGGTGGTAGCAGCTTGATCGACGGCGAATAGTGGGGCGAACACACTGCCACGTGGCCCATAGTCTTGATCTGGAGCGAACCAGACAGTGTCACCACGCTTCAGTGCGTGCACCATACCGCGCAGATTCTTGCGATCGAGCATTGCTTTATTGGAACGTCTGCGGCCTTTGGTCTGCGCCCATTCAATCGCCTTGTTATTGTGCGGTCGGTACATCGCCATCATAGGCTGGCACAGGCCCATGGCCCGTCCACCCAGCTCCAGCGACATAAAATGCACGCCAATCAATAACACCCCGTGTTGGTTCTGCTGCGCCATTTTGAGGTGATGTATGCCGGTAGCTTTGAACCAGCGATTGACACGCTTGTCCGACCAGAACCAGGCCATACCGGTTTCCATAAGACCCATCCCCAGAGATTCGAAGTTACCCAGTACTGTGCGTTCGCGTTGTGCTTCATCCATATAGGGAAAGCACAGCTCTAGGTTACGGTAGGTAATGGTGACTCGGCGTTTCAGAAAGCGCATTGAGATGCGGCCCATCCACCTACCAAGCCGATGCAATAGCGGATAAGGGAGTTGAACCAGCAAAAATAAAAAGACCAGACCTAACCAGGTTAGCCAATAACGTGGGTGCAGCAGCGCTGATTGAAATTTTTGCGGATGCTTCATATGAACTCATTTATGCATTTGGGAACGGCAACCGGTGAAAGATAACGGAACCATTTAAAAGAGATACAACTTCTCAGACCCCAAGTAACACCATGGCTTAGGCAGATTCTTGACTAATTTATATTCGAAGGGAGTATACTTTGCTCATCTGGCTTCAGAGGGACAGCTAGTGGCTAGTCAAAAGTGACGCTAAGTATGTCTATCCTACCATATATTCGAGAGAGAATAGGCAAGAGAGCATATCTTCACTCTAGACTTTCGTCTAAATCACAAAAATAACTATCAATCATTACGTTAAAGCGAATGCTGCTCTGGTTGCCGGGTTTAAAGCTGACCATAAAAGAAATTTATGCACCGGAGCCAGCACGGAAAAAATACTCCAGCGTTAGTAGAAGCCACCTCTTTCCACGATGTTGTGAACGCACAGCGGACAACGACCCCCCCTTCTTACGGGGGGCTTGCAAAGCACGATGAACATCGACACCACTAATTCCCAGTATATCGCCAGTGTGGGCGATATACATACTCTACCATAAACGTTATAAAAATTTCGCGCTTTCGGAAGGTAGCCGCAACGTCTATTTTTATGGCAAGGCTCGTAAAAATTAAAAAAGGCGATACAAAAGGCGATACATAATCTTACTCTACTACCCCGGAACCAGTGCTACAAGGGCAGGGGAAAAGTGTAAACGATAGTTTTTGTTGATAGATCGTTTATCTATCTATCGACGGCGGTAATAATGCCCACCTTGGGCATTGTTGAATAAATCGAATATTTGACCGGCAAGAGGATTAGATCACTCTCCTTCTGTCAAAATAGCGACATTGCGTGATTGCGTGGCCCAGCAAAAGTTTAAGATCACCTAACTTGAAGGCTTACAACAACGCCCTTATCACTCGGGGCTAACTTACTTTCTGGGTAGGTGAAACGGCACTTCAC
>JAAKDF010000004.1 GCA_011754105.1 Serratia symbiotica
TCAGGGCTGGTATTAAATGCATAGTCAGCTTGAGTACAATCAGCTCTGGCGAGGAGCACAGGTACTGGCAGTATCTGTGGCGGCATATACTAGCTAGCGGGGTGCATGCTGCGGTTATATATAGAAAGAAAACCTCCTGTGAACTCCGATATCAACGGAGCTGGTAACATTTTAGAGGCAGGACATGCCGTACTCGCCTGTGGTAGGATGGTGCAGTCAGAACGCTCGTTTGCCCGTTGAAGCAGGGAAACCCACCAAGCAGAGTCATGTTTCGGTCTGAATGCTATAAGAGTCTCCTTCCTTTAGGCCGGGGAAGATGTTAAAGCGGTTATCAAAAATCTACTAGCAATAACAACAGGCTAGGATTGAGCAGAAAAGCAACATCCGGGTAGGCAACAGTAGACTTTCGCCGCAGCATGACCGTATAATTTCGCCGCTTGGCCCCTTAGCTCAGCGGTTAGAGCAGGCGACTCATAATCGCTTGGTCGCTGGTTCAATTCCAGCAGGGGTCACCAAAATTTAGCTTTAAAAGCATTTAATGAAGTAAGTAAAAGGAGCGGATAAATTACTGCCTGATTTTTGAATGGCGATAAAATGGTTATAGATTTATCACTAACCTTATTTTTCTGAATTTTACTTTATAAATCGCTATTTCGGCTATCAAACGTCGGTGGTAGCCTATAATACTTTTCCTCCGTGTGTTTTCTCCGGTAAGGAGCTAGTTCGCTACTGCTTGATTTCGGTCTGCATAGTCTGCCGACTAATAACGGGCTCCGCTTCTGGGCTGTAAGTCGATAACTAGGTGCGTAATTTCACCAGGCGTTGGGTTTTTAACCTGGATACTGACGGACTTCTCCCGCTTACTGATGCAGGTGTATTACTGGCAGTTCAAAGGCACTTTCATCAGTGTGAAAATGCAGTAGACGAAGCCCTGGAGAGCGCGAATTGTCAGGTAGAAAATCCGTTTTAGCATCAATATGCTAGTTATTGACATGCCATATTGGAATAATGTTGTTGGCGACCACGCAGATAAGGTTTTTCCTCGCAGTATTAGGCGTGAAGTGCCGTTTCATTCACCTATAAAATTAGTGAACCCTGATTAATAAAGGAGTCGTTTTAAGCCTTATAGTTGGTGATATTGAACTTTTGCTTAGCTAAGCAATGTTGCTATTTTAACAGAAGTATAGTCATTTGACCCTAGTGCCGGCCAAATATTTGATTTATTCAACAATGCCATTTATAGCCTATCTAAGTAGGCGTAAACTGTTGTAACTAGTTATGCACAAGAACAGCGCATAACAACGGAATAGCCTGATGGGGTAGGTTCTTAGAATTGGCAGGCTTAGGCAATTCTGTTGCGAAAGTATAGACACCTTGATCCTGTATACAATTCTATGTTAATGCCCTTTTATTAAAAGGGGCCGTTCAGGCGGGCAGCACCATACTCGATAATAGAGGGAGCGTTAGAAATTCTGTGTCATTCTAGTAAAATTCCGATAAAAAGGAATGACACCTGCGTCGTAACCCGTCAATTTTAATAAAGACCTGAAAGCACTTTAAAATTGTTATGCTCTAACAGGTAAAGATTGCATCCTAACCCCGCTGATCAAGAGCAACTAACCGAATCTGCATTATCTCTTCAGTCTGGCTGTGTAAAGAAGGTCGGGCAAACGCCAGCCGCACAAGTGGTTTACTGACCGGCGATCTTCATGGCCGGCAAAATCACCGAACCGCACTGAATATTGCTGCGTATCTCGGTATCGCTGCCAATGCTAACGATATTACGCAGCATCTCCTTCAAGTTGCTGGCGATAGTTATCTCGCTGACTGGATACTGAATCTCACCGTTTCCCACCCAGAAACCGGCCGCGCCACGCGAGTAGTCGCCAGTCACGCCGCAAACACCATGCCCCATCAATTCGGTTACCATCAGCCCAGTACCAAGCTTTTTCAGCATATTGGCGAAGTCGCCACCCTGACCGGTAATGCGCCAGTTATGAATGCCGCTAGCGTGACCCGTACTATGCATGCCTAATTTGCGCGCTGCATAACTGTTCAGTAGCCAGGTTTGCAGCACACCGTTTTTAACGATGTCACGCCTCTGCGTGAGCACACCTTCACTATCGAATGGCGTCGATGCCAGCCCTTTCAACAAGTGTGGATGTTCCTCAATGGTCAGCCAATCTGGCAGGATTTGCTGACCCAGCGAGTCCAGCAGGAAGGTGGATTTGCGATACACGCTGCTACCGCTAATGGCACCCACCAGATGGCCAAACAACCCGGTAGCCACTTCCGCAGCGAACAGCACAGGGGATTTCATCGTCGACAGTTTACGCGGCACTAGCCGTGCTAGCGTACGGCGTGCACATTCTTGCCCCACCCATTCAGGACTTTGCAGATCATCTATCGCACGCCCGATGGTATATGCGTAATTACGTTCCATTTTGCTATCATGCTCGGCGATCACACTGCTGGACAGCGAATGGCTGCTTGAGAGGTAACTCTGTAACATACCCTGGTTATTGCCAAATACCTTGATGCCGTAGTGGCTGTTAAAACTACCGCCTTCGGTATTAGTGATACGCTTATCCGCCGCCAGCGACGCCTGCTCGGCGCGGGCTGCAAGCTCGATGCCAAGTTCAGCATTCAGCTCGCTTGGGTGGAACAGATCCAAATCCGGCGCATCAAACGCCAGAAGATCTTTTTCTGCCGTGCCAGTATAGGGATCTGGTGAGGTATAGCGGGCAATATCCAGTGCCGCCTGCACAGTGCGGGCGATGGCCTCCCGGCTTAAATCGGTAGACGAAGCGCTGCCTTTGCGATGCTGGTGATACACGGTGATGCCCAAGGCACCATCACTGTTAAACTCAATGTTTTCCACCTCGCCAAAGCGGGTGCTAACGCTGATACCCGTGGATTTGGTTACCGCGACTTCTGCCTCATTGGAACCTGCATGCGCCAGTTTCAGTGCCTGTGAAACGGCCTGCTCCAGCGCTTTGCGCTGTTCTGCAATTTGAGTGATCACATTCATCAATCTGCCATAATTAATTAGAAAACCCTTGAGAAAATTACCGTAGTGGCGTGGTGGCGCATGGAGTTACATTCAAGAATACTGAGATTTATGCCGTTTAGTATAACAGGAAACGCGTTGAATTTCGCATTAAAACTAGCAACCTGTTAGTATTAGCATCTTTTAATGGATGCCAACCATGAACAAACAACCTGAAGACTGGCTAAGCGATATCCCAATGAATGAAAGACAGGACGAAGACAAGATAATCTGGGTCAGTAAAAGTAAAATCAAACGTGATGCCGAAGCGCTGAAAGATCTGGGAGCCGAACTGGTCGATCTGGGCAAAAACGCGCTAGAACGCATTCCGTTAGATGAAGACCTGCGTACCGCCATTGAATTGGCGCAGAAGATTAAGAAAGATAGCCGCCGCCGCCAGTTGCAACTGATCGGAAAAATGCTGCGCGCCCGTGATGTAGAGCCGACCAAAACCGCGCTAGGCAAGCTGAAAAACCGCCATAATCAACAGGTTTTGCTGTTCCACAAGTTGGAAATGCTGCGAGACTGCTTGGTGGAAAAAGGTGATGATGCTATTCCATCTGTCTTGGGTCTGTATCCAGCAGCCGATCGCCAGCAACTGCGTTCACTGGTGCGCAATGCACAGAAAGAACAAGCTACCAATAAACAACCTAAAGCTTACCACAAAATCTTACAGTACCTGCGTAAGCTGGCTGAGATAGCCGAATTATCAACGGTGCACCCAGGCATGAATATGCTTCATCCTCGGTGATATAACGATTCACCTCCGTTTTCGCAAACATTAAAACGCAAGCTGTCATCCAGTTCTTCTTACGCCTCTTCAAACAGCAGAAGAATTGCGCCGAAGCAACGCTTGCAGAGAGCACTGAGTTGGATGAATTCTATCTCCACCGGCAGATTGATATCTGCCGGTTACCACGTTCCATAACGAATCTAGATTGGTACCAAATTACTCTCCTAGCGCGAACTGGTGCGCAAATTCACGGTGGAAAGTCGGCACATCTTGGATCTGTTCAAAATTGAACTCTACTTTTGCCATCCCGCTCATTTCACTCGCATGAAGTTTTTATAATGGTCGCGCGAGACAAAGATTAGACCCTCGTTGGAATACATCAGGCGATAGGCACCACATCGGCCGCACTGATAATTGATGTCCGCCTCACGTCATACCCGGTAGTGGGCGCTAGGCAATTAACCCTCAAGGTTAGAGAACCGATCGCCGATAATGCTGCTCGTCCACTCGGTGCAGCGCTGTTCGCTAAACCCAGCTATCACGGCAGCGATGATGATCGTAAAGAGAATCCGCTTGTTCATTGCTTTACCTGAATAATTGCAGCCAGAGTTGCTGCAGCCCCTAGGCCAGTGAGGTGGTATAAAGAGCTGTTGTTGAATAAATCGAACATTTAACCGGCACGAGGATCAGATGACTCTCCTTCTGGCAAAATAGCGACATTTCGTGGCCAAGCAAAAAAGTTCAAGATTACCAACTGGAAGGCTTACAGCAACGCCTTTATCACTCGGGGTGCACTTACTTTCTAGGTGGATAAAACGGCACTTCACGCCTGGTACTGCGAGGCAAAACCTTCTCTGCGTGGTCGCCCAGAAAATTATTCTGATATGGCAATGACCAGCATATTGATGCTGAAACGGATTTTCGGCCTGACACTTCGCGCCCTCCAGTGCTTCGTCGACTCCATCGAATTACCGCCCAGAAGCGGAGCCAGTTATTGGTCGGCAAACTATGCAGACTGAAATCAATCGGTGGCAAACCAGCGCCTTACCTGAGATAGCACAAAGAGGAAAAGTATGACAGGCTACCACCGACGTTTGATAGCCGAAACGGCGATGTATAGAGTAAAAAAGCTATTTTGTGGTTACCTTTTGCTGCGAGATTATGATGTGCAAGTTGCAGAGGCTATAGCCATGCTGTGCATTAAAAAAGATAACTCTCGCCGGTATGCCAGAAAGTGTACGCTTTGCCTGAAAGATGCACATTCACGTGACTCTTTATTCCAAATCTAATTTATTTAAAAACGCCACCCGATTCCTAAAATTCATGTTTACACTCTTTTTTTTGATTAGTAAAACGTATATTTATAGTAAAATTAATATTTATAAGTTAATTATTTGAGCAATATGGAATGATTATATGGCAATAAAGACACCGCTAACTATCCTAAAAATATAAAAATTTCTGAAAAATAATGTTACTCAGAATGACTCATAGATAATGGCTATGAAAAATGAGTAGTGCGCTGCCAAGGATCCTACCAACATCGCAGGATTACCTTCTTCTACACAGGGAAGAAATCTGATGGCTCGGCGCGAGAGATAAATCATTCGCAGGCAAAAAGGCGTCCAAGGAAAAGCCTTTTAGTATAATAACAATAGGTTGCCGTACATTGTACGGCAACCTATTGTTATTAAATGAGGATGTGGCGGTTTATGAAGTGGGAAAGCAAGAACCGCTGACAGTTTGGATTGAGTACTATTATTAACTAACGGAATAGTGAGCGCGAAAAAATGCTTGCGTTTCTAATATGAAAAGAGATTGGTCGCCTGCTGGCGTGCCTCACCGAGGAGAAGTAGTCAGGGCGCATGCTGCGAGCCTGTACCTGTAAATGTTTTTTAGAAAAGAAAAAATTCTTAAAATTCGCGTTGCACCGCCAAGCGAGCCAGGCTCTCCAGCGCATCGCGATACGGCGATTTCGGCAGTGCCTGCAGTGCGACGATCGCCTTGTTTGCTTCTTCCTCTGCACGACTGTGGGTGTATTCCAGTGAAGCGCATTGCTGCATGGCCTGTAGCACCGGTTCCAGCAGATTTCGCCTGTTGCCTTGTTCGATGGCCTCACGGATCATCGATCTTTGCGCTTTTTCGCCATGAAGCATGGCATGCAGCAGCGGTAGAGTGGGTTTCCCTTCATTCAAATCGTCACCGGTATTTTTACCCAAGGTGCTTCCATTGGCGCTATAATCGAGCAGATCGTCGATCAATTGGAATGCGGTACCGAGGTAGCGGCCATAATCCTGCAACGCTTTTTCTTCTGCCTGGTTAGCACCAGATAAGATCGCCGATGACTGTGCCGCCGCTTCAAACAAGCGAGCGGTTTTGCTGTAGATCACCTGCATATAGCTTTCTTCAGTGATGTCGGGATCGTGCACGTTCATTAACTGAAGCACTTCGCCTTCTGCAATCACGTTTACCGCCTCGGACATCAGCGCTAGCACGCGCAGCGATTTCAGACTGGTCATCATTTGGAAGGCACGTGTATAGATAAAATCGCCGACTAGCACGCTGGCAGCATTGCCGAATGCGACGTTAGCGGTGGCTTTCCCTCGGCGCATATCGGATTCATCAACCACGTCGTCATGCAGCAGTGTAGCGGTATGAATAAATTCGATCAGCGCTGCAACGGTAACATGCTTGTTGCCTTCATAGTTTAATGCCCGCGCTGCCAGCACAGCGATCATAGGCCGGATACGCTTACCGCCACCACTGATAATGTAATAGCCAAGCTGATTAATCAGTGTGACATCGGAGTGCAATTGTTCGAGAATTGCTGAGTTCACAGCCCTCATATCTTGTGCGGTTAACACGGTAATTTGCTCTAGATTCATGGTGTTTTTTTCAGTTGTGTTTCTCTTCACCGTGTATTGAGAGTGATTCCTACATCGGTACATAGCGATAACTGTTGCTTGATTGTACTTGAAAAACGGTTCAGATAAACGCTCTCAAAGAAACTGTGGTTTTTTCTTCTTTTTTCTGCTTCTGGCGTTATTTTGCTCTTGTCATATGCCAGTTTTTTACGTAAAATTCACGCCCCATTATAAATATTTAGTGCGCGCTCTATACTAAATAAAAGAGCGCGTGGAAAGCGGAGTTTTATATGTACGCGGTTTTCCAAAGTGGTGGTAAACAACACCGAGTAAGCGAAGGTCAGACCGTTCGCCTGGAAAAGCTGGATATTGCAACTGGTGAAACGGTTGAGTTTGACCATATTCTGATGATCGCTAATGGCAAAAATGTCAAAATGGGCGTTCCTTTCGTCGATGGCGGCAAGATAAACGCTGAAATTGTTGCACATGGTCGCGGCGAGAAAATTAAGATTGTTAAGTTTCGTCGTCGGAAGCACTACCGTAAGCAGCAGGGACACCGTCAGTGGTTTACTGATGTTAAAATTACCAGTATCAGCGCTTAAGTTAGGGGAGTTGATTTTAATGGCACATAAAAAAGCTGGCGGCTCGACACGTAACGGTCGCGACTCACAAGCTAAACGGCTGGGCGTGAAACGTTTTGGCGGAGAAGCAGTACTAGCTGGCAGTATCATCGTTCGTCAGCGTGGAACCAAATTCCACGCCGGTAATAACGTGGGTTGCGGTAAAGACCACACACTGTTTTCTTTGAAAGACGGTAAAGTCAAATTCGAAGTTAAAGGCCCGAACAATCGTAAATTCATCAGCATCGAAGCTTAATAATTTTTTGAGCCATCATTGATGTAAGCCCCGCAATCTATAGCGGGGACTTTTGCATTTATACCTTTCATACTTTAAGTCACAGGCTGGACGCGCCAACCTTGGAAATGCTAGCTAGCGTGGCAATAATGTGTTTCTGTATTTACGGCCAAATGCGGTTTTCGCTAGATCCGCCGTTTCCCCTGACCGTGTTTTTACCTTCCACTGCTCTTCAGCCAAGACGTTGAACCCTGTAAAGTCGATAAACAGGTACGCAATTTCACCCGGCGTTGGGGTTTTAAACGGGATATTGACGGATTTCACCCGCTTACTGATGGATGTGTCCTGGTAGTTCAATGACACTTTGATCAGTGGGAAAATGGAATCGACAAAGCTATGGAGGGCGCGCAGTGTTAGGCGGAAAATCCGTTTCAGCATCAATACGCTGGTAACTGCCATATCAGAATAATGTTGTGGTCGACCACGTACAGAAGGTTTTGCCTCGCAGTACCAGGCGTAGAGTGCAGTTTCATCAACCCAGAAAGTGAGTAAACCCCGAGTAATCGGGGCGTTTTGTTGTAAGCCTTCAAGTTTAGGGCGTTTTGTTGTAAGCCTTCCAGTTGGTGATCTTGAACTTTTTCTGGTCCACGCAATTTCGCTATATGGAATATTGCTATTTTGATAGCAGTAAAGTAATTAGATCCTCGTGCCGTAGAAATATTCGATTTATTCAATAACGCTAAAAAAACATCAAAATTAGCTGTTGCTATTTATGCCAGCAGTACTCATTTTCTTTAGATCTTTATCGATGAAAAACAAACTTTTACCGCTGTTTACTACCAGTGCCAGCTTATCCAATACGGATTTGAAGAGTTTCTCTTCCTCGTCCTACTCGGCTACATACCACTGTAGAAAGTTTAAGGTAAAATAATCGTGGGCAGTCATGGCTGCATGCGCCAGTTCGTTAATCTGACGTATAATTAGCTAATCCTATTCGTCAGTTTGCTGGAATACGTCCATTAGGGATTCCAACTCAACCGGTGGTGCAGCGATAAAACATAACAGCGGCAAGGAGCTGGTATCGCTCAGATAGTCGAACAAATGCTGCATATGCTGCATCTCTTCCTGATAATGCTCTTTAATAAATGCTGCAGCACCTTCAAAGCAATTGTCTCTGCACTATGCGCTCATTTGTAGGTACATGTTAGCGGATTAGAACTATAGATTCAGTTGTGTATTCAGCTTTTATATCATTTCTTGCGTCAGCATAAAGACTTCTTATTTATTGGCAAATAAAGAATAAAAATAACTTATTTACAATACGTTTATATTTTATTTTAAATAAATAAAAATCAATACATTTAATAAAATTAAGCCACTTAATTAATTATGACAATCATTGCTATATGCATTCAATAAAATAGCGGATCAGTCTTATTTGGAAAAAATAAATTACATTAGCATTCTAACAATAATTAGCCATGCCAGCTCAGTATGCTTATTTATCCGGCACATCTGGCTTGTCAAGAACCGCTTGGTGCATTACCTTCTGCTCAAATTCAATGCGGCAATGGTAAGGAGCATAAGATGGGTTACAATTTGGCAGAACTTTCCAAAGAAGATATGGACAAGGTGAACGTAGACCTTGCTGCTTCAGGCGTGGTATTCAAAGAGCGTTATAAAATGCCGGTAATCCCGGAAGTGGTAGAGCGTGAACAACCGGCTTACCTGTATGACTATTTCCGTGAGCGCGTGGCGTATTATCGCATCGAGTCGCATAAGTTTTCACGCCTGCCCTACGAGCCAAAATTTAAATAATAAAAAGCCCGCCGTTTAGGCGGGCTGGTAGTTCACTCGACAGCGAACTGGTTAGTATCCCTTACACATTTGCTGGGCTAACCAACACCACCCGCGCTAATCGCAGCATATGGGGAATACGTGAAGATAGTGAGCACTGCCCAAGTCTAAAATAGTAAATAAAATAGCTAAATGATAGAGGTTCTTATTCTAGCAATGCCAGAATAAATGCATACTCCAACGCAATATCCTTATAATGGTTGAAACGCCAGGATTTTCTACAGCCCTTACGATCAGGGGAAAGCGCAGAACTACCCACATATGCTGGTCACAACCGGCCTGCATGATTTGCAAGTTCAATATTGGGGACTGGCCAGGTGGGTGGCAAAGCTGCGCGAGCTAAAAACCGACAATAACCAACTGCTGCTGTATACCTATGCGGATTCCAAGCACTGTAATGCTTAATATAATCATAATACGCCTACTCATTCGGGTTACCATATTAGTCATACTCGCCGGTAGTCAATGGGATCGATTCATCCAGCCTGGTGGTCACTACATCGACAAACGGCACCTGCGCTACTACTACTCTATGTAGTAGCTGCGGTACCTGATTCATCACTGCGCCTATTAGCAGGCCGCCAGCGCTACTGCCCCCCATGGTGAATACCTGTATGGCATTCCCATAAGAGCCTATGCGATTAACTCGTCCGTCACCGTTAATAAAATCATTTCACCACTGTCCCAGTTCACCGTCGCCGCGTATATGCGCCAATGCGAAGACAAGGCCGCAATCCAGCAAGCTTAGGGGGCTGGCGCTAAACGCGGGTTCCATATTGCTGCCGTAGGAGCCATAGCCCTATACACCATTAGCGGGGAATTGCCCCCGTGGCTGAAACGATTCTGACGGTAAACCAACGAAACAGGCACCTTGTTACCATCATGCGCTATCACCCACATCCGCTTGCTACGATAATTTTTTGGGGTGAAATTTTCACTTCCTACTGCTTGAGCATTACCCGTTCGCCACTGTTCAAATTAAGCTCGTACTTTGTAACCAGGGTGGTCATCGACGAGTATCCGTAACGCAACAATGCAGTCTCTGGATCTGGATTGTAGTCCAACCAGGTGGTATAGGTTGGATCGCTGAAGGCGATACTTTTTTCTTTTTCGCTTTTCCGATGGATCTGATGAAGCAGGGTTAGCCCATCGCAGCGCTCTTCCACTACAAGCCAGTCGCGAAACAGACTGAAGCCCCCCAGCATTGCCTCGGTTTGCGGTGTGATCAGTGTTTGCCTCTATGCCTTATCCGCCTACGGGCTCTGATACAACCCAAAGTTTTTGCTGTCTTTATTAGAACGGGTATAGAAATGCTGCTGGTAATGGTCAATAGCGTATTCGTATTCTTTTCGGCGCAGCACGAAGACACACGGTGTACTATCGGTGCTGTCGGCGTCTAGCAGCAGGACTTCTGAGGAAGTGGTACTTTCAGGTAGATTAGAATAAAGCGTTCGGAGGTGGTTTTTCCCAACCTTACGTAAAAAGTATCATCCCGATCTTCATAGATCAGTTAATCCTTCTGCGTATGGGTACCCACTGCATGGCGGTATACCTGATAAGGCAGCAGCGTTTTAGCATGCTTACGTAACAGGAAATCTTCTACCACTCGCAACATGCGGTTATCAAGGCTGACGTCTAACCTGCCCATAGTATAAAACTCACTTTTCTCAGCTTGCTGGTTAGCATCCAACATTCTGTCTCACCGCTCACGCTCTGCTTCCAGCTGGCGCACATAAATGGCGTATTCATTGCCCGTTTCGTAGCGGATCTGTTAACGGTATGCTTTTTTGACATAGGTAACAGAACTATCCTGTTGAGGTATGCTAGTCACCATCTCTTGTGGCCCGCCTATATGGCATTCAGCACAGTCTGCTATTCAAGTAGAAAAAGCAGTACCAGGAAGGCAGTCTCGCAGCATTAGCTGCCAGTGAAATTGCAACCAAGAAACACCAATGGCTCCATGCATGGCCGTACATGGTTTGAAACCCACGCACGGGCGGTTAAGGGTATTGACGGGGATGCAAGTTAGTCCAGTTTAGGGTGCTGATCGACTAACGTCTGTTTTTTATTTTCTAAATTGGCAATTTGCGCATTGATGTCCTCGACCTTTTGTTCGATGTTGTCATAGTTTTCCTGGAGCAATTCTTTGGCTTCCGTGCGATCAGAGGCGGCTGGTGGGGCACCGCGTAGCGGTTTGTTGGCAGTTTCTTTCATACATAGACCGGTAATCAGGCCGATCACTGCCACTACCATTAAATAGTAGGCCGGCATGTAGAGGTTGCCAATGCATTCTACTAGCCAGGCTACCGCCATTGGAGTAGCGCCAGCAACCAAGATTGAAATGTTGAAGGAAATTGCTAGCGCGCTGTAGCGAATATTCGTTGGGAACATTGCTGGCAATATGGAGGCCATCACGCCGGTAAAGCAGTTCAGCAGCACCGCTAGCACCAATAAACCGACAAAAATTAAGCCAATCATGCTGCTGTTAATCAACATAAAGCACGGAATAGACAACGCTACCAGACCAATGCTGCCGCCGATAATAAATGGCTTACGGCCAATGCGATCGCTGGACAGGCCGATCACCGGTTGCACGAACAACATGCCAATCATGATGGCAATAATAATCAATATGCCATGATCTTCCGAGTAGTGCAGATTATGAGAAAGATAGCTTGGCATATAGGTTAGCAACATGTAATAGGTCACATTGGTAGAAATTACGATACCTACACACACCAGCAGACTTTTCCAATGTTTGGCTGCAATTTCTGTGAACGAGATCCTAGGCGGATTTTCGATGGCGTTGCGATCATCCTTCTCCATTTTATCAACGTGTTGCTGGAACGCAGGGGTTTCTTCCAGGGCATGGCGCAAGTAGAGACCAATAATGCCCAGCGGTGCCGCGATGAAAAACGGAATACGCCAGCCCCAGGAGAGGAAGTGGACTTCGCCAACGATGCTAGAAATCAGCACCACGACGCCTGCGCCCAGCACGAAACCGGCGATAGAGCCAAAATCAAGCCAACTACCCATAAATCCACGTTTGCGATCGGGTGAATATTCTGCCACAAAGATCGCCGCCCCGGAGTATTCTCCGCCTACGGAGAAACCCTGAGCTAGCTTGGCCAGCAACAGCAGGATTGGTGCCCAGATGCCGATAGAGGCATAAGACGGGATCAGGCCGATGCAGAAGGTGCTCACCGCCATAATAATAATTGTGGTGGACAGCACTTTCTGACGGCCAAATTTATCGCCCATGGCACCAAAGAAGATACCGCCGAGTGGACGGACTAAGAAAGGCACCGAGAATGTCGCCAGCGCAGCAATTATCTGTATGCCAGGAGATGCGCCTGGAAAGAAGACTTGTCCTATGTCATAGGCTAAGAAGCCGTATACGCCGAAGTCGAACCACTCCATCGCATTACCCAATGCGGCGGCGGTAATCGCCTTCTTCAGCTTACTGTCGTCGATGATGGTGATGTCATTAATGTGCATCGGCTTATGACGTTTTTTTCTTAACTTCATATTATCTTCCCTTAAGTGAAACACTATTTGTTCGTGAATTAGCAATCCCCATTCATTTGTTTATGTTGAACCATTAGTTTGGCTAAATATATTGCTGTTCCAGGTATCCTGCCTCCACTCTTTTCATGAAATGTTAACCGTAAATGTAAGTCAGCTTTAAACTATATCACGCTATTTAGCGGACTAATTTTTTACATTTATAGCTTAACTTTATATCTTGCAGCGATCAAATTTAGCCTTTTTCGTCGTTGTTGAATAAATTCGATTTGGAATAAATAGTCCCCTGAATTGGCATCTTTCAGGCAACGCGTATATTTTCTGGTATACCGGCGAGCGTCATCTTGTTTAATATACAGATTATGGCCATAGCCTCTGCAACTTGCTCATCATAGTCTCGCAGCGACAGGTTACCACCAAATAGCTTTTTTACTCTGTATATCGCTGTTTCGGCTATCGAACGTCGGTGGTAGCCTGTCATACTTTTCCTCCGTGTGTTGTCTCCGGTAAGGCGCTAGTTCGCCACATCGGAATAATGTTGTGGGCGACCACGCAGAGAAGGTTTTTCCTAGAATTACCAGGTGTGTAGTGCCGTTTTATCCACCCGGAAAGTGAGTGCACTTTGAGTGATAAGGTCCTTGTTGTAAGCCTTCCAGTTAGTTATCTTGAACTTTTGCTTGGTCATAAAATGTCGCTATTTTGATCGAAGGAGAGTCATCTGATCCTCATGCCGGCCAAATGTTTGATTTATTTAACAACTCCATCTGCAACTTTAATTTTTCCCCATCAAAACCTAAAATTATCTCAAATGGAATATTCAAGTTCTCCATTTGTTTCTTCATGAGTTACAATCTATCTTTATTCTCAGTAAGGTTGATGATATAAATTTTTATTATGGAGTTAATTTTTTTAGATTACATATTCTATTTTCATTCCTTTATCTGTAAATATTGTTAGGATGAATAGTGATGAAAATAGAGTAATATACTCGATAGAAGTTAAGAGTAAGTCGGTTAAACCATAAAGTAAAGCTGTTACTACAATTAAAACCATATTTTTTTTTAGAAAAAAATTAAAAATCAATGAAATATAGAAGTGAAGCAAAATTACAACACCAAAAATTCCGAAAATTGAAGCATACTGTATAAGCTCATTATGTAAGTGTACGTTAATATATTCTAGAGCAAAAGAATTAGGGTTTACACTGTTAAGATAGTCCTTTATTATTCTGTTTCTATGTGATTGAGTTTGGCCAAATGGCTGTTCGTGGAATGCAATCAGTCCTGTCTTCCATAGTGTAAAACGAGAACCGAGGGAGGTGTGGTCATTACCGTGATAGTAGCTAAATATCTCTTTTTCTACCATTTCTGCTCGATGTTGTATCGTGGTTTTATTTATGAAAATAACAGAAAACAACAAAGCAATTAAAAAAAATGAAAATATTGCTTTTGATAATATACTATTGTTTTTCCATGCTGCACTTAAAATAATGCTGAGCGATATGAGTGTGTGAATTAAAGTGGCGGAACGGGTTCCAGTGGAAATTATAACATGAACCGAGATTAGCCATGACGGAATTAGCAATGGCCATCGGCATGAAGGATTTTTAATCCTCGAAACAATCGATATCACAGTCAATGATAGTGCACTGTAAATATATGCTGTCAATGTAGCACGGTCAATACCTAATAATATTCTATCCATACCATTATAGCTTTGCATAATTCCATATCCGCTTGATATAACGAATGAAAAAAATAAGGAAATAAACGCAAGTTTAGCAAAAACTATTCTATCAGACATTATTTTATTGAAGTTTGAAGTTAGGAAAACACCTATTATATAAGATAGTATCCAGCGCTTAGCTGGAGTAAACAATATTCCCTGGGATTTTTTTGGGTATTCATAAAATATACAAATAACAGACCATAAAAAGAAAAGTATTGAAAGTGCTAAAAAAGGATACAATTGCTTATTGTTTAAGATAATCCACTTTATATTCTTATAATCTAATAAAATTCCCAGTATAGAAATATATCCACATAAATAGAAAGCCACTCTTGCTGACTTTTCATTGACGAAACCAATGGGTAAAATTACTATTAACATAATGAAGGCTACAAAGAAAGCGCTTCTTTTGACGAAGTCAAACTTCACTTTTATAAACATATTTTCCAGTTCATTCATCCAAACACCTTGTTAAAATTTTTACGAGGTTTAACATTTTTTATTAAACCACTTTATCAGTCCCCAGGCCGGATAGGAAGCCTTGCCATTCTCGATGGGGGTGTGTACCAAAAAACGTAACAAGCATACATTAGTGTAAATAAAAATTAATTAATTTCATTAAGTTATTAGATTTTTTGAATAAATTTGATTTAGAATAAAGAGTCCCATGAATGGGCATCTTTCAGGCAACGCGTATATTTTCGCGTATATTTTCGCGTATATTTTCTGGCATAACGGCGAGCGTCATCTTGTTTAATGCATAGCTTATGGCCATAGCCTCTGCAACTTGCACATCATAATCTCGCAGCGACAGGTGACCACTAAATTAGCTGTTTTACTCTGTACATCGCTGTTTCGGCTATCGAACATCGGTGGTAGTCTGTCATACTTTTCTAAAGTGTGTTGTCTCCGGTAAAGGCGCTGGTTTGCCACCGCTTGATTTTGATCTGCATAGTTTAGTGACCAATAACGGGCTCCACTTCTAGGAGGTATTAATGCTCTGATCTTCTTGCGCCTTAACTCATCATGACTCACTCGTCTATCGTAATCCCCATCCGCCGAGGCGGCTTTGGTTTTACGGTAGGTCTGGCGGATTAGCCCTTGGCAAGCTTCCGTATCTGTTATATTGCTTAAGGAAAGGTCAGCACATATGACCTCATGTGTTTCTGTATCTACGGCCAAATGCAGTTTTCACCAGATCTGCTGTTTCCCCTGACCATTTTTACCATCTACTCCCCTTCACCCAAGACGTTTAACCCGGTAAACTCGATAACCAGGTGCGCAATTTCACCCGGCGTTGTAGTTTTAAACGGGACATTGACGGATTTCGCCCGCTTACTGATGCAGGTATAGTCTGGGCAGTTCAACGGCACTTTTATCAGTGTAATAAATGTGGTCGACGAATCCCTGGAGGGCGAGAAGTGTCAGGCCGAAAATCCGTTTCAGCATCAATAAGCTGATCATTACCATATCTAAATAATATTGTGGGCGACGACGCAGAGAAGGTTTTGCCTCGGCAGTACCAGGCGTGAAGTGCTGTTTTATCCACCCAGAAAGTGAGTGAACCCTGAGTGATAAGGGCGTTGTTGTAAGCCTTCCAGTTAATGAACTTGAACTTTTGCTTGGTCACGAAATGTCGCTATTTTGACCGAAGGAGAGTCATCTGATCTTCGTGCCGGCCAAATGTTTGATTTATTCAATAACGCCTTTATTTATCCTGAAAGCGGTGGCTAAAAGCGGTGGTTAAGATTTTTTCGCTCATTTCTTAACAAGTAAGATGGATGGTTACAGAACGTTAAAGGCGGGTTAACAGGTCAGTTTTCATGTGTACCAAGTGCTAAAATGGAACCAGGCAAGCCTTATTGTTCCACTGGAAAACTAAGTTCTTACTTAAGCGCACTCCAAAGAGTTGTTATGAAATGACACTCGGTAAAAATTCAGCCATACAGTGGCTGGAATTTTTATTCATTTACTCGCGCGCTAAAACATCGAATCAGATTCAGCCGTGCAGCGTTGCGCGCTGTGGCAGATAGCCAAATACCACGCCGATGCCGGTTGAACAGACAAACGCACACAGCAGCTAGGCGCGCTGTCTGGTCATTGTCAATGAGCGACGCTGGCAGTCATTTGAATACGAAGTAAGGCATGAGCCCTGAGGGGCGGTAGGCTAAATACCGGTTCGTCACCGACGAGAGCGTTTAAATAGCCCAACCAAAAGGCCATAATCAGCGTTGTCGGGCTTGGACATAGGCCGGTTATCATACGGGCTATTAAGTCTGCGACGCCGCCAAGCTTAATCACCGGACACAGCATAGCGCTCTTTTAGGGAAATCTGATAACATAGCGCTATTTGACATAGTCCAGGATTTCATCATGCCGCAGCATAGCCCGCTCCCCGTATCTACCCGGCAACTTAATGGTAAGCAACTGATGACAGCACTGATTAAGGGAGAAAAGATACCGAGCAAGGCTTGGGAAAAAACCTCATTTCGCCTGAAATTTCTTAGCCGATCAATACTGAACTGGCACACCACCAGCAGGTTACTTAGCATCCTGGCTTCTAACCCGTTGCTGGACGAGATCCTGAGCGCACAGCCGAATCTGCCATGCAAGCTGCATCGGCCCTACCTGGCAGCGAATATGAATAAGATCGCATGCCTATCCGCACTCAGCGATCATTATAATCTGATTATCCAACGCATGCCACTGAAGATGCGTTTAGGCCACCTGAGCCAGCAGCCGTTTTTATCCTGCGCGCAGGACAAAAACGGCGCACCGATAACGCTGGAGCTTGCAGCGTTCGACAAGCTTAATAAAGAAGGGGAAACAACCCTGTTACTGCGCAACGCCAATGGCATTATGCTGGCGAAAATCACTTTCGTGCTGATGCATTACCAGCAACAGCCAACACTGTTTATCGGTGGCCTGCAAGGTGCAAACCATGGGGTGCCTCATGCTGAGATCCAACAAACCACCAAAGAATGCTATGGGCTATTTCCGAAACGTTTGGTACTAGAAGGGATTTGCATGCTGGCGCACAATCTGGGCATCTGCCAGATTGTAGCAGTCGGCAACGCTACTCACATCTATCAGAACTGGCGTTATCAGAGTAAAAAGAAAGATCAGCTACACGCGGATTATGATCAATTTTGGCTCTCAATGGGAGGCAAGGCGCTCGATGACGGTTATTTCCTGCTGCCAGCACGCATCGCCCGTAAACCGATTGATGAAGTCGTCAGCAAGAAACGCGCTGAATACCGCCGCCGTTACCAACTACTGGATGAGTTAGAGAAAGGGGTGGCTAAGCATTTCAGCACCTAGCAGGCCTTGGTAGAAGCATAATCGGCGCTGTCACTCGCCAGCTAAATCCCGCGCGAGAAAAGTTTTTTCAACTAAGCAATACTGACATCTGTATCCCATTAGCCAGCCTATGTTGCTACCTCGACCGTCATATCGGTGTGGCGCAGCCCGTAGTGGAACTTTCAGGATTACCTTATACATCTTCATATTGGCGTTAGTTAGCACCAACGCTACCCGTAGCAAGGTCAAAAAAACTTTGCACGTCAAGCAACTCAACATCTAATTTGCCACTTTATTTTAGTCCTACTTTTGGGGAGCTTATGCTCCTCGGAGGATATCCCCACCTAAAAAAAAGACGTAAGCTGCACCATGTATTCAGGACTGCTGATGATTTCGTTACTGCTGATTGCCGTTTACCTCATCCCCCTTACACTGCGGCCAACAGCTATAATTTATTAATTGAATGTATAAGATTTATGATATATGTGAACCTGTTTTTTATAGGTATCAGCCTAGCATTTATAGCAGATATCAGCAGCAACATGCTGTGGATACGCCATTACATAGCGGTATTTTTACTGTGTATCCTCCGGCGCTAACCTGTTTCTACTGCCACTGCTGAAACGCCACATGGAGTGGCATAACACGCATAAGAAGAATCTGCCCTAGCGCCTGCATATATGGCATTGGAGCCACGCTTAAGCTGTGTGGCATGACGTTGAGCGGTTTCCTGCTCGGTCTGACAAAGTGGCAATAGCTGCCATTCGCTAGTAAAAGCAGTGAATACGCGCTGATTATCCTGCTGCTGTTGGTTGGCATCCAACTGCGCAGCAGTGGCATGACGTTGCGTCAGATCATGTTGAATCGCCGAGGCACCATAGTGGCATGGGTGGGTTACCCTCGCCTCGCGGGCGGATAGCGCACTAGCAGCGCAACTGATGAAGCTACCGCTGAAGGTAGGGCTGGCGATGGATTTCGACTTCGGCTGGTACTCGCTATCCGGGATTTTGATCACCGATGCCTATGGCCCAATATTGGGCCTTATAGCTTTGACCGATTTTAGCAGCACATGCGCTGGGCCTCTGGCTCAAACTCGGGGATGAGGTTTATTAATCACTAGGCGCTGACACCATTAAGTGTCTGGGGTGAGCGAGGTAAGCTAACGCATAGGCAATTTGAAATATAACGAGTATAGCTTTATGCCACGTGCTTTGCTCCACTATGACTAACCTCAATGCCGAATATAGGAAGTATCGACACGCTCTACTATATATTCATTGATGCACAGGTACGCAATACGGATACAAGGCCAAAAAATTTTTACGCTTTTATACTATAAGAAGCTGTCCCATTAGGCTATTTTATTTGCTATTTGAAGCTTGGGCAGTACTCACCCTGCTCACGTATTCCCTATACACGCCGGTTGTGTCGTGGATAGGGAGTACGTAAGCAAATGTGCGGCAAAAATATACGCCTACGGGAATAGGCTCTAAGCTATCGGCCTGAATGGTAGATCCTTTTAGATAAGTTAATAAGATGAAAACAAAAATTATTGCAGCTATTTCCCCATTGGCGCTGGTACTTAGTGCCTGCACCCACGTTGAACTAGCCTTCAACTATGTAGGTACCCGCAGCGGCGGCTCTGGAGCAGGCGGGCACTGATACATTTGCACAAAAGTTCTATCACCTGCGTATACAACATGGCGCAAGCACCATTTTGCCGAATACTAGCCATCTGGTTCAGTTGCAGCCTTACCTGAGCAAAGTGATGTATCAAGATCTGATCGGCGTCAGTCAAAAGCCCAGAAAGCATGCGATGATCGTCGATCTCTTCTTCGGCAATGTTTAAGGACCGAGCAACGCATCCGTTGCCATTGCGTCTACCATTCCTAATACCGATGCGAAAAATATTCCGCAGCGCATAGCATTGAGTTACTAGAAAAACGGTAGCAGAGCAGTCAACTGGCAAGATGAAGTGCTGATGGTGCGTGAAGGTACCAGCTGGTTGGTGGACGATATTCGTTATTTGAACGTGCCAGCACATACTGCTAGTGGCAGTCTACATCAGGTACTGGAAAAACAATAGCCTCTCTTTGCATACCGGCATCATGCTTAGTGTCGGTAATGTGCCATGTTTTTGATAAAAGTCAGATTTCAGTAAAATCAAGAAATGTCGCGGATCAATACAAAACCTGTTACCACCAACGTCGACTCTGCCCCCTGAATCGCAATTCTTATATTAGGTTTAGAGCTTATCCCCGTAGGTTCTTATTGCTCGCTGCATCACCATAAATTTTATCGCATAGATATTGCATAAATATTCTTTGGAAGTTAACATCTTACATCAATTTCTATTCGATTATTATGCATGAGCATTCAACTTAACGCCATAAACTGTTATTACGGCACTCATCAGGTACTGTTTAACATTAAGCTGAATTGTTCAGCGGGGAAAACGTTGGTACTGCTTGGCCCAAGTGGTGCTGGGAAAAGCTCACTGTTGCGAGTATTGAACCTGCTGGAAATGCCGCGTTCGGGTCAGTTGCAGATCGCTGGTAATCAGTTTGACTTCATGCAGGTGCCAAGTGAAAAATCTATCCGCGAGCTACGCCAGAACGTCGGCATGGTATTCCAGCAATACAACCTATGGCCCCACCTTACGGTGGTGAAAAACTTAATCGAGGCACCCTGCCGCGTACTGGCCCTGACGAAGGATAAGGCGATGGAACGCGCAGACAAGCTGTTGCAGCGTCTGCGTCTTACCAATTTTGCCGATCGTTTCCCACTTCACTTATCCAGTGGCCAACAGCAACGCGTAGCGATCGCCAGAGCGCTGATGATGGAGCCTCAGGTGCTGCTGTTTGATGAGCCGACTGCAGCGTTAGATCCAGAGATAACAGCCCAGATCGTCAGCATTATCCAAGAACTGGCTGATACTGGCATCACTCAGGTTATCGTCACCCATGAGGTGGAGGTAGCGCGTAAGACCGCCAGTCATATGGTGTATATGGAAAACGGCTGCGTGGTGGAGCAGGGCGACAACAGCCACTTTACACGGCCGCAGACCACCGAGTTTGCCAATTATTTATCACATTAACAATTTTATATTCTGTATTTGGAGAGTTTGCGATGAAAAAGTACCTAATCGCCGCCGTTCTGGCAGGCACCAGCGTTGCCGCCTCCGCAGTTGAAACTATTCGTTTCGCGACCGAAGCCTCCTATCCTCCATTTGAATTTATTAACGCCAGCAATAAGATACAGGGTTTTGACATTGATGTAGCCAAACTACTGTGTCAAGAGATGCAGGCCGAGTGTACCTTCACCAATCAAGCTTTCGATAGCCTGATCCCAGGCCTGAAGTTCAGGCGATTTGATGCAGTAATGGCCTGTATGGATATTACACCAGAGCGTGGAAAGCAGGTGCTATTCACCAAGCCGTACTTTAGCAACTCGGCGCTATTTATCGCCTTGAAAGGCAGAGTGGCCGATGGTTTCTCTATGAAAGGCAAGAAAGTCGGCGTGCAAAATGGCAACACTCACCAGAAATATCTGGCCGACAAACATCCAGAAATTACTACCGTACCCTATGACAGCTACCAGAATGCCATTCTAGAGCTGAAAAATGGCCGTGTGGACGCAGTATTCGGCGATACGACGGTGATTAACGAATGGCTGAAGCAGCATGCGGGGCTGGCAGCGGTGGGAGATAAGGTTACTGATAAAGACTATTTTGGCACCGGCTTAGGTATTGCGCTAGGTCAGAAAAATACTGAGTTGCAAGGCAAGTTCAATGCTGCTCTGGACAAGATCAAACATGATGGTACCTATGCAACCATCTACAAAAAATGGTTCCAGCAGTAATCCGCCGCGATGAATGAAATGCAACCCCTAGCAAACGCTGCTGCTATGACCCTCGGCCTTGCTATTTTTGCCCTGATCTTTGGGCTTATTCTGGCGATGCTGTTTGCCATTTGGGAATCGTCTCGCTGGAAGCTGGTCAGTTGGTTTAGCACTGTTTGTATGACCTTGGTGCGCGGTCTGCCAGAAATTCTGGTGGTACTGCTTATCTATTTTGGTTCGTCGCAGCTACTGTTGAAGCTGTCGGATGGTTTTACCCTCAATTTAGGTCTGTGCAGATTACCGATCCAACTGACGATCAATAATCTCGAAATTAGCACGTTCCTGTGCGGTGTGATCGCCTTGGCTCTACTTTATTCCGCTTACGCTTCGCAGACGCTACGTGGTGCACTCAAGGCGGTACCACAGGGGCAGTGGGAGTCCGGCCAGGCGTTGGGCATCAGTAATATAGTAGTCTTCTTCCGCTTGATCATACCTCAGATGTGGCGTCATGCACTGACCGGCCTCAGCAACCAGTGGCTCGTGCTGCTGAAAGATACCGCGCTGGTTTCCTTAATCAGCGTAAATGATTTGATGTTGCAGACTAAGAGTATTGCGGTCCGTACTCAGGAGCCTTTTACCTGGTATATGATTGTGGCGGTTATTTACCTGTTGTTCACTCTGCTCAGCCAATACATTATTAAACGCATCGAGCTACACACTACGCGCTTTGAGCAGGGCGCACCTGATGATTGAATACTTGCCAGATATCATCAAAGGTCTGCACAGCAGCCTAATGCTTGCCATTACCGCACTGATTGTGGCGCTGGTGCTATCTCTGCTGCTGACGGTGATCCTGACGCTGAAAACGCCACTTCTGACGCCGCTGATCAAAATCTACATCACGCTGTTTACCGGTACGCCCTTGCTGGTACAGATCTTCTTAATCTACTATGGACCAGGCCAGTTCCCATCAATCCGCGAATATCCTTGGCTGTGGAACCTGTTATCGCAGCCATGGCTATGCGCGATGATGGCGCTGGCATTGAACAGCGCGGCCTATACCAGCAAACTGCTCTACGGCGCAGTGCGGGCAATCCCTAGCGGTCAGTATCAGTCCTGCGAAGCATTGGGCATGTCACGCCAACAAATGCTGCGCATTCTGCTGCCGTTCGCCTTCAAACGTGCACTGTCATCCTACTCCAACGAAGTTGTACTCACGTTCAAAAGCACTTCTCTGGCCTACACCATTACGCTGATGGAAGTGATGGGCTATAGCCAATTGATTTACGGCCGAACCTACGATGTGAAGGTATTTGCCGCCGCTGGCCTGGTCTACCTGTGCGTCAATGGCTTGTTGACGCTATTGATGCGCTTGGTTGAGCGGCACGCGTTGATGTTCGAACGCTTTCATAAGCGCTAACCTCATAGCCGCGCTTAATTACTGGGATTTTTATTTATTTATTGCCTATCAATTAACTTAGCGGCATGGTTATCACCCATGGCAGGGTGATTATCATTAAAACCAAGCGCTAGCGCGATAACAACATTCAGACTTCAGAGACTAGAGTATTGATGCTGAAACGGATTTTCGGCCTGACACTTCACGCCCTCCATGGCTTCGTCGACTCTATTTTCACATTGATAAAAGTGCCGTTGAACTGCCAGGACTACACCTGCATCAGTAAAAGGATAAAATCTGGCTGTCCATCTACGTGATACGCGTCTGATTTTTTATCAACTAGAGTTCAAAGGAGCCTTAACGGTTACGGGGTGTATTCAGCTCGATCTCACTATCATCAGTGAACATATGTTTTATAAGAGTAACCGTTGCTGGTATTCAAACCTGTTTTAGGGGCATTTGTTCTTGTGACCGAGGTGCTTAAGTAAGCTTAGCATTCAAGGCGTTTAAACGGTTAGCTTAGTCAGCATACGAGAAAAAGCGTTGAGGTCAGCTTCGGTTTTAAGGCCTTTATCCAATTTAGCAGCACGTGCTTTAAGTTTATTTTTGTCAATAATTTGCCTGTCTTCGTTGTCAGGAAGAACATATAAAAAAAAAGCAATTACACAATGTAAATTACAGTCTCCCATATGTTGGACACTTTTCTTTAACTAGCGACTGATATAGTATGAGTTCAATACTGTACCGGATTCAATCCGTTCAGTTTTACCTTAATTTGTTCATTGTTGTAGTAATGGATTTATTCAACAAAGCCCACTGAGAATTATGATACCGTTTGCACGATAAATAAGCGCTTAATTGCTGCCAGTACAAGTACAGGCAGAGGCTATTTTAAATTTTGCAGCAGATTTACGTGATGACTGCCCGTTCTACTGCATCCAGAGACGCAAGGACTCTTTAAATTCAGCAGAGTAGAAACGCGACTCAGTATCATGAAGACGTCTTCGCCACTGGCTGTCCAGTGCTCATCACAGCGATGGACTGCACCCTGGTCAATACCAAACAACTGAGCTATTTTTTTTGCTCCGTGAGCGCTGTTTAGATAATGATGAATAGCCTGCTGCTTGAATTTTATCGTTGGATATCCAACTTTTGGTGTTCACTTCACAGTTGAGCGGTGTTTTTTTATTGTTTTTCGTTGAGACGCTTCAGCAAGTCTTCGCTGTTAATTCGTGGTTACCCATCCACACTGTGTTTATACAGGTAGATCCACGCACTCCCATAAGGCGTATCAATTAACTCACTCTTATAGCTTTTGGTGTTGCTTTTCAGTTCGTCAAGCTCTGCCAGAATCGATGAGTTAATACGATACACCTCGCAATATATCATGCATTCATCTAGGATCGCTGCCTGGTAATGACCCAGATTATAAATCTGATAGCCTGCGAGTTCATGCTCGCCGATCAATTGGGCGCTGGTCATCAAATGGTTATTCCCCTGTTTGCTCCGCAAACTACCATATACAATTATTCGTATCTCTAAAACTCAAACTGATAAAGCAAATCTAATGCCTGGTCTAGACCAGAGACTGCTTCAAGATACAACTTAGGCATCAGGCGGTAACGCAACGTAAGCGTGGACAGCGAGTCGAAAATGCCCACCCCATATTTTACCTGTAAGCCAGGGAGAACATAGCCACTTACCACAACCTGAGAGCTGTCGCCAACCCCTTGGGTATCAAGAGCCAAATTACTCACGCCAAACGCTTCGCCAATTTTACCCACAAGTTGACTACTTTGCGCCACCCCCATAGTAATTAGCATTGAGGACATGGCGTTGCCGTCGGCACCGGAATTGTGCAATCCTAGGCCGCTTAACAGGTAGGACAAAGCTTCCTGTTGCGATTTGGCTGGATCTGAGAATACTTCTAACTTAGGCGCATCCGCCGAGCCAGTAACACGCACCCCTGCAGTAACATCGTCTTCGGTAGACTCAGGGTTACGGATCGTTTCAATGTTAAGCATTGGCTGATCTGGCGGGCCGGAAAATATCAACTGGCCTTTACGGACAATCAGATCCTGTCCATAAGCATGGAAACGGCCTGAAGGGATATCAATCTGTCCATTAAGACCCAGCCCTTTCTTGTCTTGCACCACTTTCAAGTCGCCATTCAGCCCAGCTTTCAGACCAAAAGCGTCCAGCCGCACATCGTCACCGATGTGGATCATCAGGTTGCTATTGATCGGGACTGAGGCGTTTTTCGGTTGGATCGGTTTCAATTGGTCATTGAGCATCACCTCATCAGAAGAAATGTCTACCGCGCTTTCCGGCAGTTCCTGCACCGTAATACGCGCCCAGGGGATATCTACCGAACCATTGAGCGAAAAGAATTTCGGCCTGGCTTCAAATACCAGATCTGGCGAGACGTCAATGCAGATCATCGGCGGCACCGTTACCCGCAGCTTGTTGCCTTTGGCAGTAATGCGCGCTCGCCATGCGTCGAGTTCACTCCAGTCGGCATCACCCGTGAAGTTAAGCTGCCCACGTGTGGGACTCATTAGACCTTCCAGCGTCGAGGTCATGCCGTTGAAGTTCATTACTAGGCGACCATCTGTCATATCAAACGGCATCGAATGCCCCTGAACATTCACCTTATCCAGCGTTAACCGACCAAACACTTGGGGTTTCTGTGCACTGCCACCCAGGCGCAGGTTGGCATTCAGCATGCCTGCTGCTTTTTCGCTCCGAATTAAATCCGGGTTAATCATCACCAACGAGATATCGGTGATGTTGACTTTGCCGCTGATATTACGTCGTACCTGTGGGTCTGCCACTTGAATGTGGCCGTCAAACTGGCCGTTTTTGTTCAGTTTCATTAGCCAGTAAGCCTGCGCACGGCTATTGTTCAGCTCGGCATTAAGAGTCAATGTATCGAAAGCGATCGTCCGCGCATTACCCAGCATCTGCTGCACCACTTTGACACCGTTACCCACCAACGAAACCTTGGCTTCCGGCAATGCGCCGCCAGGTTTCCAACTGACGTTGGCTAGCCCGGTAAATACGCCACTCAGTGTAGTTTCCGCACCAAGAAACGGCTTAAAAATTGCAAGATCAAAGCGGTTAAGCACTATGCTGGCTTCGCCGCTTTGGCCTGCTTTGAGGGTTTTCGGCACACATAGTTCAGCATTCGGGTTCTGCCAGCAGTACGAGCCAATACTAATTTTATGTGCGGTATTCAAGTAGTCCAGCGTGATAGTGCGAGTATGGTGACATTTGCCAACCGGGGTATCGAAACGGGTATTATTTAGGTTGCTATGCCAGCGTTGCTGCTGACGATCAAAGCTGCCTTGCAGTGCAAGTTGGCCGGAAATTGGCTTGCCGTCAACCTCTAGTTGCATCTGATGCTGTTTCTCAGTGCCATTGGCGTTTATGGTCAGCAATCTGACTTCCAACGTATCCTGTTTTAGTTGTTCAACACGAACCGTTAGTTGACCTTGTATCTGGTCAGTAGATCGCATATCGCCATCGATCTTCACCCGATTAATGCGCAGTGCCTGCCACTGTAAGCCAAAGGCCGTTAAATTGGCCAGCAACTGCGGTGCCTGTAGGTTGCCACGCAGTTTAAATAATCCCTTCACGGTGCCGCCTAACCCCGGCATTATGCCATCAAGGAGCGGCGCGTTGATATTGACATCCAAGTTCCAGTTCTTCTCATCCAACTGGCCTGCAACATTTAGTTGGTTGCGCCCCAACGTCAAACTGATGCCAGGGATTTTCCATTTCCCGGCGGCGTTGCCGCTTAACATGCCACGCGCCGTAAACTTGTTGTGTTTCACGTTGCCGTCCAGTTGCAATACCGGCACCTGTAGTTGCCAGTTGCCGCCGTGCAAACTACCACGGGTAATGATCTTGCCGTCCAGCTTAGACGACCATTCCGGCCACTGCTTGGCGCTATTGATGCCACTCAGAGTCAATTGCGCATTCCAACTGATGGCGTTTCTCCAATCCACCAACGCTGTGAGATCGGTATTGCCCTGTAGCGCCTTCAATCGCAAGCGCTCCAGCTTGAACTGTTCGATGTTGCCTTTGCCATCTAGCATCAACGCCGCCGGTGGTAAATCATGGCCGCTGATATTGGCATGGCTAGACAGTGCGTAGTCGGTCGCCTTGCCGTTAAAACGCAGACGGAAATCGTTCACCTGATATTGCGATTCGCCGTTTAGCGGCCATTTCAGTTGCTTGCTCTGCAACGTCATAGCCATGGGCAGACCCACCTCGGCCAAACGAGCCTGCACGTCAATCTGCGCACCCACCGGACCGGACAGGTTGAGCGCCACATTTAGTACTTCACGCAATCTGCCACAGAGGATTAGCGAGATCTTCTCGCCCTTTAGCAGCGAGATGTCCAGCGTGCTGTTAGCCACAATATTTATCGGCAAATTACCGGTCAGCGTAGCCTGCCCTTGTGCAGACAGCTTGCCCTGTGGCAACTCGACGTGGAAATTATCCAACTGGATGTGCTGACCCTTGGTACTGGCCTGGAGCAGTAGGTGGGTAATCAGTACATTGGTATCACCAACCAAACGCAGGATATCAATGTTAATTTCCTTAACGTTAATATCCAGCGGCAAACTAATTTTTGGTAAATCCGGCAGCAATGGTTTGGCGAATAACGCTTTCATCGTTTCTCCTAGCGGCGGTTCTGCCGACTGCGGTGCCGATTTCGCTGTCTTATCGACCTGTTTACCAACCTTTTTCGTCACTTCTACCCCTGACAGCACCGTTTGCGGCCGCGGGTTGTGCGAGGTTTTTGGCAACGCGATCAGCAGCGAGTTGATTTTGGTAGGCATCAGCGTCAACGTGTGCGCTTGCCATTGCATCCCAGTGCGCAACCCGGACAGCGAAATCGCCGTACTATCGACGCTTATTTTGACGTTATCCAGCGCCAGCATACGCAGGATAATCGGGTATGGCGTACTGAGATGAGTGGTAGGTGCCCTGGTTGCTTTGGCCGGTATGGACGGCACCATCTCTTTGGTGTTAAACGCCACATCCACATCCTGCGCAGTTAAAGCATTGACGCACAGCGAGCTGTGTTTAAAACAGGACAGATCGAGCGATAGATAGAACTGCCCAACAGCCATCGCCATGCCTGGCATCTGGTACTTCACGCCTTTCAGCGTTAGATCACGCCAGCCGCCGCTGACGCTGTCGATGTTTAACCCTGGCACCCAGCGCGCCGCGCCTTTGATCGCCATATGTAGTCCGTTAGTGGTGCCGAGCAAGAAGGCCCCCCCCCCTATAAGTAACAATAGAACGCACATGGCTCCGAGAAAAATCTTTTTTACTAGGTTCATAGCTCAGGCCCCAAACCGATGTAGAACTGTAACCCATGGATCTCTTTGTCTCCCACAGGAGCGGCAATATCCAGCTTCACCGGCCCCACAGGCGACTGCCAGCGCACGCCTATGCCTGCGCCGGTTTTGATATTGCTCTGTTTGATGTTGTCCACTGCTTCTCCGGAATCAACAAACACCGCACCCCACCACTTGTCGGTCAAGTTATATTGATATTCCAGCGAACCGGTCAGCATTTTGGAGGCACCGATCAACTTTCCCTCGTTGTCACACGGTGAAACACCTTTATACTTATAGCCGCGAATACTGCGATCTCCCCCGGCGAAGAAGCGCAGGTCCGGCGGCACTTTGTCGAAGCCATTTGTTTCGAACCACCCCACCTGCCCACGTACTAAGAAGCGGTGTTTGTCGGCCAGCGTGCGGATCCAAACGTTCTGCGCCTGCATTAGCACAAAATCCACGCCTGAACCCCAAGTGGTATTGGACACATCAATAGAATAGCGCTGGCTGTCACCCCAGGTTGGCATCAAACCGCCACGCGCGCGATTGCGGTTAAAGCTGACGCCGGAGTACAGCAGCATGGTGGTGTTGGTGACAGTACCCTGGGTAAAGTAATCCAGACGCCAGGTAAGATTCACCGCCCGCTGCCAGCCGCTGGAAAGATCCCAGTTACGCGACACTACCACTTTGGAAGTAACGGACTTGGTATCGTTGAGATTGACGTTCTTGAAGCCCCCCTTCAACAGGAAGTATTGCTCAAGCGGGTTTTTCAGAAGTGGGATTTTATAGGTCAAATCTAGCTTCTGCTCCGGTGCCGAAACGCGAGCACTGCTTTCCAGACTATGGCCGCGATAATTGAGCCAGGGTTTTTTCCAGGAACCCTTCACGCGAGGACCAACATCGGTGGAGTAACCGACCCCAGTCTCGATAGTATTGCGGGTGCGCGGCGTGACCAATGCATATAGCGGCAACACCCTATTCCCTTTTGAAGTTTTGAAGTCAGGAGATACCAGCACCGAATTAAACCAGTTGATGGCGGATAAACGCCGATTCAGCTCGGCCCAGTCTTCCGAGCTGTAATAATCTCCCTGATGAAAAGGCACTAAATTTTGCAGATAGTCTTCGCGGATTTGCGAACCTTTAAACTTTACCTCGCCAAACCGGTAGCGCAATCCGCTATTAAAATCGATATCCCAAAAGGCTCTATGCAAATCTTCAGCCACGCCGAGCTGGCTCTCGATTATGTCGGCATCAAAGTAACCCTTACGCAGCGCCAGGCTGGTCAAAGAATTTTTAAAGCTGTCGTACTTGCCGTGGTTGAGTATCTCACCAAGGGTCGGACGGCCTTGCTTGACCAGCGTCAAGTAATCCTCATCAGTGAGCGCGTCACCCTTCAGCACGATATTGTTACCGGCAATGCGCACCGGCTTACCTGGGTTTACCTTAGCATGTAATACCTGGCGCGATAGACCTCGCCGATCGTCTAGCGTAAAATCGATGGTTGGTTGGTAATAACCTGATGCCCTCAACCCCTGACGTACCGCTTCGTTCACGCGCGCCCGGAAGTGACTATCGTTACCTACTTCTTCAGGCGTGATAGAAGACAGCCGTACCCGGACGTTTTTCTCCAGCTTACCACTCAGACCTTCCACCTTGAGCTGCACATTCGCCGCGTAGGTCGCAGTTGCCACAAAAAAAAATAAAACAAGCACATGAACGGATATCGTAGCACTCATTCCTCTTGTTTATTTTACCTTTCTATTGGTATTCGCTCTGCTCTATCAGGTAGGAAGCAGCCCATATAGCCCCATTTCAGGCACTGCTATGCATGAAGGTTTGGATCTCGCTGTTCACCTGGCGCATTCTTCACTTTTGGCATACAAAATACTACGTTAAGCTTATAAATAAACCCAACCAATCGCTTATTGTGAGCAAAGACGAGGTTAGATACAACGCTAGAGCCCATTCTTACCGTGATAATTAGGAGTGCATTGTGGTGCCATTTTTTAATAAATCACTCACCGCCGATGGGCGTTGAGTACGTGCTATCAGGCCGCACCACACCTATACAGGTGACCACGTTTAAAGTAGTCACCTGGCATTCGATGATCCAGGTGCTAAGCGGCATGGAAGTGGCGATCTTCGCCATGGGCTGTTTCCGGAGCGTGGAGCGTCTGTTCTAGCAGCAACCGGGCGTTTACAGCACTGCCGCTGGCTACAGCGGCGTTTATACGCCGAATAAAACCTTATAGTGAAGTGTGCAGGGGCTAAACTAGCCATGCCGAAGTAGTGCGCGTAGTTTTCGATCCCAAAATTATCATCTACAAACAATTGCTACAGATGTTTTGGGAAAACTGCGATCTGACGCAGGGTATGCGTCAAGGCTGCGAAATTAGCACGCAGTACCTTTCAGCGATCTTCACGCTGAACCAGAAACAACACACTGAGGCCGAGCGCAGCCAGCAACGTTTCCAGCAGGCGATGGAGGCAGCTGGCGATAAGCGCGTTATTATCCCTGATATAGGGCGTTGTTGAATACATCAAACATTTGGCCGGCACTAGGATCAGATGCCTCTCCTTCTATCAAAATAGCGACATAGCGACATGGCGTGGTCCAGTAAAAGTTTAATATCACCAACTGGAAGGCTTACAACAACGCCCTTATCACTCTAGGTTCACTCACTTTCTAGCTGGATATTTTGATATAGCAATGACCAGCGTATTGATGCTGAAACGGATTTTTGGCCTGATACTTCGCGCTCTCTAGGGCTTCGTCAACTACACTTTAACATTGATGAAAGTGTAGTTGACGAAGCCCTAGACTACACCTGAATAAGTAAGCGGGCGGAATCCGTCAGTGTCCCGTTTAAAATCCAACGCTGGGTAAAATTGCGCACCTCGTTACAAAATACGGTCAGGGAAAACGGAGGATCTAGCGAAAACTACATTTAGCCGTAAATACAGAAACATATGAGGTTATCTGTACTGACCTTTACTTGAGTAAAGTCACCGATACGTAAGCTTTCTTAGGTCTCATCCTCCAGACGTACCGTAAAATCGAAGCTGTTGGCCCTGCTAGCAGAGCGGCGTGAGTATGCTGTATGCGCTTATCTCTGCTACTAAGCTTCATGGCCTTTATAGTCTTTTTATCACCCGAGTGTTTTAACTTATTATCGAAGATTCGGTGCTGACTTAGATGTCTCTATTGTAGTATTAGATTAACCAAATCATCCAGTACGCTGTACGCATTGCTTTTCTTGGGCCTAAAGGATATTACTCACATTTGTCGGCACACCAATACGCCGCGCCATTTTGATCAACTGATCGAGTGCGGCTGCTAAAGGTTTTAAGACATCTTCACTCAGGTAAAAACCGGCCAGGCAGATTACTGCTATCCTACCTATCGAAAATACTAGTTCCGATTCAATTAATGACGTTTACGATTTATTATAGCACAATAGTTTATCTACCGTAGGAGAGTTGACCAGCCTGACTGATCACTGCGTTCTAGTGGCAAAAGACAGCTTTGATCTGGTTCAGATAGAAGCTGTCTTTTGCCATCGGGCAACCTTTTCAGCAATGCTGCTAATTTATGAACCAATATCTATACTGGAAAATTGTGCATACCGAAAGCACCACTGCAGCGATGAAAAAAGTTGCCAGGCTGAACTCGCCTAAATCAGCAGCATTGGTCAGTGGTGCTGACGGTGCTCTGTATAAGTGATATTTACTGTAACATAACCTGTCCAACCAAGCAACAGAACATTACCCGTTTTATCATGATGGCGCGCAAATCGATTAACGTTTCCAAATAAGTGCCAGCCAAAAACACCCTGATCATGTCTGCTGGCTAGCAGCCCGATGCATTGGTTGAAGCATTATTGGTGTTGCGAGATAACGATATCATCATTACAAAGTTAGAATCCCGGCCAATTAATGGCAACTCTTGGAAAGAGATATTTTATATTGATGTACAAGCTACACTTACATTCCTAGGCAATGCAGAAATCGCTACAGGATTTGGTGCCTATTATCTGCTCGCTAAAGGTCTTGGGCTGTTACCTAAGGGATAACTTGGTGCCAGTCAAACCGTCATAAAAATGGGGGATTGCCACACCATGTTGTTTTAATGTTACTTCATGTTACTTACGGCTGTCGTTAATCTGCCGCAATAATGTGCGGCTCTCCAGCAAGAAGCGCTGAGCGTACATGCGCTAACCAGAGCGCCACTTTTTGGAAACTTTCAATAAAAGCCTGCTTGTTATTATGCTCTAGCAACTTTATCACCGCACCGAAATGCTGATAGTAACGTTTAATTAGCGCGATATTCTATTCCAAAGACATGATGATGTCAGCGTAGAGTTTGCGGATATTGCGCAAACAGTTGGCTAAATAATCGCCAGTTCCAAGCGATAAATCGATGAAAAAAGTGCCAGCCGTTGTTCCAACTGAACATTTTCTTCCGCCAAATGTAACCCGTAGGTAAAGGTAATAAAATGGCGTAACGATTAGATAAATAACATATTCTGGTCATGTTCCAGCGTACTGTTGCGGTGTAAATACGCGCAACACACTTGCATTTGCTCCAAAAACTACTGATAAGCTTCTGGCTGGCGCTTATCGCAATAGACTACCACCTTACCGATTCCAGATTTACTAGAATACAGTCGTCCGGCAGAGCAGTCAGACGACTAGTCACCTGTTCGGTGACATGAATAGGCACACTAACGATCAGCATGTCGGCACTCGTTAGAAATTGCTCCGCCAGCGGCCAGTCTCCTTATCCAGCACCTTAACCTGATAACCGGACAACGTCAGCAGACGGTTAAATATCCGCCCTATATCTAACCATTGCCGCCAATAATGATGATAGGACGCAGTTTAGGGCGCAGTTTTTTAAAGCCTTTGTCATTTTCACTGAAATAAGACTCTCTAATCACCCGGCGCAACACGTCTTCGATCAGATCCGGCGGCACCCCAAGATTTTCCGCTTTTTTACGGCTTGATGCCAGCATCTCTGCTTCACGTTCAGGCACATATATCGGCAACCCATGACAGCTTTTTACTTCACCCACTTCCGCCACTAGATGCAAGCGCTTCGCCAACAACTCCAGTAGTGATTTATCTATCTCATCGATTTGATCGCGCAACGCGGTTAGTTCAGCCAGCATAACTCTCTACTCCCCAATGCGAGCCGTCAGCACAGCGCCAAGTTCCCTGTGCATATGGCGCAGCAGGGTCTCGGTGCTCTCCCAGTTAATGCATGCGTCGGTGACAGAAATACCATAACGCATATTTGTAAGCGGTTGTTCAGAAGATTGGTTGCCTTCATGCAGGTGGCTTTCCAGCATGATGCCAGTGATGGAGCGGTTACCCGCTTTGATTTGCTCAATCACCGACTCGGCAACCGTCCACTGACGACGATAATCTTTATTCGAGTTGCCATGGCTGCAATCTATCATCAATGATGGATTGATTCTTGCCTTCCGCATCTGATTTTCACAGGCGGCGACTTCTTGAGCACTGTAGTTTGGCGTTTTGCCACCGCGCAAGATCACATGACCATCCGGGTTTCCCTGGGTTTGCAGCAGGCATACTTGACCTGCCTGGTTAATACCAACAAAACGGTGTGGTATAGCTGCGGCACGAATGGCATTAATGGCGTTTCTCAGGCTACCGTCTGTGCTATTTTTGAAGCCTACTGGCATCGACAGACCCGAAGCCATCTCACGGTGCGTCTGTGATTCTGTGATGCGCGCACCAATCGCCGACCAACTGAACAGGTCTCCCAGGTATTGGGGGCTGTTCGGATCCAACGCTTCGGTAGCCAGCGGCAACCCCTTACCCACCAAACCCAGCAGCAGGCGACGCGCTATGTGCAAACCAGCTTCAACATCAAACGAACCATCCATGTACGGATCGTTGATCAGGCCCTTCCACCCAACAGTGGTTCTGGGCTTTTCAAAATAGACACGCATAACGATAAATAGCTGATCGCTCAATTCAGCCGATAGTTTTTTCAAATGACGCGCGTAATGCAGTGCCGCATCCGGATCGTGGATGGAACAAGGCCCACATACCACCAGCAGGCGGTGATCGCGCCCCTGCAAAATATCAGCGATGGTCTTGCGGGCGCTGGCAATTTTATTTTCATCATTGATGCTGATCGGAAATTGATTTTTCAGTTCTTCCGGCTTGATCAAGACTTTTTCTGCACGAATATGTACATTATTGCGTCCGTATTTTTGCATGATTCTATTCCTGTCTTTTGCCTTTTTGCATTAAAATGGAACATTGAGCATTTTATTTTTCTAGCTTACCATTATGTGTAAAGATTTAAATCCAAAATATGTAAATAAAGTATTACTTCAACGCATTAAGAAAAGCTAAGAGATGCAAGCAGAAAAAGCACTGACAATTAGTTAATGACGCAAATCTTTCTCAACCAACATAAATACTTAAAGGTGAAAACAGTTATGTACATAAAATTTTATGGCAGAATCCCTAATTGCAATTGGAAGCAAAAATCAGTCACAATACCTAATAAAAGCTTTGGAGTGCTAAGCATACTATGCTGTCAGCGGGGATTAATTAATTAGAATAAGAGCTAATAAATGAGGTTTTTAAATTAAGCTTACTCAGTTCTTTTTGTTACTATGGCAATCTGATATAATTGGTCTCTATCACCAATAACCTTTTTAAGAATCTGGATCTAGAATGCCTTCTTCATATATTCGCAGTACAATTCAGCTGTTTATCTGCTGCCTGGCAACTTTTACCAGTACTTTAGCCCTTGCCGACAATACACTTTTTACTGCGATGGACGACCCGGCCAACGCCCAAAAACCATTCGAAGGTAACTTCCAAGCCGGTTACAACGCCCAGTCTGGTAACTCGCAAAACTCCAGGCTGCTAGCCAGAACCAACATGACTTGGTTCGATAATGATGCAGCCTACAGCTTGTGGGGGTCAGCCAACAATGCTACTTCCTCCAACGTACGCTCGTCTGAAAAATACCAGGCAGGCGTCCGTACCCGTTATAACCTGAATGATCTCTACTACTTGTTTGGCCAAGCTAGTTGGCTGAGCGACCGTTTTAATGGTTATGATTCGAGCTCCATACTAACACTAACCAGCGGTTACGGTCATCAGATCTTGAATGGGCCAGTCAGCGACCTGCGAGTGGAATTTGGTCCCGGTGTGCGTTACGATAAATATCATGGCAGAGGGCGTTCCACAAAAGCACTGGCCTATGGCGCAGCAAACTACTCATATCAACTGACCGACAGCACTAAAATCACTCAGGGTATTTCTGCGCTGATAAACGAAGCTATCACACTAAACTCGGAAACCGCCCTGAACGTGGCGATCAACGAAAAATTATCACTGCGCGTGGCCTACACCTTAACTTATAATCGTAAACCAACAGTATTAGCTCCTAAGAGTACCGACACTACAACCTCTGTTACGCTGGTCTACGGACTATAATCTCTGCTACCCATACCAATCGGTTCATATCATGCATAAAGGCTTATGATGTATTAGGGCCGCATATTTGGTGAAGGTAGAATTTGCTGCCTCGGTAGGAACGGCGACAACGAGGTGTTACGAAAGCTTCTTCCTGAAGCTGGATGAGAAGGGTATGAGCAATAGGATGAGAAAAAGAATTAGGATTCACGCTAAAATGTGATAAACTAAAAAAGGCCTACTAAAAAGGTAGGCCTTTGATAATTATAATTTTTATATACAGTGTTAGCTGCGTCCTAGTTAAGACGCTCTTTGATACGAGCCGCCTTACCAGTACGCCTACGCAGGTAGTACAGTTTGGCTTGTCGAACGGCACCACGACGCTTAATAGTAATACTGTCTATTACTGGTGAGTGAGTCTGAAATACTCGCTCAACACCTTCGCCGTTGGAAATCTTACGCACAGTGAATGCAGAATTCAGACAGCGGCTACGGATAGCGATAACCACGCCCTCGAATGCCTGCAAACGTTTTTTGCTACCTTCAACGACCCATACCCTAACGTCCACGGAGTCACCTGGACGGAATGCGGGCACGTCTTGCTTCATCTGCTCTTGTTCAATTTGCTTAATAAGGTTGCTCATAATATTTTCTTACCCTAGGTAAACTGATATATCGGTTTCGCCTGATGTCAGACGTTCTATTCATACTCCTGTTGTCTAGTAAGATGCTCCAGTTGGAACTCAGCCAGCAACATCGCTTGCTCGTCAGTCAGATCTAGGCATTCTAGAAGGTCAGGTCTTCTAAGCCAGGTACGGCCCAGCGACTGTTTTAAGCGCCAGCGACGTATCTCAACATGGTTACCCGACAGCAGAACCGGCGGAACTTCCATCCCTACCAGCACCTCTGGGCGGGTATAGTGCGGGCAGTCTAGTAATCCGTCAGCGAAGGAGTCTTCCTCTCCAGAGGCCCGATGCCCCAGTACACCCGGTATAAAACGGGCGACTGAATCAATCAGGGTCATTGCTGGCAATTCCCCACCGCTGAGTACGTAATCGCCGATTGACCATTCTTCATCAATTTCGGTTTGGATCACGCGCTCATCTATCCCTTCGTAGCGACCACACACTAGAATCATCTTCTGATTGGCCGCTAGTTCGCACACGCCGGTTTGATCTAACTTGCGCCCCTGAGGCGACAGATAAATCACTTTTGCGCCCTTGCCTGATGCTGTTTTTGCGGCATCAATGGCTTCCCGCAAGGGTTGTACCATCATCAGCATCCCAGGGCCACCGCCGTATGGGCGATCATCCACGGTACGATGCCGGTCGTAGGTAAAATCACGCAAATTCCAGCACTGCACACTCAGCAGGCCACTTTTTACTGCTCGGCCAGTCACACCGTAATCAGTGATTGCGCGAAACATTTCTGGAAATAGGCTTATAATAATAATAAACACTAGCCAATCCCCATACTGTTACTCCACTTGCTTCGACCTTGTGATCCAGAGGTCAAAAATTCGGGTCCCAATCTGCTTTAATCATTCGAGCAGTTAGGTTGACTTTCTTGATAACCTGCCCGAGAAGAAACGGAACTAGCCGCTCCTTCATGCCGAACGCATCTTTAAGGTTCGCTTTGACAACCATCACATCATTAGAACCGGTTTCCATAATATCGATGACTTTACCCAGTTCATAACCGGTGGTGGTGACTACCTGGCAGCTCATTAAGTCTTTCCAGTAATAATCATCCCTCTCCAGCGGAGGCAGTTGCTTAGAATCTACGATGATCTTACAGTGAGTCAGCACACTCGCTGACTCACGATCGTTAATACCTTTTATCTTAATGATAAAATCCTGACTGTGGTGTTTCCAGTCTTCTAACTCGACAAAATGCCACTGATTGACCTGCTGGATAAGCCAAGGCTGATAGTCGAAAATACTTTCGGCGTTTTCGGTGGATGAGAACACTTTGAGCCAACCACGGATGCCGTAGGCAGACCTCATTTTACCGAGTATAATCGGTTGTTTAGGTGCTACCGGTTTAAGTTGTTTGCTTATTGTCACCACCGTGACAGATTACGCTGCTTTCTTAGCGTCTTTGACCAGCGCGTGAACGCGATCAGAGACGGTTGCACCCAGGCCGATCCAATGTTCGATACGATCCAGATCCAGACGCAGGGTTTCGGCCTTACCAGTTGCTATCGGGTTGAAGAAGCCTAAGCGCTCAATGAAACGACCATCACGCGCATTGCGACTGTCGGTCACTACTACTTGATAGAACGGACGCTTTTTTGCGCCGCCACGTGCTAAACGAATTGTTACCATAACATCCTCTTTAAGTGAATAAAACAGCTGGGTCCCATTAAGGGTGGAGTGGGCACGGTTGCAATATAAAAAGCCCGAGAATTCTACTTATTTTGTCGCAAAAAGCAATCTAGTGCGTAAATCGCACAGGGCAATTTTAGCAGCTAATCAAGCTACAGGCGGTTTTCAGCGCGAGAAGCTAATGCTGAATGCGCTCGCTTTTGGCGGGCAGATACCTGTTAGCGGCCAGGAAAGCCCTGCATCATCATACCCTTAATCCCACGCATCATCTTAACCATACCGCTTTTTTTCATCTTCTTTATCATGCGTTGCATTTCGTTAAACTGCTTAAGCAAACGGTTAACATCCTGCACCTGCACGCCTGAACCCATTGCGATGCGGCGCTTACGCGAACCTTTGATGATTTCCGGCTTAGCACGTTCTTTTATCGTCATCGAATTGATAATTGCTTCCATGTGCAGCAAAACTGTGTCGTCCATCTGCGACTTAACGTTTTCCGGCAGTTGACCGGCACCGGGCAGTTTGCTCAGCATGCTGGCCATACCGCCCATGTTGCGCATCTGCTTGAGTTGATCTAAGAAGTCAGTCAAGTCAAAAACATCACCCTTTTTTAACTTATTGGCCAGTTTCTCCGCCTGTTCACGATCAACTTTTCTTTCGATATCTTCGATCAGCGATAGCATATCGCCCATGCCCAGAATACGTGATGCCACGCGATCCGGATGAAACGGCTCCAGCGCATCGGTTTTCTCGCCCACGCCGAGGAACTTGATTGGCTTGCCGGTAATGTGGCGGATGGAAAGTGCTGCACCGCCGCGCGCATCACCATCAACTTTGGTTAGCACCACGCCAGTCAGAGGCAGATCTTCATTAAAGGCTTTTGCGGTATTGGCGGCATCCTGACCAGTCATGGCGTCAACCACAAACAGGGTTTCTACCGGATTGATCGCTGCGTGTACCTGCCTGATTTCGTCCATCATCGCTTTGTCAACATGCAAACGGCCGGCTGTATCGACGATTAACACATCGTAAAATTTTAATTTGGCCTGTTGCAGCGCGAGGGTAACGATATCCAGAGGTTTTTCTTTAACCTCGGAGGGAAAGAAATCAATGCCAATACCTTCTGCCAGTACTTCTAATTGCTTGATTGCCGCAGGGCGATAAACGTCTGCAGACACCACCAGAACTTTTTTCTTATGTTTTTCTTTTAGAAACTTGCCAATCTTGGCTGCGCTTGTGGTTTTACCGGCACCTTGCAGACCAGCCACCAGCACCACCGCTGGTGGCTGGGCCGCCAGATTCAGCTCGGTGTTCACTTCGCCCATCGCAGCAATCAGCTTACTCTTGACGATCTTGACGAACTCTTGCCCCGGTGTCAGGCTTTTGTTGACTTCATGGCCGACGGCGCTTTCTTTTACACGATTAATAAAGTCACGAACCACTGGTAGCGCCACATCTGCTTCTAGCAGCGCCATGCGCACTTCACGCAGGGTTTCCTTTATATTCTCTTCGGTTAGCCTCCCACGGCCGCTAATACTGCGCAATGTGCGCGACAATCGATCGGTTAAATTTTCAAACATCGTCTCATGCTCAACGTCTAATGACAGGCCGCACTAGCGGCATAATTACTGCAATGATAACACGAAGCACACAGGATCTCTGCATCAGCGTTGGAGATCGGTTGGAGTGCGGGGCGCGCAACGCTATACTGGTAATCAAATTAACCATACCAAAGCAAAATTTAATGCTATGCTAATTTTTTCCATTGTGGCTTTGATGGCCTACCTATTTAGCCTCGGACTGATCATCCCCAGCTTATTGCGAAGGAACAGCGCATATCGTCGACTTGCTCTCTTCTCAGCACTAGTGGCACTGCTCTGCCATACTATCGCGCTACAGCAGCGCATTTTTAATGTCAGCACTGGGCAAAATCTCAGCCTGCTGAATATTGGTTCAATCGTTAGCTTAATCATCTGCTCGATGATGACCGTTGTCGCTTCCCGTGGTCGTGGCTGGTTCTTGTTGCCGATCGTCTACAGCTTTTCTATGATCAATCTGGCGTTTGCCAGTTTTATGCCCGGTGAGTTCATTACTCATTTGGAAGCCAGCCCGGAGTTGATGGCGCATATCAGCCTGGCGTTGTTCTCTTACGCCACACTGATTATCGCCATGTTGTATGCGTTACAACTTGCCTGGCTGGATTTTTTATTGAAAAAAAAGAAGCTGAACTTCAACGCCGATATGCCGCCGCTGATGGTAATCGAACGCAAAATGTACAGCATAACCCAGGTCGGTGTGATGCTGTTGACGCTCGCACTATCCACTGGCCTGCTTTATATGGATAACCTATTTAGCAAAGAGAACGTTCATAAAGCAGTGCTGTCGATTATTGCGTGGTTTGTGTACATCGTTCTGCTGTGGGGCCATTATCATGAAGGATGGCGTGGTCGGCGCGTTGTATGGTTCGGCTTTGCAGGGGCCTTTTTGCTTACACTCGCCTACTTCGGTAGCCGTCTGATTCAGCAGGTCATGGTAGGTTAAGTAGCCTGAGGCTATATTCCCCTAATAATATAAGAAATTTTGCATTGGAGCACGGGTCAACAGGGACACTGATCATTATCATGATCACCATGATAGCGGTCTCCGCATATTTTGCAGCTTCCGAAATCTGCATGATGACGTTCAACCGTTACTGCCTCCGTCACTAGAGCCAAAAAGGGCAGCCAATCTGCCTGTCTGGTGAAAAAACTGCTGCAAAAGCCGGATCACTTGATCAGCCCGGTGCTGATCGGCAATAACTTGGTGAATATTCTCGCTTCAGCACTAGCGACTATTGTTTTCATGCGGTTGCATGGCGATCTTGTGGTAGCGATCTCCACCGGAGTGCTGACCTTTACTATATTGCTATTCGCTGAAGTGTTACCTTAAACCCTTCGCCGCACTCTATCTGGAACGCATCGCCTTCACCAGCAGCATTTTGCTTACTACATTGCAAAAGGGGATGTTCCTGCTAGTTTAGTTGCTTAACGGCATCACAAGCCTGGCGATGCGCCCGTTTGGCATCCATACCAACGTGCGCATCAGCGATGCTGTCAGTAAAGATGAGGTGCGCACCATCGTGAATGAATCCTAATCGCAGATTTCACGATGCAATCAGGACATGCTGATGTCAGTGCTGGATCTGGAAAAGGTGACAGATGACGCCATCATGGTACCGCGCAATGAGATCATCGATATCAATGTCAACAGCAACTGGAAGTCGATCATGCGCCAACTCACCTATTCACCGCCTGGGCCGTATCGTGCTGTACCGCAGCACGATGGATGATTCTATTGGCATGCTGCTGCGGGTGCGCGAAGTTTACAGCATAATGACTGAGAAAAATAATTCAATAAATAAAATCTGCTAACGCGCCGCCTATAAGATATATTTTATACCCAAAAGCACGCCGCTTAATTTACAGTTGGTAAAATTCCAGCGCAACAAGGAGAAGGTCGGCATCGTGGTCGACGAGTACGGTGATATTTAGGGGCTGGTGACGGTAGAGGATATCCTTGAAGAAATAGTCGGCGATTTCACCACCTCAATGTCGCCAACGCTGGCGTAAGATGTCAACCCATAGAGCGACGGCTCGGTATTGATCGACGGCAACGCCAACGTAAGTGAGCTGAATAAGGCGTTCAAATCGAAGCGCGCACCATCAACGGCATGCTGCTAGAAGAGTTGGAATAGATCCCGAAAATCGGCACCCAGGTGCGCATAAGTCACTACGAGATGGAGATCAGCGACGTGCAGGATAATATAATCAAACAGGTGCGTGTGACGCTGATCAATCCACTTTAAGTCAGTGTGAAAGCCACTTACCCGCAGTGATAATTTAGAATGGCGCTGATGGTGGCGCTAGAAACGATAAATGCGTATAAATCTTAGATTTCCTAGCTGATATCTTTGTAGCTCATAACCAGGTGCAAATACCGATGATCTTGCGTTCGATTTTATCAGACAGCGTGGTCTGATGTTTTGTTCACGAGATGAGGTTTAAAAGAGCTATTTTGGTCACCGGGAATAGCCAGTTTAAAGCTACTGATTGGTATTTTGCCCGTTTTTCTGAGTGCCCCTTTTTTGCGGTTAACTCAAACGTCCCAAGCCAGATGAGAGTCGATTTTATCAGCCAACACACTCCGATTAACTACTTGATTAGCAGGGTAAATATGCCATCTTTACCTATCAGAGCCTGACCATCATAAAGGGCTATCAGGGCTTTATCAAAATCGATTGTTGGGACAGGTGTCATTCATTCTTATCCATATATTACTGGAATAAAATAGAATTTTTAACATTCCCTTTAAAGGAAGCGCATTTTTTATCATTATAATTATTATCAGAGATACATAACGTGTCCACGTTGACGTGGACTTTTCTTTTTCAACTGCCGCCGTTTTGTTGAATAAATGCTTCAAAGCTTAGCGTATCGCTAGATTCTATGTGGCGCTGACGCTGCCATGAAGCTTCCTTCTCCTTGATTAACTCTGCTTCTTTCAGAATTTCTAGTGGCTCGTCAATCAACATCTCGTGGTATTTTTTTGCCAACCGCAGACCAACGCAGCTAGTGCTTTCTTCCGTCATTGCCTTCAGAATGCGCGCAGAGAAAGTCAGCTCCGGATTATCAAACGCGGCGACCAGCTCATCGCAAACTTGCTGATACTGCCGATCGCCAACTTCTCCATCCAAGACTTCCGCTACGCGGCGCAGGTCGTCAAATAGCGCTTTGCCAACCTTATCCAACGGTTCGTGCTTGCCATCGCAGCCAATATGGATACTCTGGCCCGGTTTACGCCCTTCCAGGATCACCCGGTTCCAGTTTTTGCGGATCCAGAATAGCTCGGCGCTGCCCAGCTCCGATGCTTCCACAAGCACGCACCATATCAGGAAGAGATCCAAGAATCGCACCTGCAACGAGTCCACGCCGATTGGCGAGAACGGGTTGATGTCTAGCGAGCGTACTTCAATATATTCAATGCCACCGCGCAAGAGCGCATCTGATGGCGTCTCATCGCTATTTGCTACGCGCTTTGGCCGGATCGGCGCATACAGTTCATTTTCAATTTGTAATACGTTGCTGTTAAGTTGTAAGTAGCTATCACCCTCCTTCACCCCCATCTTGGCGAACGTTTCTGAAGGCGTAACGATCGCTTGCTTCAGACTTGCTACATAACTGTGCAGATCGTTAAAATTAATACCCAAAGTGCTCTGCAAATTGTTGGTATAACCAAGATCGCTCAAACGCAGCGAGGTGGCGTACGGTAGATAATACATGCCCTGCTCGGTGCATTCGAACGCCAGATTGGTTTCACGATTTTTTAAGAAAGAAGAACAGATCGTCGGTGAAGCACCGAACAAATACGGGATCACCCAGCCAAAACGGTAATAGTTTCGGATTAGGCTGAAATAGCCCGCCGAGATCTGCGCTTTGCAACTTTCCGCGTCTTCTGCGCCTGCCCATTCCTGCCAGAAAGATAGCGGCAGCGAGAAGTTATAATGCACACCGCAGATGGTCTGCATCAGCGCGCCATAGCGGTTTTTCAGCCCTTCTCGGTACAATGTCTTCATGCGGCCAATGTTCGACGAACCGAACTGCGCCAGCTCAATATCCTGGTCAGCATGAATAAAGCATGGCATACTGAGCGGCCACATACGCTCCTCGCCCAGATTACGCGCCACATAACGATGGATATCACGCAGGAAGATCAGCAAGTGATCAAGGTTGTCATCAACTGGCGTAATGAACTCTAGCATCGCATCTGCAAAGTCTGTCGTGATCCAGTGGTGCGTTAATGCCGCCCCAAAATTGTCTGGATGCCCAGTTAAAGCCAGCTTACCGTTGGGAGCGACTCGCAGCGTTTCACGTTCAATGCCGCGACTGATGCCTATTAAGGCTTGGGGATGGGCTTTAAACCAAGAAAGCGCCTGTGATAAGTCCGGGATCAAATTGACCTCCCGTTTCTAAAATAATGACTCGTTAGCATACTGAATTCGTACCCCAGACTGATTGTCTCAACTTGTTTAATGCCACCAGGCTATGCTTTGTACCGTTACCATAAGCCAAAATGATATAACGCATAGTATTTCCGATGCACAGAAACAGCACGACAGAACCCCTGAAGGCATGCGTAGCCAACATGCATAACAAATCGCCTACTAACGGTCCCATTTTATTCGGCTAAAACATGTCTTCCCTCCGTTTAGGTTGCAACGCTGGTAACAGGCACCTTATAATGGATTGGTCAGTCCGCGCTACCAACAACCAGCCATTCAGCTGAGGGGCAGTTGTTAGCCTACAAAGTAACCAAAATAATATCTGAATTTCCACGCAATGGCACACTCAAGGAAGCGGCTGTCGAAAAATGGTCACTCACAGCTCACTAATGTCTACCACAGCCATTTTGGCGCTTTTCGCCGCCTGAATGCCAAAGTCAGCGTCTTCAAACAAGACGCATGTTTCTGGGGGAAAACTGATCAATTCAGCGCAGTTCAGGCATCTGTCCGGTTTCGGAATATGACGCTGTAAATTATCAGCAACGACGATCGTCGTCAAATTAGTTGAATAAACCCAGATGACGCAGCAGGGTTTCCGCCATGCGGTGTTCGCTGCCAGTACCTACCGCCATTGGACGTCGACCATGATAGGCTTTTACCACATCCATCAGCGTAAATAGTCAGACACTGTCAAGCAGCATCGCCTCTACATCGCTTCCATATCGCCTTCACCGGGCGCGTTTCTGCTGCGGCCAGATTATGTAGATCGAGATTGACCTGATGGCTGGCGATATAGCGCCGATGGTAGTGTTGTTCTACCCATGCGAGAGTCGGATACTTCCAGGCAACAAATAAACGTTATCAGTGAACCATCGAGCGCCACCATTGATGCCTCACTAATAGTCATATCATAAAGATGACAGCACCTCGATACACGCATCGCGGTGTGTCGGTTTAGTATCCAGGATGGTGCTATCCATGTCGAAAATGAGACCTTGATAGCGGTCGTACATCGTTACTCCATGACCCTTATCTTTGATGATAAGGAAGCTACTTTAACTTAAAGCCGTTAGGTTGTCGCTGGATGCGTAATGATTGAATGTATTCTAAGTGAGACAGGGGAATATCGCTGATATCGTGAAAAGGATATTCGGAAAGCGAAAGCGACTAGCGCGTATTGAGTAGGTACTGCGCCCAGAAGAATTATTTAGTTTTTTTTCTCCTGGAGGGCTATTGTTAAAGCGACGTTATCTTCCTTCGTGCTACCTTTCAGCTCGTCTTTTTCTGGAAAATAAAAAGTTTTGATAGATACTTTTTAGTATGGTGCATCCAGGAGGATTCGAACCTCCGACCGCTCGGTTCGTAGCCGAGTACTCTATCCAGCTGAGCTATGGATGCAAGTGGCGGTGGGGCGGGGATTCGAACCCCGGATGCAGCTTTTGGCCGCATACTCCCTTAGCAGGGGAGCGCCTTCAGCCTCTCGGCCACCTCACCGTACGCTTATTTTAGACTGTGCCTATTTCTTTTTAAAGAATCTTATCGGCAATGTGTGGCGCACATATTACTTTCTAAGACTTGTAAGTCAAACAATTTTTCCCAACCCATGTACGTTTGCACAATTCACAATCAATATGAGTAATTTCACTACAAAAAGGGGGTTTTATCAAAGGCAACCACAAAGCTAGAGTAAAAAGATGCAAAACAAACAGGTAAAAATAACAGCATGGAAAGTAGAAGAATATTTACACAAAAAGCACAGCAGCGTCTCGCTTAGCAACGATACGCTACTTTGAAATCAGTAAGTCATCTGTTGAGACTTAGACTTCTCTGACTGAATACGCTGATATATTTCTTCGCGGTGTACTGACACCTCTTTGGGGGCATTTATACCAATACGCACCTGATTGCCTTTTACCCCTAGCACTGTCACGATAACCTCATCGCCAATCATGAGGTTTTCACCAACTCGACGAGTCAGAATTAACATTCCTTGCTCCTTGAAAGATTTAAAAGAGTCGGGTCTCTCAGTTTACCCGCTAGTATCCACCATATTACATTAAATGTAGGCATATGTTATGAAAACATATGCAATATAATTATAAGCTGACTTACTTTAACTTCAGATAATGATAAGTTTAGCTGACTTGAAAAACTTTGTTCTCGCAATTATAATTAAACCGTGTTAGCACTATATAAAAACTACAAAAAACAATTTGTTATGTCTTTTGTGCGTGCTATTTCTTTGTATTCAAAGCTTCGAAGCCACCCAGGCTTCTACGCTGTTTAATGCCGCAGGAAGAGCGCTAACATCCGTTCCCCCCGCCTGCGCCATCTCAGGGCGTCCACCGCCCTTGCCTGCTAACTGCTGCGCTACATTGCCGATCAGCTCTCCAGCTTTCACTCGGTCTATCAGATCCTTAGTCACGCCAGCAATCAGGCTGACCTTATCATCAGCAGTGGTAGCAAGCACGATAATAGCTGAACCTAACTGATTTTTCAGGTCATCAACCATAATGCGTAACATTTTTCCATCGACATTATCCAGTTGGCTGACCAACAGCTTCACACCGTTAACCACTTTTGCCTGACTCGACAAGGATGCGCTTTCCTGCGCCGCCTGCTGATCTTTCAACTTCTGTAGCTCTTTTTCTAACAGACGAGTACGATCGAGCGTTGTATGCAGCTTATCGGCTAGGTTGCTACTGTCGCCTTTCACCAAATACGCAACAACTTGCAACAGATCACTTTGTTCATGCAACTTGGCGATAGCGACTTCGCCAGTCACTGCCTCAATACGGCGAACACCCGCAGCAGTACCAGACTCAGTCACAATGCTAAACAAACCAATATCACCAGTACGGCGGATATGGGTACCTCCACATAGTTCAGTGGAGAAGTCGCCCATAATCAACACACGCACATTGTCATCGTACTTCTCACCAAACCATGCTATCGCTCCCTTCTCTTTGGCATCCTCCAGCGACATCACTTCAGTCTGTACCGGCAGGTTGCGACGCACCTGCCGGTTTACCAGATCTTCCACCCTACGGATTTGCTCCGGTTTCATCGCTTCATAGTGCGAGAAATCGAAACGCAGATATTTGTCGTTAACCAGCGAGCCTTTCTGTGCAACATGATCACCCAGTGTTTGGCGTAGAGCGGCGTGCAGTAGATGGGTCGCCGAATGGTTCAGGCGGATGCGGTTGCGACGTTTAGTGTCGATCTGTGCATCAACACGATCTTTCACATTGAGCATTCCCTGTGAAAGCTTGCCCAGATGTCCAGTGGCATGGCCGTATTTTTGAGTGTCTCTCACCACAAAATTTGTGCTGGCGGCTTTCAGCACGCCTTTGTCACCGACCTGGCCACCGGATTCACCATAAAATGGTGTCCCATCCAGCACCACTACCGCTTCTTCACCGACATTAATTTGTTCTACCGGCTGACCATCGCGGAATAGCGCGATCACCATCGCCTGCTGTTCTTCATAATCATAACCGCTGAATCGGCTACTGCTATCCACTTGGATTATGGTGTTGTAGTCTGCGCAAAAACCGCTGGACTCGCGTGCACGGCGGCGCTGTGCTTCCATCGCCTGCTCAAAGCCAGCTTCATCAAGTTTTAGGCCACGCTCTCGACATACATCGGCAGTCAGATCGACCGGAAAACCAAAAGTGTCGTACAAACGGAAGGCAATTCCGCCGTCTAATGTCTCTCCATGCAACTTGTTCAACTCACTGTCCAGCAGCGCCAGACCACGCTCCAGTGTACGGGAAAAATGCTCTTCCTCGTTTTTCAGCACTTGCTCTACCAGCGACTGCTGACGTTTCAATTCGTCAGCAGCTGACCCCATCACTTCAATTAGCGGTGCCACCAGCTTATAGAAGAAGTTGTCTTTCGCACCAATCATGTTAGCGTGGCGGATAGCACGACGAATGATGCGGCGCAGTACATAGCCACGGTTCTCATTAGAGGGGAGAACACCGTCTGACACCAGAAAGGCGCAGGCACGGATATGGTCGGCGATAACACGCAGGGATTTGTTGTCCAGATCGGTAGCACCAGTCACTTTCGCTACAGCAGCGATCAGTGTGCGTAATAGGTCGATCTCATAGTTTGTATTCACATGTTGCAGTACCGCTGCAATACGTTCAAGGCCCATTCCGGTATCAACTGAAGGCTTTTGCAACGGTAACATGGCACCATCGGCCTGTCGGTTGAACTGTATGAAGACGATATTCCAAATCTCAATGTAACGATCGCCATTTTCTTCAGCGCTACCCGGAGGGCCACCCCAAATATGATCGCCGTGATCATAGAAGATCTCAGTGCATGGGCCACACGGGCCGGTATCGCCCATTTGCCAAAAGTTGTCAGAAGCAAAAGCAGCTCTTTTGTTGTCTCCGATGCGGATAATCCTTTCAGTTGGCACACCAATATGTTTCTTCCAGATATCGAAAGATTCATCATCGGTTTCATAAATGGTAACCCACAGTTTTTCTTTTGGCAGGTTGAACCAGTCTTCTCCGGTGAGTAGTTCCCACGCATGGCTAATTGCCTCGTGCTTGAAATAGTCTCCGAAGCTAAAGTTGCCCAGCATTTCAAAGAAGGTATGGTGACGCGCAGTATAACCGACATTCTCAAGGTCGTTATGCTTACCGCCAGCACGCACACAGCGCTGCGAGGTGGTAGCTCGGGAATAAGCGCGTTTGTCCAGCTCCAAGAAAACATCTTTAAATTGGTTCATGCCAGCATTGGTGAACAGCAATGTCGGATCATTATTAGGTACCAAAGAACTGCTTGCTACAACCTGATGTCCCTTACTATGAAAAAAATCGAGAAACGATTGACGAATCTCAGCGGTACTCTTGTCCATAATTTTCCAGGGGAAGATAGAATAATGACACGCGAGCAAAATATACACCATACTAACTATGGTAGATTGCTTGCGAACAACAAAATATGGAGATAAGATAAATTTTCTTTAGAGGGAAGTAAAACCCCGTGTGCATTCATTACGCAAAATCACGGTAAATTGCCTGAATTTCTTACTGGAAGAAGCCACGATAGCGTAGATAAAGTTTCAATTTAGCTTTTTCTTTCCTATCTGCCAGCAACACATCGCCAAATTTCCTCTGCTCCACTTGTTTCACCTGTTTACACTAGTCAACATCACAATCTGCCAACACCGCCGCTTGCACCAGTTTTTTATTCACGCCATTCTGCGCCAATCCAGCATATATGTACTGTACATCGTATCCTTTACGATAGCGGCTACCAATGTAGCTAAGGGCAAAATGTTAGTCATCCAGCCAGTTATGCTGATATAAGTAGGCGATAATCTATTTGATGATGGCTTAGTTCAAGGGGGGTTAAGGACTAGCGTTGAAGCATGCGACATTCTATTGCCACATTGGGCTTTCGCTATAAACAGCTGAGCTGCGCCGCAAACTTGCAGCTCAGTTTCAATATGATCGCGTTGCCATCAGCAGGCGTATGGCGCGATTTAGTAAGTTATTTATCATTTAAACCTGATTAGTTTGTATGGCTTGTACCCTACCAACATTGGTACCCCATCGTCAGCGATTAAAATTGCTCGCTGGTTTCCGCTTCGTCACCACCGGTGACTTCACTGGTAGCAGCAACCCCTTCGCACGTATTATGCAACAGCAGGTCACGCAGCTTTTTGTCCAACTCGGCGGCTATGCCCGAGTTCTCTTTCAGGAAGTTGCAGGCATTGGACTTTCCATGGCCGATTTTCTTACCGTTGTAACTGTACCACGCACCTGCTTTTTCGATCATTTTATGCTTAACGCCCAAATCAACTAATTCACCACGGCTATTGATGCCTTCGCCGTACATGATTTGGAACTCAGCCTGCTTGAACGGCGCAGCGATTTTGTTTTTCACCACTTTTACGCGGGTCTCGCTGCCCACGACCTCGTCTCCTTCCTTGATCGCGCCGATGCGGCGGATGTCCAGACGGACAGAAGCATAGAACTTGAGGGCGTTACCTCCGGTGGTGGTTTCAGGGTTACCGAACATTACGCCAATTTTCATACGAATCTGGTTAATGAAGATCAGCAGAGTGTTAGCGTTTTTCAGATTGCCAGCCAGCTTACGCATCGCCTGGCTCATCATACGTGCCGCCAGCCCCATGTGTGAGTCGCCGATTTCGCCTTCTATTTCCGCCTTCGGCGTCAGCGCCGCCACGGAATCGACAATGATAACATCAACCGCACCAGAGCGGGTCAGCGCATCACAGATTTCCAGCGCCTGCTCACCAGTATCCGGCTGGGAACATAACAGGTTGTCGATATCCACACCCAGCTTCTTCGCATAAATTGGGTCTAGCGCGTGCTCAGCGTCAATGAATGCACATGTTTTGCCCTCACGCTGAGCTGCAGCTATAACCTGCAACGTTAAAGTGGTTTTCCCGGAGGATTCAGGGCCATAGATCTCGACGATTCGGCCCATCGGCAGACCACCAGCACCCAGTGCAATATCAAGTGACAATGAACCGGTGGAGATCGTTTCTACATCCATGGAACGGTCTTCACCCAGGCGCATGATGGAGCCTTTGCCAAACTGTTTCTCAATCTGGCCCAGTGCTACTGCTAACGCCTTTTGCTTGTTCTCATCAATAGCCATTTTTGCTCCTTTATTTAGCAATGCTGATATTACCCCACACTGCTACTGATTGTATGTTGTGTAGGAAATGTCACTAATTATACTGTATAGTCATACAGTAACAAGCCAATTTCACAAAAATTCTTCAAGGGTGGTCCTCAGCGCAAAAACCGCTGTCTGAAGCCGCACCGCATTGCGGTCGCCAACAAAATTTCCCTTGCGTACTAAAACTCGGCCACCATCGGCGAAGCCAAACCAAACCGTTCCTACTGGTTTTTCCTCGCTGCCACCTTCAGGCCCAGCAATGCCGCTTACCGAGAGTGCCAGATCAGCCTTCGCGACATGTAGCGCGCCTAATGCCATCTCGTGTACTACCTCTGCGCTGACCGCACCGTGAACAGTTAATGTCACTTCCGCCACCCCTAGCAAATCGCGCTTCGCCGCGTTGCTGTAGGTGACAAACCCGCGATCGAAATAGGCCGAGCTGCCGACAATATCGGTGATGGCTTTAGCAATGCCACCGCCAGTGCAGGATTCTGCGCAAGTGATCCAATACCCTTTCGCTTTTAGCTTTTTCCCCACCAGAATGCTGAGTTGACGCAGTTGGCTTTCACTCATAATTTCTCCTTAGCTAATCAGGGTGATATATTCAATTAGTAGAACCTGTGTTTTTTAATGAAGTAAGCAATGACTTTTCATGAAAAAATGCAAAAATCATTAATAAATTGATTTAGAATGATAATGCTCTTTTTTACTGATTAAAAAAGAGCATAAATATAGATATAGTGCTGGCCTCACAAAACCCTAATAAACTGTACGCTATGGTGTTAAAATTATTATTGGACCAAGAGCCGCAGACGCAGCGAAGCCAGACACTGGCAGGATATATTATATCCAGCAACTGGAAGAAGCACTGAAAAATGCCCGTCAGTGGTGCTTAGATCGTAAAAGCGAAGTCTTTCAGGGGGAACAAGCGCGGGTTGTTCGATATTGAGGACGATGCTGCCGATATTAAGCAGCAACTGGTCACGCTATTATCTGAGCCAAAAGCATCAAATATCTTCGACCCCTGCAAGGGCAAAACCCAAAGCGGTTATCTGTGGCCCTATATCGCCGCACGAGGTGCAGAGCGAGTGATAGTGCTAACCGGGGGCACAGTGGTTATAGTATGCCCGCAATGTGCTTAGTGGACGGTGATGCCGGTTACCAGGCATTATTCAAAGCGGCTAGGTGGTTGAAGCCAGGGGTCTGGCGCAAGGCACTTCGAGCTTTTCACTGCCAACCTAAGCCTGGTGGCGAAGCTAGCTCTATATACTATCCATAAGTTATTCAGGCTTGAGTGCAAAATCAAACATTGGTCAGCGGATAAAAAACGTCAAGTGCGGCGGCACTATGCTTAGCCCTAGCTGAACGCATTCTATCAATAGCTTTTTTACAATAAGCGCAAACGGCCTCCAACTCCGGGTTACGCAAAGAGTGCTTGACTATAGGTCTATACCTATACTATGAAACGCTGGTTAGCATTACTGTATTATCTTGACGATTGCCGAGAACCCATAGATAACAATAGATAACAATCGCATGGAAAACTGCTACCTTCCGGTAGCAGTAAGCCGCAAGAACATACTCTTTGCCGGGTCTTTGCTTGCAAAAAAACGTATGGCAGCTATCCTGAATCTGTTGGAAACCGTCAAACTCAACAGACACGCCACGTATATCTGGTTACATGATGTGCTAACCCGCTCCTACCTGATCCTAAAACAGCTTTAGTTAATATCCGCCAGCTTATTACATTATTTTAATCATACAATATGAATTCACCGTTCGGTTACAATTATTGCGTCTTTGTTTTTGTCTGTAGGCTTAATTATTTCGATAGCTTTGGGTAATAAAGTTTTGCGTGCGGTTTTATTCATTATATAAGAGCTATGTTATGGCTAACCACTTGATTTACTGAGGCTAAAATCTATCTTTTTTGCCAAGTGTAGACCCTACGTTTATACAGTAATATTATACCATATCCTACATAATAACCTAGACTTTGACCTACGCTTACAGGCGGATTTTGGTGATTATTTATTAAACAACGGGATACTTAATGATTACAACCAAAATAAAAATTCACCTCAAATTCAATGGAATAAAAAATTATGTCTATGGTTGACAGTAAGAATCTAGATTCCCACACCCCAATGATGCAACAGTATCTTCGCCTAAAAGCACAGCATCCCGAAATTCTGCTGCTCTACCGCATGGGTGACTTCTACGAGTTGTTCTATGACGACGCCAAACGCGCATCGCAGTTGTTAGATATTTCTCTGACCAAGCGCGGAGCCTCGGCGGGTGACCCTATTCCGATGGCTGGCGTGCCATACCATGCAGTAGAAAACTATCTGGCTAGGCTGGTGCAGCTAGGTGAATCTGTCGCTATCTGCGAGCAGATCGGCAATCCAGCCACTAGCAAAGGACCAGTCGAACGCAAAGTGGTTCGCATCGTCACCCCTGGTACCATTACTGATGAAGCGCTGCTGCAAGAGAGACAGGATAACCTGCTGGCGGCGATCTGGCAAGATACTCGCGGTTTTGGCTACGCGACGCTGGACGTCAGTTCTGGCCGCTTCCGCATCGCCGAGCCGCAAGATAGTGAAATCATGGCAGCAGAGTTACAACGCACTAACCCTGCAGAACTTCTCTATCCGGAAACCTTTGAACAGATAGAGCTGATCGAACAGCGTCACGGCCTGCGCCGCCGCCAACTTTGGGAATTTGAGCTGGAGACTGCGCGTCAGCAGCTCAATTTGCAGTTCGGTACCCGCGATTTGATCGGCTTCGGCGTTGAGCAGGCGCATCGGGCACTGCGCGCCGCTGGCTGTTTACTACAATATGTCAAAGATACCCAACGTACCTCACTGCCACATATTCGTAGCATCACTATGGAACGACAGCAGGACGGCATCATCATGGATGCTGCTACACGTCGTAACCTAGAACTGACCCAAAACCTGTCCGGGGGTAGTGAAAATACACTAGCGGCAATCCTCGACCATACGATGACCCCCATGGGTAGCCGCATGCTAAAGCGCTGGATGCACATGCCGACCCGCAACATCAACGTGTTGAACGATCGCCAACAGGCCATTGGCAAGCTGCAAGATCTATATAGCGATTTGCAACCTTCGCTGCGGCAGGTTGGCGATCAGGAGCGTATCTTAGCGCGTCTGGCGCTACGTACCTCCCGTCCACGCGACCTGGCACGCATGCGCCACGCTTTCCAACAGTTGCCGGATATTCGCGCATTATTGCAAAATGTGGATACACCGCATGCGCAACAGTTACTATCGCAGGTTGGTCAATTCGATGCGTTGTTGGATCTGCTAGAACGCGCGATAGTCGAATCCCCACCAGTGCTGGTGCGTGATGGCGGTGTTATTGCCCCTGGCTACAATAGCGAACTGGACGAGTGGCGCGAACTAGCGGACGGTGCCAGCGACTATTTGGATCGACTGGAAATTCGCGAACGTAAAAAGTGGGGGCTTGATACTTTAAAGGTGGACTTCAATGGCGTGTACGGCTATTACATTCAGGTCAGCCGTGGACAAAGCCATCTGGTACCAATCCATTATGTGCGCCGTCAGACGCTAAAAAACGCTGAGCGCTATATCATTCCTGAACTAAAAGAATATGAAGACAAGATCCTGACTTCAAAAGGCAAGACTCTGGCGATCGAAAAAAACTTGTACGAAGAGCTGTTCGATATACTGCTGCCACATCTGGCGGAGTTGCAGCAAAGCGCTGCTGCACTGGCCGAACTAGACGTGCTGACCAACCTGGCCGAACGCGCCGATACTCTACACTATGCTTGCCCCACGATGAGCGAACAACCGGGGCTTCATATCACTGAAGGACGCCACCCGGTGTTGGAACAGGTGCTGAGCGAACCTTTTATCTCCAACCCGCTTTCAATGTCACCAACACGCCGCATGCTGATCATAACTGGCCCCAACATGGGCGGAAAAAGCACCTATATGCGCCAAACAGCATTGATGGTCCTGATGGCGCACATTGGTAGCTATGTGCCAGCCACTAAAGCCCATATCGGCCCAGTGGATCGCATATTTACCCGCGTTGGTGCCGCAGATGATTTAGCCTCAGGTCGTTCTACCTTTATGGTAGAAATGACCGAAACTGCCAATGTCCTGCACAATGCCACCCAGCACAGCCTGGTGCTAATGGATGAAATTGGCCGTGGCACCTCTACCTACGATGGTCTATCGCTGGCCTGGGCGTGCGCTGAAAACCTGGCTAACCGAGTCAAAGCCATGACGCTGTTCGCTACCCACTACTTCGAGCTGACCACCTTGCCAGAGAAAATGGAAGGCGTGGTCAACGTACATCTGGATGCGCTAGAGCACGGGGACACCATCGCCTTTATGCACAGCGTGCAATACGGTGCAGCGAGCAAGAGTTACGGCTTGGCGGTTGCAGCACTGGCAGGTGTACCGCGCGATGTCATCAAACGCGCCCGTCAAAAACTGCGTGAATTAGAGTCTCTCTCCAACCACACCGCCGCTAGCACCGTTGATGCAACTCAGATAACGTTTTTGGCTGAGGAAACCTCATCCGCAGTGGCGGCGCTGGGGGCATTAAACCCAGATTCACTATCGCCGCGTCAGGCGCTAGAGTGGCTTTATAAGTTGAAAAATATGATGTGATCCGTCATGGGTCGTAGACATAAAAACGGTGACTGTCATGCTCACCGTTTTTTATTTGCTAGGGTCAATTATTTTCGTTCGTTATTCTCGGAATAACGCCTCACAATGCTAAGCCCCTGTTTCTGTAAAATTTCGCGCAGGATGCACAACGCGGCGCTGCCTTTCAACCTGCATTTAATGTACACGTTCACTTGTCAGACCAATCTACCGGACCTACATCTTCTAACTTTGCCGATTCGTAGCTTAGCAGGCTCCAAAACGCCGAGCCAGCACTTCCCGCTGTTTGGCATTTAGCTCAAACAACCACTTGATGATGCTCTGTTTTATATCATCATCTTGCGTGGAGCTGCGTTGACTTCAGGTTCTTTGTCTTTCCCGTCGGCCAGAATATCTAGCAGCGACTGGTTTGTCGAGGCTTCGCAATCTCTTTAGCGCTCGGTTTATGATCCAGTTTGTAAGAAAGTTCGCGCGCGTTGCGCAGGTAGACATTAAGCTCTTTGACTATATGGATAGTCAGGCGGATAATACGCGTGTGGTTTACAATGGCGCGTTTAATCTTTTGACGTATCCACCAGTTTACGCAGGTTGAGAAACGGAAACCGCGTTCCTGGTCAAACTTTTCCACTGCGCAGATAAGACCAAGGTTACCTCGGTTACGCCTACCTTCTTCAATCATATCTAGCAGAGCCAGGCCACAGTTGCTGTAGCGGCGAGCAATTTTCACCACAAAACGAAGGTTGCTTTTTATCACAAGACGGCTGGATAGCTCATCACCGCTTAGAGCAAGCCGTGCAAAATAAACTTCTTCCTCTGCAGGAAGAATGGGGAAATAGCTAATTTCATCTAAATAAAGCTGTGTCGCATCCACTACACGCTAGGTAACGCTTTGATACAATCGCTCTCTTCTTCTACTAAATAACTCTCGCTGCTCTCTTCTTCTAACAGCGCTTTTTCATCAAATGATTCAGCTTCAGTTCCATTTTGGTCAAAATACGTATCATCATGTAACTCGTTAACTAGTAGCGTATTTTGGCTCATAAGTGCTCCTACCCGTGATACCGCGAGCAGAATACATTGTATTCTGCTCGCGGTATCGCTGCGGAAGAAAATGCAGCTATTTTACGTATTTTTCTTTGTAACGAATTTTAAAATGCAAGCGTATTGAGCTGATTCTGGCTCTACCCATGGTGGCTACTTTTTGCTCTGCTTTACTTCTTGTTGTTCTCGAACTAGCATTGTGTCGTTGTGAGCGTAGGCACTCAGGTAATCATTAAACATAATTATGATTACCTGGAAGGTCTCGACTACTTTATTATCCTACCTTCTGATAAGAAAAATTTATCAAAAATCTTACCCTCAGCCAACCATCTCCAACTGCTTACCGACGCGGTACTGCTTACAGGTAGAGCGGCTGCCGAGGCGATAACAGGAGACACTGCGCTCCCTACTGCTGTGGATAATATATTTTGTTTATCCGAATCATTAGAATTCCCGTTAGTTGAGTAAGAATCAACCATTGCAGTTTGCATCTGGTTGCTGGATGGACGTTTAGGAACGTCCCCTTTGGTAGCATCGGTTGCTACCAGCATAGCATGCAACCGTCTCCGTTGACAAAATTATTATCAAGTTGAAGACTTTCAACTACATTCAGGCTGTAAGGTTCGGGAACATTATTACGCTGTGCCAAATCCCGAAAATCGTTACCAGTGATCCAGGCAATATAAAATAGTATATTACCGCTCTTAACTATATATGTATTACCGCTGTAGCTCCCTTTAGGAATCGACTCGTAGCTGCGGTTGTAAAAAATGCGGCCAGCAGGACTATCCTGCTGGCCGCCGACATTACTAGATGCAGTGGCTCTATCCAAGCTGCTGATGGGGTCTGGTATCGATTTATACGAATGATAAATCGATACCAGACCCCAACTTAACATCATACACACCGCAATCCAGCATAAATTCATCATTAGGATCCCCGTGTTTCCATTTATATCGTAGCCAAGCTTTAATTACTTTCTTAATTTCTGCGATATAAAGAAGTTCCCAGCCGATCCCTGAAATCCAAGTGACCTTCTGCCAAAACATTAAAACATGGCGCCAATGCTAATCAAATTCTTTTCTTTTATGTATTTGTTAACATTGGTATTGTCAGCGGTATTGTGCCTGTCGTTGGCGTACCTTTCCCTCTAGTCAGTTATGTTAGTTCAGCACTGCTTGTCTTTATGGCTGGCTTCGGCATTATTATGTCAATCCAAACGCATCGGAAAATGCTGTCTAAAAGTTTATAAGAGGTGAGTAATGCGTAAAGAATGGCTTTAGGCCAGTATTGTGGCGGTGCTGCTTTCTTCATGTACTGCCCCCGACTACGAAACAGCAGGCACCGCACCAGATCTACTTAGGTCTGGTGGTAGAAATCGGCAGCGTGGAGCAGCAATATGAGCCTTATAATCTCAACAATATATAGGATTATAAGAGTAATGGCGCAACTTACCGCATCATAAAATATGCGCAAAATTTCTCAGAAACTGGCATGGCAAGCGGCTATGGCGCAGAGTCTAACGGCAGCAGCACTGCGCTGGGCGAACAGTTCGATCCCCGTTCCCTTACAGCAGCCAATCCGAGGCTACCAATTCTAAGTTAAGTGCGCATTACCAACCTGTCTAATACCCGTCAGTTATTAGTGCGCGTCAACGATCATAAGCCTTACAACAAATAGCGCATCATCGACCTCTAGAAAGCCGCCGCCGATCGCCTGAACCTGACCAATAACACTAAGGTCAAGGTCGATTTTATTCGCGTTGCGCCAGACGGCACCATAAGCGGCCCTGGCACTACGATTGGGAAACAAAGCTATGCCCTACTGGAGCGTCCGGATTACGGCGCCAGCAGCATGGGTACGCCAGTGCAAATAAGCCCCACTCACCAAATGGTGCAGTGGTGCACTAGGGCGCTTATAGCGGTGGCCTGAACATCAGCAATAATGTATCAGGAAATAATAGCTATAGTGGTTTCTTCGGTGTACCTGGCACCATGCATGATGGCTACACAGAAACTGCCGTGGCCGCTGCCTCAACGGGTGATTATATTATTGTGGTTTGTGCAGCTTGGCTCGTTCAGTCAGGTGGTACAACTGCAACAGCGTTATTGTTGCCCCTTAGCATTAACTACGGCCAAACAAGATTGATAGGCGCTTATTTAGCTGAAAGATTTTCTTGTAGCTAAAGTAGCTTTAAACCAGATGTGTTTAGTGATGAATGCTCAACGCAAATCAGAAATGTCGTTACCCCTATCTGAAGCCAGATAGTTTGATGCATTTGTCACTTACCCAGAAAATTTTGCTCTAAATGAGTAGATCGATTGTTTTATAGCAGATGCAAAATATGTATATCAATTGCTATACAAGGAGAAAGAGCAAATAATGAAATCTAATGTTCAGCTCAATATTCGGGTAAAAGATGCTCAGAGAGTACTGTACTGATCAATAAAGCAGCCGACATTCTACATAAATCGCGTACTGACTTTCTCCTCGAGATGGCCTGTCAGGATGCAAAAACGTGCTTCTTGATCGCCGGATATTAAATCTCAATGATGAACAGTACGAAGTTAATTTATCGATATGATAGATGCCCAAGTCACAGCGAATCCGGCACTGGGTGCACTTCTGGCGAGAAAACTGCAGTGGAAAAAGTAACAGCACCGATACCGCTCAACACGATATACATTCTTTCAAAGTTTCACTCCGGGGAAACAACACTAGATGAATGGAATCAAACACCGGGGATTGAAAAATCAATCCATCGTTGCAGCAAGGACGTTTGTGGTATGCAGAGAATATTCTTCACAGGTAGTCGATTTTTACTCATTGGCTTCTGGGTAGTGTGACTCATGCTATTGAACAAAGAAACCTTCGACGAAATATGCATTATTACGTCTCGGCCATAATACTGGCAAGACATTGATGTCGATGCGCCTTAGCGCTGATTTACTTCACGATGCAGTATTACGCATCTGTCGCGTAGCGGACAGTATCGAAGTACTGGAAATCTAAGTTTATGTCCTGTCTGACGAAGCAAAAAATTTTATCTTCATCATGGGATTATGCAGTAAAACACTCAAGAAAAAACGCTTTTTCTCCGATTGTATAGTATTGTTTAATACCTGAGCAAGCAACCTAGCGCTTGATTTTATCAAAGATATAATATCTACGGGCAGCATCTTTTTATTAGATCTCTGCTTATATAAATTTATATATAAATTTATATATAAATTTAATGTCTTTTTAGGGGACATTACAGCTTTGGCGTCAACAGTCTAATGATGAATAATGCCTACTGGGATCTTATATGTTATAGTGATGACTCATTTTTAACCTTAACATCACTGATATTGTAGTTCCGATCATGAAACATGTAAATTATTTTCGCTTTATCAAGTGTATAGCACTCAGTACAGTTATCACGATAAGCGCCGCTACTGTAGCGCATGCAGATGACGTTAATATCAAGACCCTGATCCCAGGTGTCCCACAAATCGATGCGGCAGCATATATCCTGATAGATTACAATTCCGGCAAGGTGCTAGCTGAGATGAACGCCGATGCGCGCCGCGATCCAGCCAGCCTAACAAAAATGATGACCAGCTACGTTATTGGTCAAGCGCTGAAAGTCGGCAAGATCGGCCAGGAAGATCTTGCTACTGTGGGTCAAGATGCTTGGGCAACAGGGAATCATGTGTTCAAAGGTTCTTCGCTAATGTTTCTTATACCAGGCGATCGCGTATCAGTCGCCAAGCTGAGCCGTGGTATTAACATACAGTCCGGTAATGATGCCTGCGTGGCGATGGCCGACTATGTAGCTGGTAGTCAGGATGCGTTCGTTAATCTGATGAATACTTACGTTAACAAGCTTAGCCTACAGAATACCCACTTCCGGACGGTACATGGCCTGTATGCGCAGGGTCAGTACAGTTCGGCACGCGATATGGCGCTGATCGGCCAGGCACTAATCCGCGATGTACCAGACGAGTACGCAATTTATAAAGAAAAAGATTTTACTTTCAACAACATCCGACAAATGAACCGTAACGGTCTACTGTGGGATACCAGCTTAAACGTTGATGGCATTAAAACCGGCCACACCGATGCAGCGGGATACAACCTAGTGGTTTCGGCCACTGCAGGCCAGATGCGTCTGATCTCCGCCATACTGGGTAGCCGTACCTACAAAGGCCGTGAAATAGAAAGCAAGAAATTGCTGACCTGGGGCTTTCGTTTATTCGAAACCGTCGCGCCATTAAAAGTCGGCAAAGAGTTCGCTTCTGAACGCGTGTGGTTTGGCAATGCCGATCGCGTCGATCTGGGTGTGGATAAAGACGTCTACCTGACAATCCCTCGTGGACACATGAAAGATCTGAAGGCCAGCTACGTGCTCAATACCCCAGAAATTCACGCGCCGTTGGCGAAGAACCAGGTTGTCGGTAACATCAACTTCCAACTGGATGGTAAAATCATCGAGCAACGCCCGCTGGTAGTGATGAACGAGGTAAAAGAAGGCGGCTTCTTTAGCCATATCGCTGACTGGGTCAAACTGATGTTCCATCGCTGGTTTAGATAAGAGGTAATAAGTGATCACCGTCAAAAATTTTGTAACATCTGTCACAAAATATGAAAGACATCCGAGCGAAAGTATAGCGCTTTAGAGCCTAATATAGTAGGCCCAACTGTTGCAGCCATGATTGCATAAACTGTACATTCATAATTGCCTTAAAGAGATTTTCTCTAGGGTCTTTCTGCTAGCGAGGTGGCTTTCTCATATGCTAAAAGCAGACTGATATCTTGAAGCTTGATGTCTTTTTGGGGCTTTATTGAATAAATCGGATTTAGAATAAAGAGTCCCCTGAATAGGCATCTTTCAGGCAATTCGTACAGTTTCTGGCATACCGGCCAGCGTTATCTTGTTTAATGCACAGATCATGGCCATAGCCTATGCAACTTGCAAATCATAATCTCGTAGCGACAGGTGACAACCAAATAGCTGTTTTACTCTGTACATCGCTATTTCAGCTATCTAACGTCGGTGGTAGCCTGTCATACTTTCACTTTGTGTGTTGTCTGCGGTAAGGCGCAGGTTTGCCACCGCTTCCTTTTGGTCTGCATAGTCTGCTGACCAAAAATGGGCTCCGCTTCTGGACGGTATTAACGCCATTATCTTCTTGCTCCTTAACTCATCATGACTCACTCGCCTATCGTAAGCACACATCCGCCGAGGCGACTTTAATTTTACGGTACATCTGGCGGAGGAGAACCTGGGAAGGCTTCTGTGTCGATGACATTGCTCAAAGAAAGGTCATCACAGATGACCTCATTTGTTTCTGTATCTATAGCTAAATGCAGTTTTCGCCAGATCCGCCATTTCCCCTGACCGTTTTTTATAACTAGGTGCGCAATTTCATCTGGCGTTGGGGTTTTAAACGGGACATTGAAGGAGACGGATTTCGCTCGCTTAATGATTCAGGTGTAGTCCTGGCAGTTCAACGGCACTTGCATCAGTGAGAAAATGGAGTTGATGTAGCCCTGGAGGGAGCGAAATGTCAGGATGAAAATCCGTTTCAGCATCAAGACGCTGGTCATTGCCATATTGGAATAATGTTGTGGGCGACCAAGTAGAGAAGGTTTTTCCTCGCAGTACCAGGGGTGAATTGCCATTTTATCCACCCGGGAAGTTAGTGAACCCCGAGTGATAAGGGCGTTGTTGTAAGCCTTCCAGTTGGTGATCTTGAACTTTTGCTTGACCACGCCATGTCTGCTATTTTGATAGAAAGAGAGTTATCTGATCCTAGTGCCGGCCAAATGTTCGATTTATTCAACAACCACGCTACAACTAATAGATAAAGCGGATTTCCTTGCATTAAACGTTTTAAAAAGGCCATTATGCTTTTAGGAGCCTTATCCACAACTACCCCTATAATATAAAACAACGTAACAGGTATTTATATCCTCTCCCACTTAGTAGCGCTTAGCGCGTAGCAACATTTCCCATGAATCCTTATTGGGTAGGCAAAATACTAGCGATATTTTCCTCATCAATAGCACCGGCTAGAGCTGATTTATAGGGTCTTTTCATTTATCTCAGGGAAGGCAACCCAACGGGTTATTATGAAAAATTTAGCTAGAATAAACCCAAAATTCCCTAACATTGCTATGGCATGTTGTCGTTGCGCTGCAGATTCCTGATAATTGGCGGCTTTTATTTTTTAGGTATCGTAATGACAGAATACATGTTCCTGTTTATTAGTACCGTACTGGTGAACAACTTCTTCTTGGTAAAGTTTCTTGGCCTGTGTCCCTTCCTCGGCGTATCCAAGAATCTGGAAATCGCCATCTGCATGGGGATGGCCACCACCTTTGTTATGACTTTGGCATCCGTCAGCGCTTGGCTGATCAATACCTTTATTCTGTTTCCTCTGGATCTGGTGTATCTGCGCACGCTGTCGTTCATTCTGGTGATCGCAGTGGTGGTGCAATTTACCGAGATGGTGGTGCGTAAAATCAGTTCAGCATTGTATCGCCTTCTGGGCATCTTCCTGCCGCTGATCACCACCAACTGCGCAGTGCTTGGCGTAGCACTGCTTAACGTCAACCTGGGCTATAACTTCCTACAGTCTGCGGTGTATGGCTTCAGCGCTGCCGCTGGATTTTCTCTGGTGATGGTTCTATTTGCTGCTATCCGGGAACACCTATCTGTTGCCGATGTGCCAGCACCGTTTCGTGGTTCCTCAATCGCCCTGATTACTTCCGGGTTGCTGTAGCTGGCCTTTATGGGCTTTACCGGGCTGATAAAAAGCTAGTGAGCGCATTCTGAGTTGCTATTGCGGTGCTCAGTGCGCTCGGGTTGCTGTTCGGTCTGGCGCTGGGCTATGCCGCACGGCGCTTTGAGGTATCAGAAGATCCGGTATCCGAACAGATCAATGATATTCTGCCGCAAAGCCAATGCGCACATTACGGATACCCTGGTTGCCGTCCCTATGCCGAGTCAGTGGTCAACGGTGAGATGATCAACAAGTGCGCTCCTGGCGGAGAGCTGGTGATGCTAAAACTGGCTGAATTGCTCAACGTAGAGCCACAGCCATTGGGTAGCGAAATTGACGCCGAACCAGTACGACAAGTCGACTATATCGACGAAGCCAACTGTATCAGCTGTACTAAGTGCATTCAAGCCTGCCCGGTAGATGCCATTGTGGGGGCTACTCGTGCCATGCACACAGTTATTGCAGACCTCTGTACCGGTTGCGATCTGTGCGTTGCCCCCTTCCCTACTGATTGTATTGAAATGAAACCGATCACTACCACTCACGCTAACTGGAAGTTGGATATAAAGACCATCCCAGTGAAAGTGATTCATGTGGAGAGATATGTTTAAGCTGTTCGACGCGTTTAAAAATAACTGGATCTAGGATTTTCATAGTGGAATACATCCGCCGGAAATGAAGACGCAATCTTGCTGCGTGCCACTGCGTGCCGCTCCCCTGTCAAAGACCTTTGTAATCCCGCTACAGCAGCATTTGGGGCCGGAGGGCGAGCTGTGCATCACCCTCGGTGATCGGGTGCTGAAAGGCCAACCCTTGACTGTCGGTCAAGGCCGTATGGTTCCTGTACACGCTTCAACTTCCGGCACCGTCAACGCTATCAAGCCGCATATCACCGCCAACACCTCTGGGCTGTCAGAGCTATGCGTTTTCATTAAAGCTGACGGCGAAGACCTCTGGGGTCAACGCAATCCGGTGACAGATTACCGCCAACTATCAGCGGCGGAGCTGATTCAACGCATCCATTATGCTGGTATTTCCGGCCTGGGTGGTGCTGGCTTCCCCACCGCCAACAAATTGCAAAGCGGCATCAGCAACGTGGATACGCTGATCATTAATGCCGCCGAGTGTGAGCCTTATATCACGGCAGACGATCGTCTAATTCAAGAGCATGCAGATCAAATCATTGAAGGTACGCAGATCCTGCGCCATGTGCTGCAACCGAAAGTCACCTTAATCGGTATTGAAGATAATAAACCAGAGGCCATTGCGATGCTAAAGCAAGCACTGCATGGTCAAACATGTATTGCTCTGCAGGTAATCCCGACCAAGTACCCTTCCGGTGGGGCTAAGCAACTGACCAAAATATTCACTGGCAAAGAAGTACCCCACGGCAAGCACTCCTCTGCCATCGGTGTGTTGATACAGAACGTTAGTACTGCCTTCGCGATTAAACGCGCAATAGTCAACGGTGAACCATTGATTAAACGTGTGGTCACCCTGACCGGCAAGGCGCTCAGTAAGCCAGGTAACCTGTTGGTACTCATAGGTACGCCAGTACAGCATATATTAGACTATGCCGGTTTCCAACCGCAGGCGCAGCCTATGGTAGTGATGGGGGGCCTTTGATGGATTTTACCCTTCCCGCTCTCAGCATACCTATTGTTAAAATCAGCAATTGCATTCTTGCACCGTCGCTCAATGAAATGTCGCTGCAAGTGCCTGAACAGGCCTGCATCCGTTGCGGTTTGTGCGTGGATGCCTGCCCTGCGGGTTTGTTACCGCAGCAACTTTACTGGTTTAGCCGTGGCAAGGAGCATGACAAAGCGCGTAACTATAATCTGTCCGACTGCATAGAGTGTGGTGCCTGTGCGTTTGTATGCCCCAGTAATATTCCACTGGTGCAGTACTACCAGCAAGAAAAGGCTGAGATTAAGGCTATTGATCAGGTAACGGCACGTACAGCCGAATCCAAAGCACATTATGAAGCCAAGCTGGAGCGTTTAGAAAGTGAGAAGCTAGCACGTGAACAGCGTCACCAGAAAGCGGCTATAAAACTAATCAATGAAGATCAGAATACAGTTCGAGCCGTATTGGCACGGGTATGTAGCAAAAACGCTGAGGCAACAGCCACAACGGTTTATAGCCAGCATCTAGATAACAGCGATATCACCGACGACCGTGAAGCACGTAAGGCACAGGCGCGCGAACGCCGCGCCCAGCAGGAAACCAAGGCCAGCGCAAGAGAAGATCTGCGCAAAGCGGCAGTGGATGCTGCCTTGGCATGCGTAAAAGCTAAAAAAGAAGCGGTGCTGGCCCCCTTCCCCTGTGCCAAACCTAGCAGCACCTGCTGTGGTTGAAGCAGATCCACGCAATGCTGCGGTAGCATCAGCCATCGCCCGTGCTAAAGCCAAGAAAGCAGAACGGGAATGTGAAGCCTCGCCTTATGAAACCAATGAAGAGTAACCCGATTAAAGCGTATTAACCTGGCAATGAATCTGGTAAAATTTGGAGTGATAAATTTTTAAAGCGCCTTATCTTGCAGGGCTATAAAACTGCCACAAGTTTAGCAAAAGGTGTCATTTCTCTATGAAGTTCAGGCCCGTATCATCTACAGCCGCCAAAAGCTTACACATTGCCAGTTTACTCTTCCCCTATAACCCGCAAAAGACCCATAGCATGATAAGGTGGGTGATGTTAGCATGTATTCCTGGTATCGCGGTGCAGGTATGCTTCTTTGATTACGGCACACTCATTCAAACAGCGTTGGCGATAATAGTCGCACTGCTGGCAGAAGCGGCCATTCTAACGTTGCGCAAACTAACAGTGCGCCGGCGATTGGCGGACAACTCCGCGCTACTGACCGCCCTGCTGCTCGGTATTAGCTTGCCTCAGTTAGCCCCATTGTGGATAATCGTCATTGGCACTTTTTGTGCCATCGTGATCGCCAAACAATTATACGGGGGCTTGGGGCAGAACCCTTTTAACCCGGCGATGGTCGGCTATGTGGTACTACTGATCTCCTATGACGAGTTGGCTATCGCCGCATGAACTACGCGCCACGACACTATCATTCCAAGATACCTGGCTGATTATTTTTCGTGGGCATAGTGCTCAGGGGTCTGATATCCACGCGTTGCAGATGGCTTATGACGGCGTCAGCCAAGCCACGCAACTGGATGCTTTCAAAACTGGTTTACGCAGCGGCTACAGCATTGAACAGGTGTTACAGCAGCCGCTGTTTAGTGGTGTACTGGCGGGCAGTGGCTGGCAGTGGGTCAACCTCGGTTTTCTCGTCGGCGGCCTATTCATGCTCAGCTATAAGCTGATCCACTGGCAGATCCCGATTAGCATGCTGGCAGCGATCGCCATCTGCTCTGGGCTGGCTTGGGGATACGATGCGGCCCACCAGGCATCGCCGCTGATTCATCTGTTTTCCGGTGCCAGCATGCTCGGCGCATTTTTTATCGCCACAGATCCGGTCAGCGCCTCAACCCCGCCTAAGGGGCGCCTAATTTACGGCGCGCTAATGTATCTGGCGCGCAAAAATGGTAAGCCAAGCGCCGCGGCGCTTGAGACCATTGCGCCGGACGGTTATTCTGGTGCCATTCAACTGCTGGTCGGTGCTAACTTCAACGGCACCGTGCTTGGCACCCGGGTGATAGAGCATCACGAAACGCCAGGCTTAGGCGACAAAATTGAACTGCGAATATCGAATTGGATTGCCTTCTTTAGCGGCAAAAAGATCGAAAGCTCAGGTGATAAACACTGGGCTATAAAGAAGGATGGCGGCGTGTTCGATCAATTTACCGGTGCAACCATCACACCACGTGCCGTGGTGAATGCCGTGCGGCGCACGGCATTGTATATGGAAACATTGCCACCTAAGCTGGGTAGCTTATCGGTATGTGGAACCAACAAATGAGTGAAGTAAAAGATTTGATTATTCAGGGGTTATGGAAGAATAACTCAGCGCTGGTGTAACTCCTGGGAATGTGCCCACTGTTGGCGGTGACCTCCACGGTTACCAACGCCCTTGGGCTGGGCCTAGCAACCACTTTAGTACTGACGCTGACCAACGCTTCTATTTCTGCGTTACGCCGCTGGGTGCCAAGTGAAGTACGCATCCCGATTTATGTGATGATTATCGCGGCGGTGGTCAGTGTCGTGCAAATGCTAATCAACGCCTACACCTTTGGCCTTTACCAGTCTTTGGGAATCTTTATTCCGCTAATCGTCACTAACTGTATCGTGGTTGGCCGCTCTGAGGCAGTAGCAGCTAAGAAGTCTATTAGCCTGTCAGCACTAGATGGGATAACCATTGGTCTTGGTGCGACTAGCGTAATGGTGACGCTAGGCGCGATGCGCGATCTGCTAAGCAAAGGCACGCTGTTTGATGGTGCCGATATGCTTCTGGGCAGTTGTGCCAAGTTGATCCGTATTGAGGTGGTGAATTTTGATAGCCCATTTCTACTAGCAATGCTATCGCCAGGGGGCTTTATCGGCCTGGGTCTGCTGTTGGCGCTGAAGTACATGATAGACGAGAAGATGAAGGTGAGTAAGGTTTAGGCCAGCATTCCCGTCGCAATGTTGGCAGTAGAATACACGGATAATGTCCGATGAATAAATTCAAGCGAATGGAAATTCTTAACCGGCTGCGCGAGAACAATCCGCATCCGACCACTGAGCTGGTGTATACTAAGCCTTTTGAGTTGCTGATTGCTGTGCTGCTTTCTGCACAGGCTACTGATGTCAGCGTTAATAAGGCGACAGCGCAGCTGTATCCAGTCGCCAATACGCCGGCCGCCCTGCTGGCGCTAGGTGTCGATGGCGTCAAGGCGAAAATTAAGACCATCGGCCTGTTCAACAGCAAGGCTGAAAATGTGATTAGAACCTGCCGCAGGTTGCTGGAACTGCACGGCGGTGAAGTCCCCGAAGACCTCGCCGCGTTGGAGGCGCTGCCAGGAGTAGGCCGTAAAACTGCCAATGTGGTGCTGAACACCGCTTTTGGTTGGCCAACCATTGCTGTAGATACTCATATCTTCCGGGTCTGCAACCGTACGTATTTCGCACCGGGAAAAAACGTCAATATGGTCGAAAAAAAGTTGCTGAAGGTAGTTCCTGCCGAGTTCAAGGTCGACTGCCACCACTGGCTGATCCTGCATGGGCGCTATACCTGCGTTGCGAGAAAGCCCCGCTGTGGTTCCTGCGTTATCGAAGATCTGTGCGAGTTTAAAGAAAACGCTTACCCCAGCGCTTAATGCTCTGAGAAACTAAACTGCCCTCGCTTCCTGCCTAGTTATTTTTCCATTCACTGCATGTTTTTATCAAAAATGTGATATCTAGCAGTAAATGTTTCTGCATTGGCGTTTTTGAATAAATTTACCAGAACGATCTGCCGATCGTTCTGGCAAAATGTTGCTGATAGAATTTTTTGACAATAGATTAACAATCGTAATTAAAACGTGCGCGCAAGATGCCGATTTAGGTGTGCCTGTCAGCCTGTGCCAACCTTGGTTCGCCGAGGGCGTTAACCTTCAGCAACGGAAAGAATTGCAACGCCCCGGCTGAATAAAGTGAATCCCTTCATGTTTGTAGCGCAGCAGGTAATCAATGTAACTCTAGGCGATCGCTGCCAGCTTGTTTTAATCGGAGGTTGCCAGTGGGTCACCGCTTTTGTACAGATCCAAACAAGGTTTGGCCCACTGAGCGCGATTACCTTGCAGTAGCACCAACATCTGGCGCGACCAGACTAGGTAATCCTATTCGAGCATTGGCAAATCCAGCAGCGACTAACCGGGATAATCGATAATTTGCAGATATAAAGTGGAGGTATCTTTGAAGTGACGCAGCAGCGAACTCTTGGAACGGTAACACAACGTCAGGCAGATCTCGCTGACGCAGCGTGTCGTGGTCCGGCTATCTTGGCTGGTGTACTGTATAACTGTGCCAACCCTTGAGATCATAGGTAAGGCGCAGGCTGCCCAGGTCACGCTGCGCAACGCGTTTACCCAGCAGGCTAGGGCTCACCTCGCGCACTGGCGAGAATAACGGTAGGCGAACCACTCTCTGTACGTGTAGCAATTAATTGACAAAAGCAGTGATAAAAGTCGTTTTATTGCTACGGCTCAGGCCCGTTACAACTAGAAACAAATGGCGATTCATTCCACGGTTGACCAGTAAAGTTAACTCATTTTGCAGTCATTTCATTGTTACCATTTGCAATCAATCCCTTACATCTCGTTTAGCTCCTTGCGGAACAACAGTTCCAGCACCAGCCTGGGTTATCACTGGCCAGGTAATGTGCTTGAGTTGAAAAACGTGGTGGAACGTTCGATATACCGTCACGGCACCAGTAGCAGAAAATTGGATGAGATCTTCATCAATCCTTTTACCCATCGCGAACTGCCACAAGTAGGCTACTGCGATACGCAGCCCTCTCTGCCGCTGGATTTAAAGGCTTGGCAAGCGAGGCAGGAGAAATCGCTGATCGAAGCGGCGCTGCACCAAGCAAAATTTAATCAGCGTAAGGCGGCGCAACTGCTGGTACTAACTTATCACTAGTTGCGCGGCATGCTGAAAAAGCATGTGCTATTGTGATTTTGAGGAATTTGTTGCACCGATGGTTACCATGCTATACTTAACCGAGGTTAATGGTATATGCTAAACCTGTTATTACTTGATCACACCAGCTACTGCAAAGTGACGGTTTGATTAGGCATGTGTAAAAAATTTTAATGATAAAAATTATCAAATTAACAATCGTTAATGGGACAATAAACGTAAAGCATGCTTTTTAAGATGCAAAAGATGACTAACTCAGTGCAGAACTATGCCTGGGGCAGCTATGATGCGCTAACTCAACTCTTCGGTATCACCAATGCCAACCAACAACCCATGGCCGAGTTATGGATGGGGGCTCACCCTAAAAGCCCTTCATATGTGGCGGACGGTAATGGTGGGCTGCGTTCACTGCGCGAACTGATCGATGAAGATCCTTCAAAGCAGTTGGGAGCCGACATCGCCAAACGTTTTGGCGAGTTGCCGTTCTTGTTTAAGGTGCTGTGCGTAGATCAACCGCTGTCGATTCAAGTACACCCCAGAAAAATAGCCGCTGAAGACGGCTACGCTAAAGAAAATGCTGTCGGCATTCCGTTGGGTGCCGCAGAACGCAGTTTTAAAGATCCGAATCACAAGCCAGAACTGTTGTTCGCACTCACGCCGTTCCTGGCAATGAATGGCTTTCGCATTCTAGATGATATCATCTCTTTGCTGCAACCGATCGCCAACGCACACCAGGATATCTCTACCTTCTTAGATCAGCCGGATATCGCACATTTATCCATCCTATTCGCTAGTTTGTTGGCGATCAGTGGTGAACAGAAATCACGGGCGCTTGGTGTGTTAAAAGTTGCACTAAATAACGAACAGGGTCAACCCTGGGATACCCTACGCTTTATCGCTGGTTTTTACCCGCAAGACAGTGGTTTATTCTCACCCCTACTGCTGAACCTCGTGCAGCTTGAACCAGGTGAGGCGATGTTCCTGCATGCCGAAACGCCGCACGCTTACCTCAAAGGCGTAGCACTGGAAGTTATGGCCAACTCGGATAACGTGCTGCGTGCTGGCCTGACACCGAAATTCATCGATATTCCTCAGTTGCTGGCCAACCTGCAATTCCGTCCACATCCAGCGTCTGCTTTATTGGTTCAACCTGAACAGCGGGGTAACGAACTGTTTTTCCCCATCCCGGTAGAGGATTTCGCCTTCTCGCTGCATGAGCTGACTACTACGCCACAGGCATTGGTGCAAAACAGCGCAGCCATCGTATTTTGCGTTAACGGCGAGGCAGTACTGGAAAAGCAAGGACAACAATGGGTATTAAAGCCGGGTAGATCCTGCTTTATCGGCGCGTTTGAATCGCCAGTAAACGCGAGCGGTAACGGGCGTATCGCTCGCGTTTACAACCAGCTACCATGATTTTTTGGCATATTTATTGTAGAGTTGCTCATACATTTTAGCAATTACCACCTCGTCCAGCAAAAAGTGATTGCGTGTGAATATCTCATGTAAAGCCAACTACAGTAGCTCTATCATGTTTACCCATAGAGAGTAAATTTGCTGATAAATAACAATTAATTATGGTTGCGCCGCAATCAGCTCAACGTTTCTTTACTCTTATGAATAATGTAATTATTGACAATCAGCTCAATCGTTTTAGCACTTCGGTATGTGCTTCTTAGCTTGCGTAACACGTTAATGAATAAAGCAGAGTTTTTATGGGTCCCACTGACATAATAAACTCTTCCGGGTCCTGCATGAAGGGCTCCTGCGAGTTAATGATTTTCATTCTATCCAGGTGTCGCCCTGCGTTTTTGTTGACCCTTTTTCTGCCAGTCGGCACCTATTTTTAGGGTTCATATGGCGTTGTTGAATAAATCGAATATTTGGCCGATAACTAGGATTGGATCACGATCCTTCTATCAAAATAGGGATATTGCGTAGCCAAGTAAAAGTTCAAGATCACCAACTGGAAGGCTTACAAAAACGCTCTTATCACTTGAGGTTCACTCACTGTCTGGGTATATAAAACGGCACTTCACGCCTGGTAATTCGAGGCAAAATCTTCTCTGACGTTAGATAGCCGAAATAGCGATGTACAGAGTAAAACAGCTATTTGGTGGTCACCTGTTGCTACGAGATTATAATGAGCAAGTTTCAGATGCTATGGCCATGATCTGTGCATTAAACAAGATGACGCTGGCCGGTATGCTAGAAACTGTACGCATTTCCTGAAAGATTCCCATTCAGTGGACTATTTATTCTAAATCTGATTTATTCAACTACGCCCACGTCATACTTCAAGTTGCCTCTGCGTTCTTTAAGTTGCCTCTGCGTTGGTTTTCTTAGCTGCCATCAGGCACTGACTGGTGTCAGTGCCTGATGGCAGCGCTGACAATTCTTTGCAACTCTAACTATTTAGGTTGTAGAAGTTTATTCTATGAAACTCAGGAGGACTATTATTTCCTAGCCGCGTGGTACTCGGCAACCTCTGTGTCCAACTGGGAGATTTTCGCTGCCATCAAAGCATGGCAATAGGCCGCCAACTCACGTACGTTTTCCTTACCGTAGGTGCTGGTGTCGATCGGTACCAGCATTTCTACAATCGCCTGGCCGTTATTCCAGCGATTAAGATTAATTTTACCATTGGTGCTTGAAACGCAAATGGGTATGATCGGCACGCCAGCAGTGATCGCCGCATGGAAAGCACCGGTTTTAAACGGCATCAGCCCACGACCACGGCTGCGGGTACCTTCTGGGAACATCCAGATCGAGATATCTCTTTTTTTACACTGTTCTACTACCAGGGAGATGGTGCTATGTGCTTTGGTACGATTACCACGATCAATTAGCAGATTACCGCTCAGCCAATACAGCGGTCCGAAAAAAGGAACCCAAAGCAAACTTTTTTTCCCAACAGTAACAGTGCGTGGTTGCACAATATTGGCTGCTGTCACCATATCGTAGTTATTCTGATGATTAGCGATGTAAATGCAGTTGCCATTTTGGGCTACCCCAGCCGGTACGCGGATTTCTACTTTAAGGCCCAACAAGGTTGACATACGGCCAAACAGATGGCCAAATGTCGCCACATGGCGGGGGTTGCGTGGGCTAAACAAACAGTACACACTGCCAAAAACGCACACCAAAACACAATAAATAACGGCAATAAAAACACGTAAAATCAATAACATAAAACCTCATTGGCACATAGCTAATGCAGCCTGATTCCCTTCGTAGATTTTTCACGTCTTGCTGTTTAATCCATTCTTAATGCTTCTCTGACCCAGAGTCTCATCTGGCTCGTAGTTCATTGATACGCCTGCATGTATAGCCGTATATATACTGGGTTTTATTTTGTTTCCAGCTTTGATAATCCAGCGGTTTGTATCGTTCCCTGAACGGCCATCACTTCGGCTAATAGTCGCGATAAGCGCCGATTTATCCCTCTCTGAATGGATAAATGAGTATTATCTATAGATGGTTTATTGCGCGTCCATGCCACTACATGGCGTGTAATTAGCAAGATACTTTGTGTCGAATTCGTTCAGCAGTTTTGGTAATTGTGCTGAATGGGCAAACATAAAACCTCTCTTGCTGATGTTTACCGTTCTTCCTTGCCCATACCATTCGTAGATGTTACCTAGCTAGCGGCGATGCCAGTCTTTTAACAAGGCTACACTGAGTTATCCTGCTAGCAACTATTCTTCAAAAACAGCCTGGTAGAATTGTTCTAGCAGGAAAAATTAAGCCTCATCTATCTCATCAGAAGCAGCGATTCTCAGTTTATTGGCCAAAACTTGTACGTCAGAGTCTTTCTTATACTGGCCTTCACTACTGGATACATGGTATCCGATCATAGAGATGCCTCTTCGTTAAATATAGGGATGGGAAAACAGAGATATTATAACGCCAGGCGAGTATGGCAAACAAAGCTGCTAAAATCAGTTAGTTAAACAAGTGTAGGTTAAATTGTTGTTTTTGAAATTTTTATTTAAATGACTGTTATGTATCAATGATTAAAAACTAATATACCATCGTTTACGAAACATCAACACTGCTATCATTCAAGTTTATCATCCCAGTCCTGCATCATCTCTTTACGCTGATCGAGATAAGTTGCGTAATTATATATGCGGCGTACATTGTTGGTATCAGCGTGTGTAAGTTGAGCTTCAATAGCATCAGGCCGATAGCCCATCTCATTTAAACGGGTAATACCTGTGGTTCTGGTTGCATGTGTATAAGTTCCACTCCAACCAAGACTCTTAAGTAGTGGCCTTAATGAATGCGATGTCATTGGTCCGAGACAATTATCTCGCCTAGGATAATAGGTGTTGTCGATGTCAGGTTATTCCCTGTAACGTTCGGAGTATTTTGACGTCTTGAGAGGGGAGGTAAATAACGTGTTCTCGACGGGCTTTCATTCGCTTTGACGGAATAGTCCACAGTACGTTATCAAGATCGAATTCTGCCCATTCTGCTTCGGTAACTTAAGAGGGGGTATAAGCGTCCCACACATTAGCCACATGCAATAGTTAACCTGGTATGAGCCATGAATATTGTCAAAACAGCTTAATAACTTCCCGATTTGCTGAGGATTTCATGCCTGTTTTTGCTGTATCTTTTTTGATAGAATAGCCTTACTGACAGGCCAGACAGAATCGCTATCTGCTCTAGGTGTCTCTACTGCTAACTAGAAAACTGATAAAACAGTGCGGGTTGGCTTCATCGGCAACTGTCAGTGCTCTTTGTTTAGCAGTTTCCTGAAGAATTTTAAGAATTTGATATGGGGTTATGTTTCTAATATGGGCCTACCGATTACGAGGAAACCACATGCTCAAGTATATCTAGATGGCGGGCTTTGGTTATTTATTACCCAACATTTTATCTGTAGCCACTCTTTGGCTATTAGTTCAAAGGTGTTTGATGCGTCGTTTTATTTTATTTTATATGTTTTTTATATTTTCAAGAGTTTCAATGAAACCTCATGAGACGACAAGTTGTATTTAGACGTTGAATAAGAAGTTCATCACGTCACCGTCTTTGACGATGTAATCTTTGCCTTCTGAACGCATTTTGCCGACTTCTTTGGCACCTTGCTCCCCCTTATAGGTAATGAAATCCTCATAAGCGATGGTTTGTGCGCGAATAAATCCTTTCTCGAAGTCAGTGTGGATCTTGCCTGCCGCTTGTGGAGCGGTCGCACCTACCGGAATGGTCCAGGCGCGCACTTCTTTAATACCAGCAGTGAAATAGGTCTGTAGGTTCAGCACATCGTAACCGGCGCGGATTACCAGGTTTAGCCCCGGTTCTTCTAGGCCCAGTTCAGCCATAAATTCGTCACGCTCTTCATCTTCCAATTCGGCGATGTCGGATTCCACGGCGGCACACACAGCAACCACCACCGAGCCTTCGGCTTTGGCAATTTTACGCACGGCGTCCAGATGCGGGTTGTTCTCGAAGCCGTCTTCGTTGATATTGGCGATATACATGATTGGCTTCAGCGTTAGGAAGCTTAAGTAGCGGATCGCGGCCTTATCTTCCATGCTCAGATCCAGCGCACGCAACATACCGGCATTTTCCAAGTGCGGAAGACATTTTCCCAGCGCGGCCAGTTCGGCTTTAGCGTCTTTATCGCCGCCTTTGGCTTTTTTCTGTACACGATGGATAGTGCGTTCGCAGTTGTCAAGGTCAGACAGCGCCAGCTCGGTGTTGATCACCTTGATATCTTCGGCCGGATCGACCTTATTGTTGACATGGATGATGTTGTCGTTTTTGAAGCAGCGCACTACATGGCCAATGGCTTCAGTTTCACGGATGTTGGTTAGGAACTGGTTGCCCAAACCTTCTCCTTTGGAAGCGCCTTTCACCAAGCCAGCAATATCAACAAATTCCATGGTGGTTGGCAAAATACGCTGTGGTTTGACAATCTCGGCCAATTTATCCAGACGCGGATCAGGCATCGGTACCACACCTGTGTTTGGTTTAATGGTGCAGAAAGGGAAGTTAGCTGCTTCGATGCCCGCTTTTGTCAACGCGTTGAACAGGGTGGATTTGCCTATGTTAGGTAGGCCGACGATACCGCATTTGAATCCCATGTTATTATCACCTTAAATATATTAATTATCAGTGTGTTATATTCATCTTGCTGCGTAAAGGACAAAATAACGCCGACATTATACACGTAATAGGCGTTTATCTCGATCTGACTTGTCAGATTGGCGATGTAGCGATATGGCAGTTTTTGATTGAGATTGTGATCTCATTACACCTGCTGACTGATATGCTGACATGACTGGTGAGCCACTGATAAGAGCAACGGAGGCATTTTTCCCCAATCTACTACGGTCGTTCGCATTTGATCGCCGTTCAGAGGTTTTCATTGATTAGAAAAGATCAGCAGTGAGTGGGGGCTAACTGCGTTTGTCGAAGCAAGCTAAACCAGATCTGCAGCCACAAGCTAGATAATTATTGCTATTGGGTGGAGAAGAATTCTGTAACATAGCTTATGCGTACCTTGGCATAAGACTAAGCTCAATCCCATTAGGCTATTTTATTTGCCATTTTAGCACTAAGCAGTGCCTATCATCCTTACGTAATCCATTTAGGCTCTTGTTTTTACATACTGTCGGTGTGCAAATTGGTTGCAATAATGTTATGCTTACTGGGCTAATCTCTTAGCGCTTGCCCTGAAGCTGTGCAGGCGCTGAACGGCGTTTCCCAGCCCGTCTTCCATTAGCATTTCGCTGCAATGCAGCGTTTCTTCTATCGCTTTATCAATCATTTCCTGCTCGCTAATTAGCGGCTTGCCGAGCACAAAGCCCACAACCTTGCTTTTATCACCCGGATGGCCGATACCTATGCGCAGGCGATAAAAGTTCGGATTGTTGCCAAATTTGTTCTGAATGTCCTTGAGGCCATTATGCCCACCGTTACCGCCGCCGAGCTTGGTTTTGGCCACACCCGGGGGCAGATCTAGCTCGTCATGTGCCACCAGAATTTCGTCCGGCTCGATGCGGTAGAAATGGGCCATTGCTAGCACCGCTTTGCCACTGAGGTTCATAAAGGTAGTCGGTACCAGCAGACGCACATCGTTACCCGCCAGGTTCAGCCTGGTGGTATAACCGAAGAACTTGTTTTCTTCCTTCAATTGCTGGTGGTAGCGCTGGGCCAGTAAATCGACGTACCAGGCACCCGCATTGTGCCGTGTTTGGGCGTATTCCATGCCTGGATTCGCTAGACCTACTATCAATTTAATACTGCACATCGGGAAATTCGCCATGATCAAGATAAGGGAAATGGCATAGTTTACCCGCCACTGTAACGAATAACAAAACCATGATACTGTGTAAATAAAGGTTAATAGCCAGGTTGTTCCAGTGAGCATCGCTGTGGTTTTGTCACAGAAGCCTATCTCTGCACACTCAATTATAGAGCACAGCCTAATTAAATGAATGACTAAATTTGTTTGCTATTCGTCATTTAGACGGCGTTATTGAATAAACCCGAGTTTTTATAGGTCACACTGACATAATGAACTCTTCCGGTTCCTGAATGAAGGGCACCCGCGAGGTAATGCTTTTCATTATGTCCCGGTGTCGCAATGCGTTTTTGTTGACCCTTTTTCTGCCAGTAGGCACCTATTTTAGGGTTCATATCTATGTCTACCTTATCTTCATAAAAGACGGGATGATCGGGACTGTTATTCACCAACGCCTTTAATTTACCCCCGTTCTACGCGCAAGGTGCCATCCATGAGCATTTTCATCGGCGCGTTGATATGTGTGTCGTGGCTCGTATCGTTGGGCGTGAACAGGTAGCAGAATGCTATTGCTATTAGTGGATCAAAGACGTTGATAAATATTTCCGCGATGACCAATGCCGTAAGTTACATTGATTAATAAATCCGCACGGGATCAGGGGGTAGAGTAAAAGGGAATTGTTGCAGGGTTATGGCTGAGATGGCGAGAAAAGCCCGTTGTTGCACTAACAGTAACGGACTTTCTCATCTACTCCAATGGGTAACCATGCCTTAAAGGCAGCGGATTAATGCTCGAACATTGCAGAGATAGACTCTTCATTACTGATGCGGCGGATAGCTTCAGACAGCATGCCAGATAGCGTCAGAGTACACACTTTTTCCAACGCCTTGATTTCCGGCGACAGTGGAATCGTGTCGCAGACGATTACTTTATCAATCACCGAGTTCTTGATATTGTCCAGCGCATTGCCGGAGAAGATTGGGTGAGTTGCGTAGGAGTATACACGTTTGGCGCCGCGTTCTTTCAACGCTTCTGCTGCTTTACACAAAGTTCCGCCGGTATCGATAATATCATCGACCAGCACACAGTCACGGCCTGCTACATCACCGATGATATGCATAACCTGAGAAACGTTCGCGCGCGGGCGGCGTTTATCGATAATAGCCATATCTGTATCATTTAGCAGTTTAGCGATAGCGCGGGCGCGCACTACGCCGCCAATGTCTGGAGAAACTAAAATGGGTTTTTCTAGATTCTGTTGCAGCATGTCTTCTAGCAAGATTGGGCTACCGAATACATTATCTACCGGGACGTCAAAGAAACCTTGAATCTGCTCGGCATGCAGATCCACTGTCAATACACGATCAACCCCAACGCTGGAGAGGAAGTCGGCGACGACTCTGGCCGTGATTGGCACGCGCGCAGAACGCACACGCCGATCCTGACGGGCATAGCCAAAGTAAGGGATAACGGCAGTGATACGCCCTGCGGAAGCACGGCGCAGGGCATCAACCATTACGACTAGTTCCATTAGGTTGTCGTTGGTTGGAGCGCAGGTAGACTGGATGATAAAAATATCACCACCGCGTACATTTTCGTTGATTTGTACGCTCACTTCGCCGTCGCTAAAACGACCCACAGCTGCGTCACCAAGGCTGGTGTACAAACAGTTGGCAATACGTTGTGCTAGTTCCGGGGTGGCGTTACCAGCAAAAAGCTTCATATCAGGCACGAGAAGAACCTCAGGCTTGCGTTCAGAGAAGATATTGTCATCCGGCCTTCGCCAGGGGCACAGTTGGCGGCACCGACGCAATATGCATATGGGTATGTAACACTATATTAAAACTGCATGCGTCTCAGGGATAATAGCGCTAGGTTGCGCATGATCCTGCGTAGCGAAACGTTAAAATACGACTCAAACTGCCCGGTACGGATGTGATTGTAGTGGAGAAATGTTAACCCCACGCGCGACAAAACCATGTAACCAAATCGGAGCTTGATTCAACACATGACGAGCGGTGATTTCTGTATCAAATTCTGCAAATACACAAGAGCCCGTGCCTGTTAGGCGTGACGGAGCGTATTCTAACAGCCATGAAACAAGCTGCTCAACCTCACGAAACCGTTTTCTGACGATCGGTTCGCAATCATTTGAGTAAGGAGCCAATAATAGCTCATTTAAGCAGCGAACTGGGGTGTCGCGTTTTAATTCTGCGTCGCCGAAAATCACTGGGGTGGGGATATTGATGCCAGGATGAGCCACCAGATACCACTTTTCCGGCGGATTAGCTGGCTGCAATTGTTCGCCGATACCTTCGGCGAATGCCGCATAGCCGTGCAAGAAGACGGGTACGTCGGCACCAAGACTGAGTCCTAACTCAGCCAACTGGTTATTACTCAGTCCGCAGTGCCACAATTCGTTCAGCGCCACAAGTACGGTGGCGGCGTTGGAGGAGCCGCCACCTAAACCGCCGCCCATAGGCAGGCGTTTGTCGATGCTGATGTCGGCACCGCATTGCGCGCTGAGTAGCCCGTGTCGATCACAATGTTTTTGTAGCAGGCGAGCGGCACGCACGATCAGGTTGTTATCATCTGGCACACCATCTAGCGGTGTCATCAGAAGAATGCTGTCATCTTGGCGCGGGTCTAAGGTTAGGGTATCGCTGTAATCGAGAAACTGGAATAGCGTCTGTAACAGGTGATAACCATCCTTACGCTGACCGGTGATATATAAAAACAGGTTGAGCTTAGCGGGAGAGGGCCACTGGCGAATCATTTGATCGCCCAGCTATCTATTTTTAGTTTGATACGCTGGTCACCTTGTTTCAGTTCCAGCCGGCTTGGCAATTGCGGTGTGATCGCGCCGCTGTAGTCTTGGTAATCCACGGCCCAGCTCAGGTTACCTTGCTGATAGTTCAACCTGCTCAGACGGTACTGATCATCCAGCGTGAAGTCGTTGGATCCACCAGGCAGTCCAAGTATCCACTGGAGCAGGTTTTTCAGTGGGATCTCCATACCGCTCAATCTGTGAATCATCTCCTCTGCGTTGTCGCTGACGTAGCGCTTGCCCTGATGGTCGGTTAATTGCACCACGTTTAACCGCACGTTCAGATCCAGCTCGGTACTGCCAAGCGGGTTGGTTAGCAGTAAACGATAATGCTCTGGGGAATATTGTTGCCAGAAGAAACGCGCGTAAACCTTTTTCTTATCAGACAGATAGGAAAAGGAGCCACGGGTCTGGTATTGGCTAAGCTGCTGCACCGCCTGCTGGTGGGTGTGCCACTGTGATGAATTGAGGCTGGTGGCCGGCTTGGTCGTGGTACAGGCGGTCAGCACCAAGCTGGACAGCGGGATCAAACGCAGCAAACTAACTTTGCAGATTAGCATGACTTTCTGTTATCCTTTTGGACGATCGTAGAGAAATAGATACCCACGTTAACGATGGGAAAAGGTAGCGTCAATAATGATATGCCAACATGGCCTAATCACGCGAGCTTAGCAGTTTTCATCCTTAGCAGTGAGCATGCCTGCTATATATAAGCGCTCCCGTTTTACCGTGGATTTGTAACGCCGCTGAATTGGGCAACGGCAATGTTCTGGGGCATTGTTGAATAAATCGAACTTTTGGCCGGCACAAGGATTAGATGCCTCTCTTTCTCTCAAAAAAGAGACATTCCGTGGCCAAGCAACAGTTCAAGATCACCAACTAGAAGAATAAAAGCAACGCCATTATCACTAAGGATTCACTCAATTTCTGAGTGGATGAAACGGCGCTTTACGCCTGGTACTGCGAGGTATTATCTTCTCTGCGTGGTCTCCAACAGCATTATTCCAATATAACAATGACCAGAGCATTAATGCTGAAACAGATTTTCAGCCTGACATTTCGCTCCCTACATAGCTGCATCGACTCCATTTTCACACTTATGAAAGTGCCGTTGAACTGCCAAGTACTACACCTGCATCAGAAAGCGGGTGAAATCCGTCAATATCCCATTTAAAACCCCAACGCCTGGTAAAATTGCGCAGCTAGCTATAAAACACGGTCTTGAAAAACGGCGGATCTGGCGAAAACTACATTTGTTCGTAGATACAGAAACACATAATGTCATCTGTACTGAACTTTCCTTGAGCAATATCACCGATACGTAAGCCTTCCCAGGTCTCATCCGCTAAACGACGGTACCGTAAAATTAAAGCCGCCTTGGGAGAGTGAGTCATAATAAGTTAATGAGCAAGAAGATCAGTGCATTAGCGCGTGATCCGCATAGCGATCCGCTGCAGACACCGCGCGCTGCGGTAGCGCTGGCGAGCCAGGTAATGGGTACCCTGGTAGTAGTGGTGGCACTACTACCATTTACGGCATGCTGCTATAAATGGCAGAAAAAAAGTAGGTACTACGGCCAACTCCAGTTGTTCTTACCGTGCAAGCTTACAGCTTGGCAAAGCAGCGTTGCGCGGCGTCGATAGTGCGCTGAATATTTGTCTTACTGTGTGCCACGGACATGAAGCCAGCTTCAAACGCCGAGGGTGCCAGATAGATGCCTTCTTCCAGCATCAGGTGGAAGAAGCGCTTGAAGCACTCTACGTTGCATTGCATGACTTGCTGATAGCAGGTGACCGCTGGGGCGTCAGTGAAGAACAAGCCGAACATGCCGCCGACATGGTTGACTACCAGTGGAATGTTTTCTTCTTTCGCCGCGTGTCGCAGACCTTCCGCCAACCTGTCGGTCAGTTCGGTCAGTGTCTGGTGTACACCTCCCTGCGACACTGCGGTCAGGCAGGCATAGCCCGCTGCCATAGCGATCGGGTTGCCGGACAGTGTTCCTGCTTGGTAAACCGGGCCGGTTGGTGCCAGCACGTCCATCACTTCACGACGTCCACCGAAGGCTCCTACCGGCATGCCACCGCTAATGATTTTACCTAGGCAGGTCAGATCCGGTTCGACGTGATAATAGGACTGCGCACCAGCCAGTGCTACTCGGAAGCCGGTCATCACTTCATCGATAATCAGCAATGCGCCATATTCGTCGCATAGTGTGCGCAGGCCCGGAAGGAACTCCGGTAGTGGGGGTACGCAGTTCATGTTGCCAGCCACGGGTTCGACTATGATGCAGGCAATTTCTGAAGGGTATTGCTCGAACGCCGTGCGCACTGAGTATAAATCGTTATAGATGCAGGTAAGGGTATGCTTAGCAAAGTCAGCGGGTACCCCAGGCGAGTTTGGCTGGCCAAGGGTCAATGCGCCGGAACCGGCTTTCACCAGTAGGCAGTCGGCGTGGCCGTGGTAGCACCCTTCAAACTTGATGATTTTATCGCGGTGGGTGTAGCCACGCGCCAGACGAATGGCACTCATGGTTGCCTCGGTGCCTGAATTAACCATGCGCACCTTATCCATGGTCGGCACCAGTTCGGTGACTAACTGCGCCATGCTGATTTCTATCTCGGTTGGCGCACCGAAGCTTAGGCCGCGCTGTGCCGCTTCGATTACCGCGTTGCGGATAGCAGGATGATTGTGCCCAAGCACCATCGGCCCCCAGGAGCCGACATAATCGATGTAGGCTTTGCCATCGACGTCGAACAGGTATGCTCCCTCTGCCCGCTCGATAAAAAGTGGCACACCGCCGACACCCGTGAAAGCGCGTACCGGAGAGTTAACCCCACCGGGGATCACCTGTTGCGCATGGGCATACAGACTTGCGGATTTGCTAGGTAAACTCATAAATTAGCTCCTGAATTTTTTGAATGATTTGACCGCACTATTCTAGAGGAGAGTGTCGCGTTATGAAATGTTCATCGACAAAGAGTGATTAGTCGCAGCTGGTGGTTAAGAACCTACTAGGATAGGCTTTTAGCCGGTGGTGAGGTGACGGAGAAACGGGGTAAAGCAAAATAGGGTGAATACTTGAACGCAATACTTAGGTATTGGATAATCGTCATTATTAATCATGCAGCTAATGTAGCGATCTGATGCTGAACCAGGTTGGGAGTAAAGAGTATGAATGATAAAACTGCATTGCCCCTGCAATTTACTGAGGCAGCAGCAAACAAGGTTAAATTCCTGATCGCTAATGAAGAAAACCCGAACCTAAAATTACGGGTTTACATTACCGGCGGCGGCTGTAGTGGTTTTCAGTACGGCTTCATATTTGATGACAAAATAAATGATGGCGACACGACTATTGAGAAGAAAGGTGTTGCGCTGGTGGTCGATCCGATGAGCCTACAATATTTGGTGGGGGGGGCGGTGGATTATACTGAAGGGCTGGAAGGCGCACGTTTTGTGGTAGCCAACCCGAATGCCAAAACGACCTGTGGCTGTGGTTCTTCATTCAGTATCTGACTTTCTCCTGCCAGGGTATTGATCCGTATTCCCTTATGGCTAGCGCGTTAATGCTTCTGTCATCCCCTACGCGACAGTCTGTTCGGTGATCGGCGCTTGGCTGCACCTCAAACGCGTTTGTCCAGGGCTTGCAGCATAGTGTTAACCATCATCGTAGACTGATTGGCCACCACTGTGAGGAATTCATCAAAGCTTATATGGGATACGTTGTCTGCGACGTCGGAGATAGCTCGCACTATCACAAACGGCGTTCCGAACAGGTGGCAGACGTGGCCGATCGCTGCAGCTTCCATTTCAACTGCCACAACGTTTGGGAAGGTAGCGCGAATACGTGCCAACGGTTCTGCACCGTTGATAAATGCATCGCCGCTGCAAATCAAGCCGCGCACTGCGTTCAGTTTCAACTGTTTAATGCCACTTTCCGCCAGAGCTATCAGCGCACCATCGGCTACGAACGCTGCTGGGCAACGGGCCATCTGTCCTGGCTCATAGCCAAAGGCAGTTACGTCTGCATCGTGGTAACACACTTCTTCGGACACCACGATATCGCCAACCTTTAGCGTGCTGGCAAGGCCGGCGGCGGAACCAGTATTAATCACCACGTCCGGCTGGCAATGTTGCAGCAACAGGGTGGTGCCTATGGCCGCAGAGACTTTGCCGATACCAGATTTTAGCAGGGCAACGTCGACAATGCCGATTTTGCCGATATAAATTTCACTGCCCGCGCGTTGAATGGTCTGACGGTTTTCGATTTGATCGCGCAGTAGGGCGACTTCTTGCTCCATTGCGCCAATGATGGCTACTTTCACAAATAACACTCGCTGATTAGGTGGGGGAATTGCACCATAGTCTATCATGGCTATCAGAAAGATAATTCATTGCATCGGCTGGCTGGAATTGTTATCACAGAGGTAGGTGCAACTGAAGAGAAACAGATGTCCGGGATCGACTTCAAGCAAAAAATCAGCTTTCTGCGGCCATTCGGCAAACCTATTGAGGCCAAAGACGAGTAAGACATTGTGCGGCAGTTTGAGAGCGATCGCTGGCGCATTACGCTCCAACGCAAAGACCTGGGTTTTTTGCGTTGGAGCGTAATGCGCCAGTGCGTAGCCGCCTGACCTATTCGATGGAAGTGCAGCAGGTCGGGCGGCATATCGCCAAAGAGATCCTCAATAGATTCAAACTAGTTGGGCGCATCAATGAGCTTGGTCTAACCCGGGTTGTTCACTCACTTTGAAAGTATCATTAAAACGGTCTGTCTGATGCATGATATCGGCAATCCGCCGTTCGGCTACTTCAGCGAGTCGGCAATCAACGACTGGTTAACCTAGCGGCTCGATCCAGCCAGTTGCGGCAGCGGGCCGGGTAGCCACTATAGGTATCTGGTTGAGCTGCTACGCCTGCATCAGGGAGAAAGCAAACTTAACCGGCGGCGCAGCCGCGTTAGTCAAGATCTCAGCCAATTTTGAAGGCAATGCTCAGGCGATCCGCATGGTCTATATCCTGCTGAATCTCAACCTAAATTACGCGCAGGTGGGTTATATTTTGAAATATACCCGCCGGCCTATTGGGCGAGCGAGATCCCAGCTAGCCACAGCTACCTGATAATAAAGCCCGGTTATTATTTGGCGGAGGAAGCGTATGTTGATCGCTTTAGTCGCGAACTGCATATGGGCGAATTTAACCGTTTCCCTTTGATTTATATTATGGAAGCTGCCACCGATATTTCTTATTGCATTGCCGATCTCGAAGACGCCGTGGAAAAATATCTTCACTTTTGAGAAACTGTATCAACATCTCTAGTAGTAATGGGGGGAAGCAATCACGGGGAATTTATTCTATAAAACTGTTGCCAGTGCCTTCCGCAAAATTGATAGCGTCGGGGATCCATTCTTCATGTATTTGCGGGTATTGACAGCTTTGTTGAATAAATTTGATTTGGAATAAAGAGTCCCGTTAATGGGACTCTTTCAGGCAACGAGTACAGTTTCTGGCATACCGGCAAGCGTCATCGTTTCGCAGCGACAGGTGACTACCAAATAGCTATTGTACTCTGTACGTCGCTGTTTCGGCTATAGAACATCGGTGGTAGCCTTTCATACTTTTCCTCAGTGTATTATCTCCGTTAAGGCGATGGTTCGCTACCGCTTGATTTTGGTCTGCATAGTCTGCCGACCAATAACGGGCTCCACTTCACGGTAGGTCTGGCAGATGAGACCTGGGAATGCTTTCGTATCGGTGACATTGCTCAAGGAAAGGTCAGAACAGATGACTTCATATGTTTCTGTATCTACGGCCAAATGCAGTTTTCACCAGAGCCGCCGTTTTTCCTAACCATGTTTTTTACCATCCACTTCCCTTCACCCAATACGTTGAGCCCGGTAGAGTCGATAACCAGGTGCGCAATTTTACCCAGCGTGTGGGTTTTAAACGGGACATTGACGGATTTCACCTGCTTACTGATGCAGGTATAGTCTTAGTAGTTCAACGGCACTTTTATCAGTGTGAAAATGGAATCGACGAAGCCCTAGACGGCGCGAAGTGTCAGGCCTAAAATCCGTTTCAGCATCAATAAGCTGGTCATTGCCATGCCATATCGGAATAAATGTTGTTGGCGACCACGCAGAAAAGGTTTTGCCTCAGCAGTAATAAGCGTGAAGTGCAGTTTCATCTACCCAAAAATTATTGAGTGAACTCCGAGTGATAATGGCGTTGTTGTAAGCCTTCCAGTTGGTGATCTTGAACTATTGCTTGGACACGGAATGTCACTATTTTGACAGCAGTAGAGTCATCTGATCCTCGTGCCGGCAAAACATTCGATTTATTCAACAACGCCAAGGCAGGGTGAAAACGGGTAGAAATTCAGTTGGCCCCAAATAAGCCCCCATAGCCCGTAGTGGGCAGAAGCGTGCTGGTACCCCTCATGTAAGGTGTTGCCACACTGGTAGTGAATGGCAATATAATGGGCATAAAATATCTTTAAGAAAATGTCTCATTTTCGATGAGAAGTGGGAGGCATACGTTGAGCAAGTAGATCAGGGGTTGCTGGAACCTGGCCTGGCAGGGACGCTTGGAATGATGTCATAGATTATGATCACTGGGTGTGATATATCCCACACCACGAAGGCTAGCGACTTGGTACCGGTTAGTGTCTGGTATGCGTTCAGGTGCTGTATACCCGTGATATTTCACGTTGTTTATGCGTTAGTTTTCTTTGCTCTTACCCCTGTCACTGACTGGTTAAGTGCCTGGGGATTAAGCAACCTCATCCCTGAAGTTAAGCCTGCAGCTCAGCGCAAGCGTGGTTCAAATTGGTTCTCTACCGATTTGTCTCTACGTTGCCGCCTTCCAGCAACTCGAATTATTTAGGGTATAAATGTTTCTGCATACGGGGCATCTTGGTCAATGGCGCTGCAAAGTAGAGAGGGGTTGGTTATGGTTGCGGTAAGGAGTGCACATCTAAATACGGCAGTTGAATTCGCTCTTGATGAGTGGATCGCCAGTTTGGGGCTAACTAGCCCAAAATTATGTGAGCGATTAGCCACAACCTGGCGTTATTGTGAACAGCAGACCCAAAACTACCCTAATGCGCCGCTATTGTTGTTGCGTGGGCTTGAAATGGTTGAAATTCTCTCCACTCTGAGCATGGATAATGACAGTATGCGCGCTGCGATGCTGTTCCCATTGTCGGATGTCGGCATCGTGCAGGAAGAGACCATGACCGCAACGTTTGGCAAGGAGATCACCTATCTGGTACATGGTGTGCGCAATATGGATGCTATCCGTCAACTAAAAGCCACCCAAAATGGTTCGATGGCCTACGAGCAGGTCGACAATGTGCGTCGTATATTGTTGGCAATGGTGGAGGATTTTCGCTGTGTGGTGATCAAGCTGGCGGAGTGCATCGTCCACCTGCGTGAAGTAAAGGACGCGCCTGAAGATGAGCGCGTGTTAGCCGCCAAAGAGTGTTTCAATATTTATGCACCGCTGGCCAACCGCCTGGGCATCGGGCAAATCAAATGGGAATTGGAGGATTTATGCTTCCGCTATCTGCACCCGGAAGAATACAAGCGTATCGCCAATCTTCTGCATGAGCGCCGCATTGATCGTGAACAATTTATCGATGATTTCGTTGCTTCGTTACGCAGTGCCATGGCTGATGAGAACGTCAAAGCTGAGATCTATGGACGCCCGAAACACATCTATAGCATCTGGCGCAAAATGCAGAAAAAAAATCTTTCCTTTAACGAACTGTTTGATGTTCGGGCGGTGCGTGTGGTGGTCGAGCGCTTGCAGGACTGTTATGCCGCGTTAGGGATTGTGCATACCTACTTCCGTCATCTACCGAACGAATTTGACGATTACGTTGCCAACCCTAAGCCCAACGGCTATCAGTCGATCCACACGGTTGTTCTTGGCCCTCGTAGTAAAACGCTGGAAATACAGATCCGTACCCGCCAGATGCACGAAAATGCCGAGCTAGGCGTGGCCGCACACTGGAAATATAAAGAGGGCGCCGGGGCGACAATGCGTTCCGGTTACGAGGAGCGCATCGCCTGGTTGCGCAAATTGATTACCTGGCAGGAAGAGATGGCGGACTCCAGCGAGATGCTCGATAAAGTGCGTAGCCAAGTGTTTGATGACCGAGTGTATGTCTTTACCCCGAAAGGTGATGTCGTATATCTGCCTGCATGGTCGACGCCGCTCGATTTTGCCTACTATATCTACAGTGATGTGGGGCACCGTTGCATTGGTGCAACGGTTGGTGGCCGCATCGTGCCTTTTACTTATCAGTTAGGGATAGGTAATCAAATTGAGATGAATATCCAAAAACGGCCCAATCCGAGCCGCGATTGGTTGAACCCCAACCTGGGCTACGTGACTACCAGCCGTGGGCATTCGAAGATCCACCATTGGTTTTTCAAACAAGATCGTGACAAGAACATTCTCGCCGGGTGCCAAATGTTGGATAACAAGTTAGCGCACCTGGGCATCAACCTGAAAGATGCTAAAAAATTGCTGATCCTGCGCTATAACATGTACTCGTTGGATGTGTTATTGGCGGCGATCGGTGGCGGCGACATTCGACTTAATCAGATGGGGAACTTCCTGCAAAGCAAGTTTAATAAGCTGAGCGCCGAAGAACAAGATCGCGAAGCGATGCCCCACCTAGTACAACATAAGGGGCTTGGCATCTCAATTCACCATGCCGATTGTGATCAGTTGATTGAACTACAGTTACATGCACCGGAGAGTTTAGTAGTGCGCATGATGGCGAATGATCGTAGTGGGCTGCTGGGTGACATCACCACCATTTTTGACAACGAGAAGGTCAATGTGTTGGGTGTCGCTAGCCGCAGCGATACCAAAAAGCAACTGGCTACTATTGATATTGATATCGAAATATACAACCAGTTGGTACTGAGCCGGGTGTTGGCGAAGCTTAATCAACTACTGGACGTGATCGACGCTAAACGTTTGCATGGCAACTAGGTATACTTTGCCTTTCAAATCGTATTGTTTTGGCTACCAGCGTCTGGATGTAATTGGCAATAAACTGTGCGAGTACAGAAATGAGTGCCTATCCTTTTTTTATTATCAGAGATTTTCATATGACCTCATCTCCCCCGCTGAAACTCCTGATGAAGATTATGACAATGCTGAGCCACACGCAGGCGGGTGGCTCATGGGATCGCCAGCAGACCTCCTTAGGCACCCTTGCACCCTATACACTGGAAGAGACATATGAAGTACTGGTACGCCATTGAGCGTCAGGACTACGCCGACCTGCGTGACGAGTTAGGTGACGTGCTGTTCCAGGTGGAATTTTACGCCCAGACGGGTCAAGAACAAGGGTTTTTTAATTTCGATGAAGTCTGCAACGCTATCAGCGATAAACTGTAGCTACATCATCCGCACATGTTTGGTGCTGACAGTGAGAACGTTGCGGCGCTTTGGGATCAACTGAAAGCCGATGAGCGTGACGAGAAGGTATGCTCATCGGCTTTGGAATATATCCCACAGGCGCTGCCAGCGCTGATGAGGTCTCACAAAATCTAAAAGCGCTGCGGCTGCTGTAGGCTTTGACTGGAACACCTTAGCTCCCGTACTAAACAAGGTGTATGAAGAGATCGTTGAGAAGGTGATGCATGAAGCTCGCCATGCGGTATTTGATGAGCAAAAATAGGAGAAAGAGATTGGCAATCTGCTGTTCGCCACGGTCAACTTAGCGCGCCACCTCGGCCATAAGGCAGAAAACGCCTTTCAGGTGGCGCATCGCAAGTTCGAACGGCATTTCCTCCAGGTGGAAGAGATCACCAGACAGCAAGGGCTACGCCTGGAAGATGCTACGCAAGAGCAAATGGAAGCGGCTTAGCAACAGGGTAAACGCCCAGAAAACTGTTCTACATGCGCAGTACCCCATGTCGATAGTTGACAAGACACATTCAAGTTGAAACGGTTAAGAACTTATCCCATAAGGCTATTTTATTTGCCATTTTGGCTATTGGCCGTGATCACCCTCCTTAAGGACTCCCTTTATGCTGCTGTTGTTGCGATTTCTTGGTCCAAACTGTTTGCAACAATATACGCCCACTGGGATAGGCACTAAACTTCAAACCTGTCACGTTTAAAACAGGAGTGGCAGCAGGAAATTCAACAAACTTAAACAGAATGTGTTTCATCGTGACAGCGAGACTGGGAAATAATATTTCCCTGTTAACTGGCTGTTTTATCAATAGTTATAGTGGTTTTGAAGTATAAAAATTCCGATGAAGACCGGAGTTGGCAGCAGAGATGATGTGCAGTAAAACGATCGTTTGTAAGCCGAATAAGGTTCGGGTATACTTTTCCCCCGTCCTATTTCGTTCTTCCATCTTCTTTAAACCTAAACTCTCAGGTTCAGCATGACAACTAATTATATTTTTGTGACCGGAGGGGTTGTGTCTTCTCTGGGTAAAGGCATTGCAGCAGCCTCCCTGGCGGCTATTCTTGAAGCCCGTGGCCTCAACGTTACCATCATCAAACTGGACCCGTATATCAACGTCGATCCGGGTACTATAAGTCCGATTCAGCATGGGGAAGTTTTTGTCACTGAAGATGGTGCAGAAACCGATCTGGATTTGGGTCACTACGAGCGCTTCATCCGCACTAAAATGTCGAGCCGCAATAACTTCACCACTGGTCGTATCTACTCTGACGTTCTGCGTAAAGAACGCCGTGGCGATTACCTGGGTGCTACCGTGCAAGTTATCCCTCATATCACCAACGCGATCAAAGAGCGCATTCTGCAAGGTGGCGAAAGCCATAATGTGGTGTTGGTGGAAGTAGGCGGTACTGTTGGCGATATCGAATCACTGCCATTTCTCGAAGCCATACGCCAGATGGCGATGGAAGTCGGCCGTGAGCACACCCTTTACATGCATCTGACGCTGGTGCCTTATATGGCAGCTGCAGGTGAAGTGAAAACCAAACCCACCCAGCATTCCGTAAAAGAGCTGCTTTCAATTGGTATCCAGCCGGATGTGCTGATTTGCCGTTCTGATTGCACAGTTTCTGCTAACGAACGCGCGAAAATCGCACTTTTTTGCAACGTGCCAGAGAAGGCGGTTATTTCCCTTAAAGATGTTGATTCCATCTATAAAATTCCAGGCCTATTAAAATCTCAAGGGTTAGATGATTATATCTGTAAACGATTTAGCCTGAATGTACCGGAAGCAAACCTTTCAGAATGGGAACAGGTTATCTACGAAGAAGCTAATCCGGGCGGCGAAGTGACTATTGGCATGGTAGGGAAATATGTTGAACTGCCAGATGCCTATAAGTCGGTGATTGAAGCATTGAAGCATGGCGGGTTGAAAAAACGTCTGACTGTGAACATCAAGTTGATCGACTCGCAGGATGTGGAAACCCGTGGCGTAGAAGTGCTAAAAGGGCTGGATGCAATCCTGCTACCTGGAGGTTTCGGTTATCGCGGCGTGGAAGGCATGATTATGGCCACGCGCTATGCGCGTGAGAACGCGATCCCTTACCTAGGCATTTGTCTGGGTATGCAGGTAGCTTTGATGGAGTTCGCCCGTAATGTGACGGGTCTTGAGAACGCTACCTCAACCGAGTTTGCACCAGATTGTAAATACCCGGTGGTGGCCTTGATCACCGAATGGCGTGATGAAGACGGTAACATCGAAGTGCGCACCGAAGAAAGCGATTTGGGGGGAACGATGCGTGTCGGTAGCCAGCAATGCCACCTGGAAGAAAACAGTCTGGTGCGTCAATTATACGGTGAACCGACCATTGTTGAACGCCATCGTCACCGCTACGAAGTTAACAACATGCTATTGAAGCAGATCGAAGCTGCTGGGCTACGCGTAGCCGGTCTTTCTGCCGACAACAAACTAGTTGAGATCATTGAACTTCCAAATCACCCGTGGTTTGTGGCCTGCCAGTTCCATCCGGAATTTACTTCAACACCGCGTGAAGGTCATCCGCTCTTCGCGGGTTTTGTGAAAGCTGCTAGTGAGCGTCATAAGCGCCAGATGAAATAACCTATTGTTAGGCAGCTGCACGGTGAAAAGCGAGTGCTGCTTCTCTTGAATTTTAGTTTAACTTGTACTGAGGAAACTCTAATGTCCAAAATTGTTAAAGTCATCGGTCGTGAAATCATCGACTCCCGTGGTAACCCGACTGTTGAAGCCGAAGTGCATCTTGAAGGCGGCTTCGTCGGTCTGGCTGCGGCACCCTCAGGTGCTTCTACCGGTTCCCGTGAATCCTTGGAACTGCGCGACGGTGACAAAGCTCGTTTCTTGGGTAAAGGCGTCTTGAAAGCCATTGCTGCAGTAAACGGCCCGCTCGCTCAGGCTGTACGGGGTAAAGATGCGCAAGATCAGGCGAACATTGACAGGATCATGATTGAGCTAGACGGCACCGAGAACAAATCCCAATTTGGTGCTAACGCCATTCTGGCGGCTTCCCTGGCTGTGGCGAAGGCTGCTGCTGCCTCCAAAGGCATGGCGCTGTACGAACATATCGCCGAGCTAAACGGCACCCCAGGCAAATTCTCCATGCCACTGCCGATGATGAACATTATAAACGGCGGCGAGCATGCGGACAACAACGTCGATATTCAGGAATTTATGATCCAGCCAATTGGCGCGAAAACCCTTAAAGAAGCGGTGCGCATCGGCTCTGAAGTGTTCCATCACCTAGCGAAAGTACTGAAAGCCAAAGGCATGAACACCGCAGTGGGAGATGAAGGCGGCTATGCTCCAAATCTCGGTTCTAACGCTGAAGCACTGGCAGTTATCGCTGAAGCGGTAAAAGCGGCGGGTTACGAGCTAGGCAAAGATGTGACCTTGGCGATGGACTGTGCGGCTTCCTCGTTTTACAAAGACGGTAAATACGTGCTGGCTGGTGAAGGCAACAAAGCTTTCACTTCTAAAGAGTTTACCCACTTCCTAGAAGACTTGACCAAACAGTACCCCATCGTATCGATCGAAGATGGCCTGGATGAATCTGATTGGGATGGTTTTGCCTATCAGACCAAAGTGCTGGGCAACAAAATCCAATTGGTAGGTGACGACCTGTTTGTGACCAACACCAAGATACTGAAAGAAGGTATCGAAAAAGGTATCGCTAACTCCATTCTGATCAAATTCAACCAAATCGGTTCTCTGACCGAAACTTTGGCCGCTAACAAGATGGCAAAAGAGGCTGGCTATACTGCGGTTATCTCTCACCGTTCAGGTGAGACCGAAGATGCCACCATCGCGGACCTGGCGGTAGGTACTGCGGCGGGCCAGATCAAAACAGGCTCCATGAGTCGTTCCGATCGCGTTGCCAAATATAATCAGTTGATTCGTATAGAAGAAGCGCTGGGTAACCGCGCGCCGTTTAACGGCCTGAAAGAAGTAAAAGGTCAGTGATGAAAGCCTGATTGGCGGCTAAATTTAACGCCAACTGCGGCGTAATGCCAGTCACTTAGGGCCTATCCCAGTGCAGCTAGTTTGGATACGAGCAGCGCGCAATACCCAAAGTGTACAGGGAGTACCTGAAGATGATGAGCACTGCCCAGGGGCGTTGTTGAATAAATCAAATTTGGAATAAAAAGTCTCCTGATAATCTCGCAGCGATAGGTGACCACCACATAGCTGTTGTACTCTGTACATCGCTGTTTCGGCTATACGTCGGGGGTAGCATGTCATACTTTTCGTCCTTGTGTTGTCTCCGGTAAGGAGCTGGTTTGCCACCGCTTGATTTCGGTCTGCATAGTCTGCCGACCAATAACGGGCTACGCTTCTGGGCGGTATTAACGCCCTTATCTTCTTGCGCCTTAACTCATCATGATTCACTCGCCTATCGTGAACTACATCCGCCGAGGCGGCTTTGACTTTACGGTACGGCTGGCGGATGAGACCTGAGAAGGCTTCCGTATCGGTGACATTGCTCAAGGAAAGGTCAGCACAAATTACCTCATGTGTTTCTGTATCTACGGCTAAATGACGTTTTAGCCAGAACCGCCATTCCCCCTGACCGTGTTTTATAACGAGGTGCGCAATTTCACCCGGCATTGTAGTCTTAAACGGGACACTTACGGACTTCGATCGCTTACTGATGCAGGTATAGTCTGGGCAGTTCAACGGCACTTTCATCAATTTGAAAATGGAGTCGACGAAGCCCTGGAGAGCGCGAAGTGTCAGGCCGAAAATTCGTTTTAGCATTAATGCTCTGGTCATTGCCGTATCGGAATAATGTTGTAGACGACCACGCAGAGAAGGTTTTGCCTCGTAGTACCAGGAGTGAAGTGCCGTTTTATCCACCTAGAAAGTGAGTGAACCCCGAGTGATAAGGGCGTTGTTGTAAGCCTTCCAGTTAGTGATTTTGAACTTTTGCTGGACCATGCCATATCACTATTTTGATAGCAGGAGAGTGACCTGATCCTCGTGCTGGCAAAATATTAGATTTATTCAACAACGCCAGTTCGTGGTAGAATTACTAATCTTTTTGATAAAAATTATGAGACGGCTGATGGCTACGTTACGCCAGGCAGGAAATCCTACCTCACATGAAGTGATACTGTCTAACAGTACCGCAAATACCCGCCAGACTGTGCTAGTATTTGACTCTGGCGTTGGTGGGTTATCGGTATACCAGGAGGTTCGGCAACTGCTGCCTGAGCTCCACTATATATATACTTTTGATAACGTGGCGTTCCCTTACGGCGAAAAATCTGAAGAGTTTATTGTTGAACGTGTGCTGGAGATTACCAGCGCTGTGCAACAACGCCATCCTATTATCCTTGTGATTATCGCCTGTAATACCGCAAGTACCATTTCCCTATCGGCATTGCGCGAATGCTTCAGTTTCCCGGTTGTGGGTGTTGTGCCTGCCATCAAACCAGCCGCCCGTCTTACATCCAACGGTATCGTTGGCTTGCTGGCCACTCTAGGCACTGTTCAACGCAATTATACCCACGAATTGATTACCCGCTTCGCTACTGACTGCAAAATTGAACTGCTGGGTTCTTCTGAATTGGTGGAATTAGCGGAAGCTAAGTTGCATGGTGCAACCGTACCGCTTTTAACGTTGAAGAAGATCCTGCATCGGTGGCTGAAGATGAGCGAGCCGCCTGATACCGTAGTGCTCGGTTGTACCCATTTTCCATTATTAGCAGAAGAACTGACACTTGTACTACCAGAAGGTATCCGGCTGGTAGATTCCAATTACGCTATTGCCCGGCGAACCGCCTGGCTTATTTCCAAGCAGGAAAATTTATTAACGACTCAAGAAGATAATCTGGCGTATTGCATGGCACTAGATAAAAATACTGATGCTTTATTGCCTATTTTACAGAGATATGGCTTCAAAACATTGAAGGTACTGCCGCTTTAGCGGGTTTTTAGTTAAACATTAAACGGTTGATAAATTTTTGAAAAATGCCTGTTGCATTCTACTCAGAACTCCCTATATTGCACCCCAATAGACTCGGTATTCCGGCAGCTACGTAGCCAGATCACCAAGAGGAAAGCCAAAATAATGGCTTGACTCTTCAGAGGAAAGAGCGTAGTGTAAGCCACGATCGCTAGCTAAGCGTGGAACAGATTAGCTATGAAAGCATCTAAGCGCGAAACTGGCCTCGAGATGAGGCTTACCTGGATATGGATAAGTCTCTTAAATCACGTTTAAAACGAAGACGTAGATAGGCTGGGTGTTTAAGAGCAGCAATGCTTTGAGCTAACCAGTACTAATGAGCCGTGAGGCTCAACATTACAACACCGAAGGTGTTGTAATAGGCCGGGGTAAGTTATTTTCAGCGAGTTACGAGATTAATTCAGGTAGTTACTTCAGTAACGGCCGAGAATAAAAAAATTAAACAGACTTTGCCTGGCGGCAATAGCGCGGTGGCCCCACCTGAATCCCATGCCGAACTCAGCAGTGAAACGCCGTAGCGCCGATGGTAGTGTGGGGCCTCCCCATGTGAGTGTAGGACAC